>NZ_CP061497.1:2058739-2388318 GCF_014678725.1 Thermomonas sp. XSG | reverse complement strand
TCCAGCCCGTCGTGCACGGCCTTGAGCAGGGCATCCACGGAGGGCGGCGGGTTGGGCAGGCTGGTCTTGATGACTTGGGCGGCGGTGGTCAAGGGCGATCGCTCGATGGAAACGCAGGCAGTATAACGGCCGGGTTGCGGTAGAGATGAAGGCTGTCGATACGCGCGGCCACGGCCGCCGGCACCCACTCCCGCCACGGTTCGCCGGCGGCGATGCGGCGGCGCAGTTCGGTGGAGGACTCCGGCCGCAGTTCCGCCAGCGGCAGCAGGGCGAAGCCGCCAGCTGGCCCATCAGCCAACGCATCGGGTGGCAGCCAGCGGCCATTGACCTGGGCCAGCACCTGCGGCGCCTGTTCGCGCAGGCGCGCGGCATCGACCTGGGCGCCCGGGCGCTGCACCGCGACGATATGGGCCAGATCGAACAATTCGCGCCAGCGGTGCCAGGTGTGCAGCTGCAGCAGCGAATCCGCGCCGACCAGCCAGGCCAGCGGCGCGCTGGCGCCCGCTTCGGCGCGCAGCTCGGCCAGGGTGTCGAAGGTGTAGGACGGGCCGGGGCGGTGCAGCTCGCGCGTATCCACCCGCAGCCCGGGCTCTCCTTGCAGCGCGAGCGCCAGCAGCTGCGCGCGCTGGTCGGCATCGGCATGGGTGGCGTCCTTGTGGGGCGGATCGCCCGCGGGCAGCAACGCCACCTCCGCATGCAGCGCATCGCGCGCGGCGCGGGCGACGGCCAGGTGCCCGTTATGCACCGGGTCGAAGCTGCCGCCATAGAACACCCGCAGCGGGCTGCTCACGATGCCAGCAGGCGCAGCGCGCCCGGGTCCGCGACCGCCAGCAACAGTCGCTCGAGTTGCAGCCAGGCGTCGTGGGACTCGCGGCCCGGCCGCACCCGGCCCTTGGACACGCGGTCGACGCCACCGGCTTCCACCAGCAGCCGCTGCCAGCGCTCCGGCGGATGCCGCGACAGCGCGCGCTTGTACACGGCCTCCTTGGCCGGCCAGATGCGCTGCGCCTTGCACTCGGCGGCGAAATTCCGCGCGCGCGCCAGCGCGGCGACGGTATTGAGCTCCTTCACCACCATACCCATCAGCGCGGGAATCGCCTCGCCCTCCGCCTTCAGCCCGGCGATCACCCGCGAGACCTGCGCGGCCTGTCCGTTGAGGGCGGCATCGACCAGCCGGAACACGTCGAAACGCGCGGAATCGGCGACCAGCGCGTCCATCCGCTCGACATCCAGTACCTCCGGCTGCCCCTGCAGCAGCAGCGCCAGCTTGTCCACTTCCTGCGCCGCCGCCAACAGGTTGCCCTCCACCCGCTGCGCCAGCCGCGCCACCGCGTCGGGCGCGGCCTTGATGCCGCGGCTGCGCAGGCGCTGGCCGATCCAGCCGGACAGCTCATGCGGCTTCACCGGCCACGCGATGGCCAAGTGGCCGGTGCGGGCGACGGCCTCGCTCCACTTGCCGGCGTGCGACTTCGACCATTCGCCGGCGATCACCAGCAGCACCACGTCCGGCGGCGGCGCGGCGCAGAAGCCGGAGATCAGCTTGGCGCCCTCCGCTCCCGGCTTGCCGGTGGGCAGCCGCACTTCCACCAGACGGCGACTGGCAAACAGGCTGGGCGCGTTGATCGACGCATCCAGTCCATCCCAGTCGGCATCGCGGCCTTCCATGTCGTGCACTTCCCGGTCGGTGATGCCCTGCGCGCGGGCAGCAGCACGGACCGCGTCGGCCGCTTCCAGCACCAGCAGCGGTTCGCTCCCCGCAATCAGATAGACCGGCCGCAGCGGCTCGTTGGCCAGTTGCCCGGCAAGGCGGTCGGCACCCAGTTCCATGCGCGGACAGCCGGCGTTATTGCGCGGCCGGCTTGGAGGCGGCGTCGACGCGGCGCAGGATCGCCGCCGCCATGTCGCGCCGGAGCTCGCGCACCAGCATCTCGCGCTCGCTGGCCTTGCCGATGGAGTCCACCGCCGGCGCCAGGTAATCGCGCGACAGCTCCACCGCCTGCTGCGGCACCGCGGTGCTGCCGTCGGCGCGGCGCAGGCTGAACACCACCGCATAACGCAGCGCATATTCCTGGGCGCGGCCTGACTGGTCGTTGCTGATCGGCGTGTCCGCCCACTGCTCGGAAATCACCTGCAGGGTGGCCACCCCTTCGCTGGCCTCCGCGGGGGCCGCCTGCGCGCCTGCGCGCTGCAGGCCCTCGGCCAGCAGATCGCCCAGCGGGCTGTAGCGATCGGCCGCCAGCACCCGCACCGGGCCCAGGTCGGCCGGCAGGTTGAGGGCGTTGCGCAGGTGGAAGCCGCAGCCGGACAGCAGCGCGGCGGACAGGGCAAGGATGGCGAGGCGGGATTTCATGGGGGGCAGTCTAGGCGAAAACGGCAAGGCTTTTACCCGTCATTCCCGCGAAAGCGGGAATCCGGCTTTTGACTTGAACGCAACCACCAAAGGCTGGATCCCCGCTTTCGCGGGGATGACGAGCGCGATCAGACAACGATGTTCACGATCTTGCCCGGCACCACGATGACCTTCTTCGGCGCCTGCCCGGCCACGAACGCGGCCACGTTCGGTTCGGCCAGCGCGGCGGCTTCGATCGCCTCGCGCGGCGCGTCCACCGCGATCTCGACGGTGCCACGCAGCTTGCCGTTGACCTGTACCGCCAGCTTGACCGCATCGCGCACCAGCGCGGCGGGGTCCGCCTGCGGGAACGGCACGTCCTCCAGCAGCGTTTCCGGATGGCCCAGCACCTGCCACAGGGCGTGGCTGATGTGCGGGGTGATCGGGTTCAGCAGCAGGACGATGGCCTCGAACGCCTCGTGGCGCACCGCTCGGCCCTGGTCGGACAGATCGTTGAACTTGCCGATCGCGTTCATCAGCTCCATCAGCGCGGCGATGGCGGTGTTGAAGGCGTGCCGGCGCGCGTAGTCGTCGCCGACCTTGGCGATGGCTTCGTGCACCTGCCGGCGCAGCGCCTTCTGCGGCGCGTCCAGCGCGGCAGGATCGACCGCCGGATGGTCCGGCTGCGCGGCATGCGCGTGCACGTCGCGCCACAGCCGGCGCAGGAAGCGCGCCATGCCTTCCACGCCGGCGTCGCTCCATTCCAGCGACAGGTCCGGCGGCGCGGCGAACATCGAGAACAGGCGCACGGTGTCGGCGCCATAGCGGTCCACCAGCAGCTGCGGGTCGACGCCGTTGTTCTTCGACTTCGACATCTTCTCGGTGCCGCCGATCCGCACCGGCTGGCCGTCCGCGGCCAGCGTGGCGCCGGTGATGCGGCCCTTGTCGTCGCGCTGCAGCTCCACGTCGGCCGGGTTGATCCATTCCTTGCCGCCGTTGTCCAGCTCGCGGAAGAAGGTGTCGGCGATGACCATGCCCTGGGTGAGCAGGCGGGTGGCCGGCTCGTCGCTGTGCACCAGCCCGGCGTCGCGCAGGAGCTTGTGGTAGAAGCGGAAATACATCAGGTGCAGGATCGCGTGCTCGATGCCGCCGATGTACTGGTCGACCGGCAGCCAGTAGTTGGCGCGCTCGTCGACCATGTCGGCCGCGCCCGGCGAGGTGTAGCGGGCGTAGTACCAGCTCGACTCCATGAAGGTGTCGAAGGTGTCGGTCTCGCGCTCGGCCGCGCCGCCGCACTGCGGACAGGTGGTCTTGCGCCATTCGGGGTCGGACTTGATCGGCGAATGCACGTCGCCGGAAGCGAATGCGTCGGCCACGTCCTCCGGCAACACCACCGGCAGCTGGTCCTCCGGCACCGGCACCACGCCGCAGCCGGGGCAATGGATCACCGGGATCGGGCAGCCCCAGTAGCGCTGACGGCTCACGCCCCAGTCGCGGAGGCGGAAGTTGACCCGCCGGATGCCGGTGCCGGCCAGCTCGAACTTCACCGCCAGCGCCTCGAACGCGGCGTCGAAGTCCATGCCGTTGAACTCGCCGGAGTTGATCAGCCAGCCGCGCTCGGTGTGCGCGCCTTCCTCCTCGATCCGGCGCAGGTACTCGCGCACCATCGCCACGGCCGCGTCGATCTCGTACACGTCCACCGGGGCATGGCCCCCGAGCGCCACCGCCATCGGATCGTCGTGTTCCTTCAGGTGCGAGGACATCTCCTCCAGCGCGTCGCGGGTCGCCGCATCGACGATCACCGGCTTGACCGGCAGCCCGTAGGCCTTGGCGAACTCCCAGTCGCGCTGGTCGTGCGCCGGCACCGCCATCACCGCGCCGGTGCCGTAGCCCATCAGCACGAAGTTGGCGACGTAGATCGGGATGTCCTCGCCGGTGAGCGGGTGTCGGGCCCACTGGCCGGTGGCCATGCCGCGCTTTTCCTGGGTCTCCAGTTCCGCCTCGGACACGCCGCCCTGCTTGAGGCCGGCGATGAAGTCGGCCAGCTCGGGGTTGGCGCGCGCGGCCTTCTGCGCCAGCGGATGCTCGCCGGCGATGCTGATGAAGGTCACGCCCATCAGGGTGTCGGGGCGGGTGGTGAAGACCGTCAGCGGCGCCTCCTCGCCATCGACCGGGAACTGGATCTCCAGTCCCTGGCTGCGGCCGATCCAGTTGCGCTGCATGGTCTTGACCGAGTCCGGCCAGCCTTCCAGCTTGTCCAGTTCGTCCAGCAGCTCCTGCGCGTAGTCGGTGATGCGCAGGAACCACTGCGGGATCTCGCGCTTCTCCACCAGCGCGCCGGTGCGCCAGCCGCGGCCGTCGATCACCTGCTCGTTGGCCAGCACGGTCTGGTCCACCGGGTCCCAGTTGACCACCGAATTCTTGCGGTAGGCCACGCCCTTCTTCAGCAGGCGCACGAACATGCGCTGCTCGTGGGCGTAGTAGTCCGGCCTGCAGGTGGCGAACTCGCGGCTCCAGTCGATGGCGTAGCCCAGCGACTGCAGCTGCGCGCGCATGTGCTCGATGTTGGCGTAGGTCCACCTGGCCGGCGCGGTCTTGTTCTTGATCGCGGCGTTCTCGGCTGGCAAGCCGAACGCGTCCCAGCCCATCGGCTGCAGCACGTTGTGGCCGGTCATGCGCTTGTGGCGGCTGATCACGTCGCCGATGGTGTAGTTGCGCACGTGGCCCACGTGCAGCGCGCCGGACGGATACGGCAGCATCGACAGGCAGTAGTACTTCGGCTTGCCGCCGCCCTCGCGCACCTCGAAGGCACGGGTGTTCGCCCAGAACGACTGGGCGGCGGTTTCGACGGTGCGGGGATCGTAGATGGCGGGCTCGGACACGGCAGGGAACGCTGGAATCGGGCCTGAAAGCCTACCGCAGCGCAGCAGACCCTGCCATTGCCTCGCCAATCCCCTCGCCCCCGGCTGAACGCGTGCAGTCTGCGAACGCTTGTGCAACAACGACGCAGCGGCGAGGATGGCCGCCGCTGCCGCGCCGCGCAGCCGTAGGAGCCGGGAGCCGAACACCGATGGAGTTGCTGACGCTGGAACACTTTGCCGGCTGCGTGAACGAGCCCTTCTCCGCCGCGCTGAACGGCATGGACGTGGAGTTCGTGCTGGTGGAAGCACGCCCACTGCCGCCGCCTTCCGCGAACGCTGCGCGGGCGCCCTTCTCGCTGCTGTTCCGCAACACGGCGCCGGTACTGTTTCCGCAGCAGATCTACCCGATGCGGCATGCGCGGATCGGCGAAGTCGGGATCTTCCTGGTACCGATCGCCCAGGAGCGCGCCGGCTTTCTCTACCAGGCCGTATTCAACTGAGCAGCGCGCGTCGCTGCATCCAAGCGTCTTTCCAGGTCAGGAACGCGCGGGCGACCAGCGCATCGACAGATGCCCGCCATCGCCGCCCTCCGCGATGAAGCCCAGCCGCTCGTAGAGCCGGCGCGCCCCGGGATTGGTTTCCAGCACGTGCAGCCGCATGCCGCGCCCGAATGTCGCGGCCTCGCGCTGGCTTTGGCCGATCAACGCGCCGCCCAGCCCGGCGCCGCGCAGCGCCGGCGACAGGCTGATGTCGACGAGCACGTGCTCCGGCGCCGTGCGCCACAGGTAATAGCGGCCGACCGGGCCCTGCCCGTCCCGCTCAACCGCCAGGAAATCGGCATCGCCGTAGTGGGCGATGTAATGGCGGTGCTGCAGATCGAACTGCCCGTCGAGGAACGCACGCTTGGCGGCGTCCGGCCACGGCACCGATGCCATTTCCTCCGCCCGGGTTGTGGCGTAGAGGTCGCGCAGCCAGGGCAGGTCGGCATCGCGAAGCCAACGCAACGAAAACCCGCGCTCGGCCAGGAGCGCGGGTGCGGTCGTGCGGCCGGGCCGTTCCGGAGGGAACAGCGCCGGCCTGGCGGAAGGCTCCGCCGTCATGTCACGGGAACGACGGGAACACGCCCTGCAGTGCGATGCAGAAGTTCACCACAAGATACGGCTGCTGGTTCTGGTGCGGCAATCCGCCGCCCGCGCTCGGCGAGATCATGTTCGGCGCGAACGTCGCATTCGGAGCACCCGCATTGAACGGCTTGTTGACCGTCGTGCCGGGCTGCGACAACCCCCCGTTGGCGACGGGCGCACCGCTCCTCTTGGTTGGGTCGGTAGGCAGATAGGCATTGATGCCGTGGTTGTGCTGCGGAATCTGGTTGCCGATCAGGGTGACGGCATCGACGCCGAATGTTTCGCCCAATGAGCGCGGCGTCAGCCCCGGGCCCTGCCCCTGCTCGCAACCCGCCCGGCCGGCGAAGTTGGGCAGTTGGAACGTGCTCTGGCCGTTGCCGCCATACGTGGTGCCCAGCAACGAGAAGAGCGCGGTGTTCTGCGAGATCGGCAGGGTGGCGCCGTTGCAGAACGCCCAATAGCGTGGATTGAAATTGAAGCCGAACATCTGGATTTCACCGATGAAGGGTTCGGTCATGTCTTGGTTCCTCCGATGAGGTGCCACGTGGTTGTCGTGGCGGCGTCTGCGCGACGCGGGGGTGACGGATGCGGGCGGAGGACTGCTCAGCCCTGCGACGGGAAGATGCCGGCCCACGCGATGCAGAACTGCACCGTCAGCGTGGGCATGCAGTTCTCGTGCGGCTGGCTGCCGCCCGCCAGGCTTGTGGACTGCTGGGACATCGGCAAGGCGGTCGCGCCGGCGACATCGGACACATAGAAGGAATCGCCGCTGACCGTGCCGGGCAACAGTGTGTTACCGGGTGTCACTGCGCCAGCCGCGCCCGTCGTGGCGGCCAGGGTGTGGGTGTGCGCCGGCATCTGGGTGGCAAGCACGGTCACCGTCTCGGTGCCGGCGCGCTGACCGATGACATAGTTGCTCAGACCGGGGCCCGTGCCTTGATGGATCGGCAGCCGGCCGCGCAGGTCGGGCACCGCGAACGTGTTCACGCCATCGCCGCCGTAGGTGGTGCCGAGCAGCGTGTACAGCACTTCGTATTCGGCGATCGGCAGCAGGCTGCCGTCGCAGGCTTGCCAGCCATTGGGGGCGCCTCGATTGCCGAAACCGAACATGCGGATCTCGCCGACGTAAGGGGTACTCATTGGGGTTTTGCTCCGGAAATTGGATGGACGGTGCGCGGCCCTGTGGCGCGCAGGTGCGTTGTTCCAGGAGAACGCGGCGTCAGTCGCGGGAGGGGAAGATGCCACTCAGCGCGACGCAGAAATTGATGACGCTGTAAGGCTGGAGATTCGGGTGCGGCTGGTTATCGCCAGCAGGCGCGACCGTCTGCGGATTCTGTGGCACCAGCGGCCCGGTGCTGGCGGCATACAGATTGGGCGGCGCGGACGTGCTGGTACTGGCGGCGAAGAGACGCCCGCTCGGATTGCGGTTGTCGCCGTTCGCGGCGGATGCGTTCATCGCATGCGTGTGCGCCGGCAGGTTGGTGCTCAGCAGGGAGACGTTCTCCACGCCGCCCGACTGGCCGATCTGCGCCGGCGTCGGCTGCCAGCTGGGGTCGACCGAGGATGGGTAGCCGATTGGCGTGCGGCTGCGCAGGTCCGGCAATGCGAAATTGGTGGTGCCGTTGCCCCCG
This sequence comes from Thermomonas sp. XSG, assembly GCF_014678725.1. NCBI lineage: Bacteria > Pseudomonadati > Pseudomonadota > Gammaproteobacteria > Lysobacterales > Lysobacteraceae > Thermomonas > Thermomonas sp. XSG. The sequence goes on along the minus strand of NZ_CP061497.1, from coordinate 2,380,373 downwards.
TACTGCGTCCCCAGCAGCGAGAACAATGCCTGGTTCTGATTGATCGGCAGCAGCTGACCGTTGCACAGCGCCCAATACTTCGGCGCAAAGTTGAAACCGGCCATCATGATCTGGCCGATGAAGAACTCGCTCATCGTGATCCTTCCCCTCAGTGGTGGACGCCGCACGCGATGCGCGGCGCCGATGCACTCTGAAGCCACGTCGCAGGCCCAACAAGGCCCGAGGGCAGCATGGTGATGCCGGATCGTCGCCAGAGCTTTACCTCATCACGCGATCCCGTCCCAATACCGGCCACTCTTTGCAGAAGTACCGCGCTGGTTGGCCGGTTGGGGACATAATCGGCGTTGGGTGAGTAGCTGCAGCGCGTGCTGAGTGATCGGTGCGCCGGCTCCGCAACTTGCGGATGGATTCTCCGGGGAAAAAATACATGCACATGTTTTCGAGGCTTCTCATGCGCCGTCTCGGCGATCGCGCGTCCCTGCTCGCTTGCCGGCTGCTGCTGTGCAGCCTGGCGCTGCTGTGGCCCGCGTTGGCAAGCGCGCAGCACACGTCCGCGGAATGTCCGCCCCAGACCGGCACCGTCAGCGCGGGCGGAACGGTTACGATCAACATTTCCGATTGCGAATATGACTACTATTTCGGCGGCGATGGCGCTGTCGATGGCGGCAGCTACGGCCCTCTGGATTTCGAGGATCACGGCACCGCTACCCTCCGGCACGCCAGCGGCCAGTGGTTCTTGGACTACAGCAATAACGGTTCTGGCACGACCGATGTTTTCGAATTTGCAGACGGTTCCCTGACAGGTGCCGGTGATGTGCGGGTCACCATCACCATCACGCCCTCCGCCTCCGCCATCACGGTGTCCCCGGCCTCGCTGCCGACCCTGACCGCAGGCACGCCCTTCTCGCAGACCCTGACTTCCAGCGGAGGCGTGACGCCCTACACCTACAACGTGCAAAGCGGGGCCCTGCCGCCGGGCCTGACCCTCAGCAGCAGCGGCATCCTCAGCGGCACGCCCACGCAGCGCGGCGCCTACAGCTTCAGCGTGCGTTCGACCGATTCGACATCGCCCACGGCGCAGTTCGTCGACAAGGGCTACACCGGCACGGTGGCAAACCCGACCTTGATGCTCACCACGGCCAGCGGCACCGCCATCCAGAACGTGGCGTTCACGCAGACCTTGGCCACCAGCGGCGGCGTCGCCCCGTACACGTATATGCTCGAAACCGGCAGCTTCCCGGCCGGCATCACCGTCTCTTCGGCCGGCGTGGTCAGCGGCACGACCGCCGCCGCACCCGGCAACTACCCGGTCACGATCCGGGTGACGGATGCGAGCACCGGTCCCGGCAGCTATTTCGAGGTCGAGAACTACACCCTGACCGTCAGCCCGCCGCCGAGCGTGGCGATCGCGGTCTCGCCCGCGTCCGTCAGCGAAGACGGCGCAACCAACCTGACTTACACCGTCACCCGCAGCCTCAACCTGAGCTCGCCGACGGTGGTGAACATCACCACCACGGGCACCGCCACCGCGGGCACCGATTACACGGGCAGTGCGGCCACCGTGACCATCCCGGCCGGCGTCACTACCGCCACCCTCACCATCGATCCGACCGCCGATGGCACCGTGGAGGCGAACGAAACGGTCATCCTGAATGTCGCCGCCGGTACCGGATATACCGTCGGCGTACCGTCCAGCGCCACCGGCACCATCCTCAATGACGACGTGCCGACCGCGACGATCACCGTTTCCCCAGCCGCAGTGGCCGAGGACGGCGCGCCAAACCTGGTCTACACCGTCACCCTGAACCAGGCGTCGGCCTCCGCCCTCTCGGTCAACTACACGGTCGGAGGCACTGCGACCAGCGGCACCGACTACGCCGCCATCGCCTCGCCGCTGGTCATCGCCGCCGGCAACACCGTCGGCACGATCACGGTCAACCCGACCGCGGACGCGACCATCGAATCCGACGAAACCGTCACGCTCACGCTGGCCGCCGGCGCCGGCTACATCGTCGGCGCGCCGAACAACGCGACCGGCACCATCCTCAACGACGACCTGCCCAACCTCACCATCAACGACGTCACCGCCAGCGAAGGCAACGCCGGCACCACCAACTTCACCTTCACGGTGAGCCTGAGCGCGCCGGCCGGGCCGGGCGGCGTGAGCTTCGACATCGCCACTGCCAACGGCACCGCCACGGCGGGCGTGGACTACGTCGCCCAGAGCCTGACCGGCCAGACCATCCCTGCCGGCAGCAGCAGCTACACCTTCACGGTGCTGGTCAATGGCGACGCGTTGAACGAGCCGAGCGAGACGTACTTCGTCAACGTGACGAACGTCACCAATGCCATCGTGGCCGATGGTCAGGGCGTGGGCACAATCGTCAATGACGACCCGCTGCCGAGCATGTCGATCAACGACGTCGCTGTGGTCGAGGGCAACGCCGGCACCACCAACGCCACGTTCACCGTGACCCTCGGCGCAACCAGCGGGCAGACGGTGTCGGTCAACTATGCGACCGCCGACGGCACCGCCACGGCGGGCAGCGACTACACGGCCACCAGCGGCACCCTGACATTCGCCCCGGGCCAGACCACGCAAACGGTCACTGTGCTGGTGAACGGCGAAACCGTCCCCGAAGCGAACGAAACCTTCTTCGTGAACCTGAGCGGCGCCAGCAACGCGACGATCAGCGACAACCAGGGCGTGGGCACCATCACCAACGACGACGTACCGGTGACGGTGAGCCCCGCCACTGTCCCGAGCGGCACCGTGGCCACGGCCTACAGCCAGACCATCACCGCCAGCGGCGGCGTCGCGCCCTACAGCTTCGCCGTGACCGCCGGCTCGGTGCCGACCGGATTGACACTCTCTGCTGGCGGCGTCCTCAGCGGCACGCCGACGGCCGGAGGCACGTTCAATTTCACGATCACCGCCACCGACAGCAGCCCGTTCCCGGGCCCGTTCGCGGGAAGCCGGGCGTACACGTTGACCATCGCCGCACCCACCATCACGCTGCCGGCCACCGCACTGGCGGGCGGCACCTTGGGCTCGGCCTATTCCGAGGCCATCACGGCAGCATCCGGCGGCACTGCGCCGTACAGCTATGCGGTCACTGCCGGCGGGCTGCCGGGCGGGCTCACGCTGAATCCTTCGACCGGCGCCATCACCGGTACGCCCTCGGCTCTGGGCACCTTCAATTTCGGCATCACTGCCACCGACAGCAGCACCGGCACCGGCCCCTATTCGGCCACGCAGAGCTACGCCATCACCGTCATCGACGTGGCGCCGGTCGCCAACCCTGTCAGTGCCACCGTTGCCTACGACAGCAGCGCCAATCCGATCACGCTGAACGTCAGCGGTGGCGCGCCGACCTCGGTTGCGATCGGCACCGCGCCCGCGCACGGCACGGCGACCGCCACCGGCACCACGATCACCTACACCCCGACCGCCGGTTACGCCGGCCCGGACAGCTTCACCTACACGGCCACCAACACCGGAGGGACGTCTGCCCCGGCCACGGCAACCATCACGGTGAGCGACCCGGTCATCACCATCACTGCTTCCGGCGCGCTAGCCGCCAGCGTGGCGGTGCCGTATTCGCAGACCTTCACCTTCAATGGCGGCGCATCGCCCTGGAGCGGGTTCCAGGTGACCAACCTGCCCGCAGGGCTGTCGATCACCGGCACTACCGCGAACAGCGTGACCGTTTCCGGCACGCCCACCCAGGCCGGCACGTTCAACCTCAACGTGTCCGCCACCGACAGCAGCACCGGCAATGGCCCCTACACCGTTGGCCAGGCGTTCGCGCTGGTGGTGTCCGGGCCTGCGCTGGCGCTGGCACCAGCCGGCGCCAGCTTCAACGCACCGTACGGAGTGCCGTATTCGCAAGCCTTCACCGCCAGCGGCGGCACCGGCCCGTACACCTACGCGGCCACCGGCACGTTGCCGCCGGGCATCACCTTCAGCGGCAACACGCTGTCGGGCACGGCGACCACGCCCGGGAGCTACAGCTTCACGATCACCGCCACCGACACCGGATCTACCGGCACGGGTGCACCGTTCACCGTGGCGGAGAGCTACACCATCGATGTCGGCACGCCGACCATCGTGGTGAATCCGGCAAGCCTGCCCGACCCGACGGCCGGCACGACTTACAGCCAGGCATTGACCGCCAGCGGCGGCGTGGCGCCCTACACGTTCGCGGTCACCGCTGGCGCGCTTCCCAACGGCATCACCCTGGCCTCCAATGGAACGCTGTCCGGTACCACCAATACGGTGGGCACCTTCAATTTCACCGTGACGGCCACCGACGCCAACGGCCAGACCGGCAGCCGCGCTTACACGCTGACCATCGCGGCGCCGGTGCTGAGCATGACGCCCGCGCCCGGAACCTTGAACGCGCCCTATGGCGCCGCCTACTCGCAGGCATTCACCGCCAGCGGCGGCTCGGGCAACTTCAGCTACGTCCTGACCGGCAGCCTGCCGGCCGGCATGAGCTTCAGCGGGAACACGCTCTCCGGCACGCCCACCGTGCCGGGAAGCTACCCGATCACGGTTACCGCCACCGATACCCTGCTGACCGGCCCCGGTGCGCCGTTCTCGATCGCGCAGAACTACACCGTCGACGTGCCGGCACCGACCATCGTGGTCACCCCCGCCACCTTGCCGAACCCGACGGCCAACACCGCCTACAGCCAGACCATCAACGCCAGCGGCGGCGTCGCCCCGTATGTCTTCGCGGTCACCGCCGGCGCCCTGCCGGCCGGCCTGTCGCTCAATCCGACCACCGGGGTGATCACCGGCACCAGCAACACGGTGGGCACCTTCAACTTCACCATCACCGCCACCGATGCCAACGGCCAGCTCGGCCTCCAGGCCTATACGCTGACCATCGCGGCGCCGGTGCTGAGCATGACGCCCGCGCTAGGAACCTTGAACGCACCCTATGGCGCCGCTTACTCGCAGGCGTTCACCGCCAGCGGTGGCTCGGGCAACTTCAGCTACGTCCTGACCGGCAGCCTGCCCGCCGGCATGAGCTTCAGCGGGAACACGCTCTCCGGCACGCCCACCGCGCCGGGAAGCTACCCGATCACGGTTACCGCCACCGATACCCTGCTGACCGGCCCCGGTGCGCCGTTCTCGATCGCGCAGAACTACACCGTCGACGTGCCGGCACCGACCATCGTGGTCACCCCCGCCACCTTGCCGAACCCGACGGCCAACACCGCCTACAGCCAGACCATCAACGCCAGCGGCGGCGTCGCCCCGTATGTCTTCGCGGTCACCGCCGGCGCCCTGCCGGCCGGCCTGTCGCTCAATCCGACCACCGGGGTGATCACCGGCACCAGCAACACGGTGGGCACCTTCAACTTCACCATCACCGCCACCGATGCCAACGGCCAGCTCGGCCTCCAGGCCTATACGCTGACCATCGCGGCGCCGGTGCTGAGCATGACGCCCGCGCCCGGAACCTTGAACGCGCCCTATGGCGCCGCTTACTCGCAGGCGTTCACCGCCAGCGGCGGCTCGGGCAACTTCAGCTACGTCCTGACCGGCAGCCTGCCCGCCGGCATGAGCTTCAGCGGGAACACGCTCTCCGGCACGCCCACCGTGCCGGGCAGCTACCCGATCACGGTCACCGCCACCGACACCACGCTGACCGGCGTCGGCGCACCGTTCTCGATTGCCCAGAACTACACCATCGACGTGCCGGCACCGACCATCGTGGTCGACCCGGCCACCCTGCCCGACACCACGGCCGGCCTGGCCTACAGCCAGTCCATCAGCGCCAGTGGCGGCGTCGCGCCGTATGCCTTCACGGTGACCGCCGGCAGCTTGCCCAATGGCCTCACCCTTGCTGGCGACGGCACCCTGGCAGGCACCACCACGACCTCGGGTACGTTCAACTTCAGCGTGACGGCCAGCGACGCCAACGGCCAGGCCGGCAACCGCGCCTACACCGTCGTGGTGGCGGTGCCGACGCTCACGGTCACGCCGGCCACGCTGCCCGCCGGCACGGCAGGCAACGCCTACAGCCAGACCCTGTCGATCAGCGGCGGCATCGCCCCGTACACCGTCGTCGCCAGCGGCACGCTGCCGACCGGGCTGACCTTCGATCCGGCCACGCTGACCTACAGCGGCACGCCCACGCAGTCGGGCACGTTCAACGTCAGCGTGACCGTCACCGACAGCACCGGCGGCACCGCGGCGATCGCGACCAACAACTACACGCTGGTCATCGCCGCGCCCACCCTGACGCTGACGCCGTCGACGCTGCCGGCAGGGACTGCCGGGGTCACCTACGCGCAGACCTTCGTCGCCAGCGGCGGCATCGCGCCCTACGCGTATGCGGTGTCGGCCGGCGCACTGCCGGCGGGCATTTCGCTGGATGCAGCCACCGGCGCGCTGTCCGGCACGCCCACGGTGGCCGGCAGCTTCAGCTTCAGCGTCACAGCGACCGACAGCACCACCGGCACCGCCGGCACGATCACCCAGGCCTACACGCTCGAGGTGTCCGCGCCGACGATCACCCTCACGCCCGACACCCTGCCGGCCGGCACCTACATGGTTGCCTACACCCAGCAGATGTCGGCGGCGGGGGGCACCGCACCCTACCAGTACGCGGTGACGGCCGGCGCGCTGCCGGCCGGCATCACCCTGAGCCAGGCCGGGCAGCTGTCGGGGTCGCCCAGCGTCACCGGCGCCTTCGGCTTCACCGTCACCGCAACGGACGCGCTGGGTTTCACCGGCGAACGCGCCTACACGCTGACCGTCGAGGCCCGTCCTGATCCGGCGCAGGATGCGGAAGTGCGTGGGTTGATCAACGCCCAGGCCGAAGCGGCGCGCCGCTTCGCCTCGTCGCAGATCAACAACTTCCAGCGACGCCTGCAGCAACTGCACGGCGATGGCGACAGCTCCGGGTTCAGCAATGGCTTGTCGATGGCGATGCGCCAGTCGTGCGTGCCGGGCCTTGACATCGGCCCGGGCAACAACCGCTGCGACCTGCGTCGGCAGACGCCGTTCGACGCCGAGGGTTCCGCGCTCGACGACGAAAGGAACCAGGCGGCGACGTCGACCCCGGTGGCCACGGCCTTCGGCGTGTGGGCGGCGGGCATGCTCCGCTCCGGCGCGCTCGACAGCCGCGGCAACACGTCCGAGCTGGCGTTTGAAACGGACGGCATGTCCGCCGGCGCGGATTACCGGCTGAACGACCGCATGGTGCTGGGCATGGGCGTGGGCTACGGCCGCGACCGCACCCACGTGGGCGACAACGGCAGCCGCAGCGACGCCAGGGCCTACACGCTGGCCGGCTACGCGAGCATCAACCCGGCCGAGCGCTTCTTCATCGACGCCGTGCTCGGCTACCAGACGCTGGACTTCGACCTGCGTCGCCACGTGACCACGGACGGCAGCATGGCCGCGGGCTCCCGCAACGGCTCGCAGTGGTTCGGCTCTGTGTCGGCCGGCACGGACATGACGTTCCAGTCCATGCAAGTGACGCCGTACCTGCGCCTGGACATCGCCCGCGGCGAGCTGGACGGCTACGCCGAACAGACCCAAGCGCCCAATGCGTTGACCTACGGAAAGATGGACGTGGACAGCTCTACCGGGAATGCGGGCGTGCGCTTCGACTGGCGCCGGCAGACCAACTGGGGCTCGTTCTCGCCGCAGTTGAAGGCGGAGTACCAGCACGACTTCAGCGGCGACGGCACGGCTACGGTGCAGTACAGCGACTTGCTGCAGATGCCGTTCTACCGCACCAGCCTTGACGGCTATGCGCGCAGTCGCTGGATCCTGGGTGCGGGCATGCAGTTCGACTGGACCAAGGGCTGGGGCCTGCGCTTCGACTACCGCGCCCAGATGGGCGGCGATGCCAGCGACCACGGCCTGGAACTGCACGTGGACGCGAAGTTCTGACCAAGCGCCCATCGCAACCGGCGGACGCGTCCACACGGCGCGTCCGGCACCCGAAAGCCCTGGGCAACCGGGGCTTTCAAGTAACCTGAGAATGCTCGTCGGCGCAGGCGGCACGACCGGGCCGTCCCCGGCAACATCGACCCAAGAACCGCCCCGTACCTGCGACCAGCGCATGGCACACTCCGCGTTTCTCGCGGAGATCCGCCATGCGCACCAGCCTCGCCCTTGCCGCCAGCCTGCTGGCTGCCATTGCCCCCATTGCGTCCGCGGCCACCACCGGCGATGCCGTGCTCACCTGCGGCCAGCTGTTCGACAGCCGAAGCGGGGCGCTGCTGGGCCCGCACACGGTGGTGGTGCGCGGCGGGCGCATCGCCGAAGTGGTGCCGGGGCGCAGCCCGGCCGCGGCCGACGGCATCGACCTGTCCGACCGCACCTGCCTGCCCGGCTTCACCGACCTGCACGTACACCTGGGCAGCCAGTCCAGCCCGCAAAGCTATTCCGAAGGCTTCCGCCTGGACCCGGTGGACTACGCCTACCGCAGCGTGGGCTATGCCGAAAAAACCCTGTCCGCCGGCTTCACCAGCGTCCGCGACCTCGGTGGCGAAGTTGCACTGCACCTGCGCGACGCGATCAACCAGGGCTTGGTGAGGGGTCCGCGGATCTTCGCCGCCGGCAAATCCATCGCCACCACCGGCGGCCACGCCGATCCCACCAACGGCTGGAACGATGCGCTCTCGCACCTGGTCGGCCCGCCAGGCCCCACCGAAGGCGTGGTCAACTCCATCGACGACGCCCGCCAGGCGGTGCGCCAGCGCTACAAGGACGGCAGCGACGTCATCAAGATCACCGCCACCGGCGGCGTGCTCAGCTACGCGGCCTCAGGCGACGCGCCGCAGTTCACCGTCGACGAGGTGAAGGCGATCGTCGATACCGCCAAGGACTACGGCTACCGGGTCGCGGCGCACGCGCACGGCAAGGAAGGCATGGCCCGCGCCATCCTCGGCGGAGTCACCAGCATCGAGCATGGAACCTACATGGACGAGGAGGTGATGCGGCTGATGAAGGCGCACGGCACCTGGTACGTGCCCACCATCTATGCCGGCCGCTTCGTCGCCGACAAGGCCAAGATCGACGGCTATTTCCCGGACGTGGTCCGCCCCAAGGCTGCGCGGATCGGCGCGCTGATCCAGGACACCGCCGGCAGGGCGTACCGCAACGGCGTCAAGATCGCCTTCGGCACCGACATGGGCGTGGGCCCGCACGGCGACAACGCGCGCGAGTTCCTCTACATGGTGGAAGCCGGCATTCCCGCCGCCTACGCGCTGCAGGCCGCCACCCTCCACGCCGCCGAAGTGCTGGGCGTGGACGACCAAGGCGTACTGGAAGCCGGCAGGCGCGCCGACATCATCGCCCTGCCCGGCGACCCGGTGGCGGACATCGGCAACGTGCTGAAAGTGGATTTCGTGATGAAGGACGGCGCCGTCCACCGCGAGCCCGCGCGATGAACCTGGAGTGGCTGGGCTACCTGGCGGCCACCTGCACCACGCTGTCGTTCGTGCCGCAGGCGGTGAAGACCATCCGTACCCGCGACACCTCCGGCATCTCGCTGGGGATGTACGTGGTGTTCACCTTCGGCATCGTCTGCTGGTTCGGCTACGGCATCTTCCTGGGCTCGTGGCCGATGATCGCGTCGAACGCGGTCACCTTCGTGCTGGCGGCGACGATCCTGGCGCTGAAACTGAAACACGGCTGAGCGCCAGCGCGGCCAGCAGCCACCAGCCCAGCCACAGCGCGAACGCCAGCCGCTGCGCCAGCCCCACCCACGCATCCACCGGCGCCAGCACCGCCAGCAGCGGCACCAGCACGGCGGCCGACAGGCAGGCGACGGCGAAACCCGCGCCGCGCCGCGCGCGCACCGCCAGCAGCAGCGCCCCGGGCACGAACGCGATCCACCACAGCATCCACGCCAGCGCATGCAGGCGCATCGCCCGTTCATCCTGACCGCTGGCATCCAGCGGCAGCGCGCCCTGCAGGGCGAACGCCAACGCCGACAGCTGCGCCAGCGTCAGCCCGATCCGCGCCGCCCAGCCATGCCCGGCCAGCGAAGGCCGCAGCGCCTGCGAGGCCAGCAGCAGTGCGATCCCCGGCAGCAGGAAAGCGCCGGCGTTGAACAGCATCGCCCCCGGCAGGCCGCTGGCGCCGCGCAGCGCCATCGGATGGACGCGATGCGAGTACTCCGGCAGGCCGAGCCGGGCCAGCAGCAAGGTGAGCGTGAACAGGCCGATGGCAACACCCACCCAAACAGGTCCTGCGCGCAATGGTTTCATCATTCCGGCCTGCTCCAATGAAAGACATCCTCGATGCGCACGCCGAGCGCATCGGCGATGCGGAAGCCCAGCTCCAGCGACGGGGCATAGCGCCCCGCCTCCAGCGCGATGATGGTCTGGCGGGTCACGCCGCAGGCGTCGGCCAGCGCCTGCTGGGTCATTTCACCGCGATCGAAACGCAACCGGCGGATCTCGTTGGCGATCGAGGTGCCGCTCATTGCCGGTCGCGCCAGTGCAGCCACGCCACCCGCGCCTCACCCGCCACGTTGGCGGCCAGAATCGGCAGTAGCAGCAAGGACGCCACCTGCAGCGGCACGTCCAGCGCACGGAACGGCGCCGGCCATGCCACCCAAGCGACGGCAATCGCGACCATCGCCAGTTCCAGCAACCGCTTCGATAGGTAGTCGCCCTGCGCGCGGATCGCCCGGTCGCGCTCGTCTTCGGCCACCTCGCGATAGCGGCGATGCTCCTCGACGAAGCGGCGCCGGAACCCGGGATAACACGCCACCAGCAGCGCATAGGTCCCGAACAACAGGTAGCCCGCCAGGCTGCCGCGCATCGAACCCAGCGGCACGCCGCCCAGCACCAGCAGCGCGGCCCAGCCCAGGCTGATCTGCGACCACGCCGCTTTTTCCGCGTGCGAGGGCGCGCTGTCGTCGCGGCCGGGCCGCAGCGCCCGCATGTGCAGCAGGCCGGTCGCCGCCATCAGCAGGAACATCGCACCACCGAACAGCAAGTGCGCCTGCCGCTCGCGCGCGCCGACCACCATGATCGCCACGCCCAGCACAGACACCAGCGCGTAGGCCAGCCATGTCCAAACCCGCCTGTTTGCCTTCATCGCGTGCGCCATGCCCAAGCCCTCCGGTCGCGCCAATACAGCGCCGCCGCCACCAACTGCTCCACCCACAGCCCGCACACCAGCGCCAGCATCAGCATCTGGGCGATGAAGGGGTAACTGAAATCGCGCAGGTGCCCGGTGTCGGAAAAGCCCAGCGTCACCGCGATACCGACCACGCCAAACGCGGTGGCGTAGCGCGCCCACTGGCCGGCGACCAGCGCGATGCGCACGTCGCGCTCATCGGCCTGCACCCTGCCCGCCCAGCGCTGCTTCAGCACCTGCGCCAGCACCAGCCAGGCCACGAACAGGGTGCCGATCGATTTGCCCGCTGCGCCGATCTCGGGGTTCCGGTGGATCGGCAGCTGCGGCAGGAACAGATCCGCCTTGAGCACGAGGACGGCGATCACCGCGCCGGCGAAGGCCACACCGACCCAGGCCTGCCATTCGCCGGGCGCCACCTGCGCTTCTTCGTCGCTCGCCGGAATGGCATGCAGCTGCGCCACCGAGAACCAGACCGCGGCCACGAACAGAAACATGCCCAGCCAGCCCAGAGGCAACCCCAGGTCGCGGTATTCGCCGGTGAAGAACAGGGCTAGGCCGACGCCAGCCAACGCCAACCATGTGACAAATCGTGAGCGGGGAGAGAAGCGCAGCATTGATGTCATCTCCAGCGAACTAAATGTAATGCAGACATTACATTGACCATTTTTGATGTCAACTATTTTTTACATCGGCTTGCGATTGCCACCTTCGTCGCCATCTACTGGGCCATGTCCCTTACCGATCACGCCATGAACCAGACCACCAGCCCGCACGTGTTCGACGCCACCGCCGCCCACTTCGAGGAAGAGGTGATCCGCCGGTCGATGGAAACCCCCGTGCTGGTGGACTTCTGGGCCGAATGGTGCGGTCCGTGCAAGACGCTGGGCCCGCTTCTGGAGAAGCTGGCCGCAGATTTCCACGGCGCCTTCGTGCTGGCCAAGGTCGACGTGGACAAGCAGCAGGAGCTGGCCGCGGCGTTCCAGATCCGCTCGGTACCCACGGTCATGCTGGTCAAGGGCGGGCAACTGGTGGACGGTTTCCCCGGCGCGCTGCCGGAAGGCCAGCTGCGCGAATTCCTCAAGCACCACGGCATCGAACCCGCGGACGCCCCCGCCGAAGAGGCGGCACCGGCCGAAGCCGCGCCGCTCGATCCGCACCAGGAAGTCGTGCGCCTGCGCAAGGCGGTGGAAGCCGAGCCGGACAAGGAAGAACATAAGCTCGACCTCGCCCTGGCCCTGCTGCAGACCGGCTCGGCCAGCGAAGCCGAGCAGCTGCTGGACCGGTTGCCGGCCAACCTGGCCACCGACGACCGCGCCATCAAGGCACGCGCCAAGCTGGGTTTCGCCGCCCTGCTGGTCGACGCGCCCCCCGCGGAAGTGCTGCAAGCCGCGATCGCCGCCGAACCGGGCGACCTGCGCGCGCGCCATCTGCTGGGCGTGCGCCAGCTGGTGGCTGGCGATGCCGAGGCCGGGCTGACCCAGTTCATCGAAATCCTGCGCCGCGATCGCAAGTACGGCGACGACCTGGCCCGCAAATCGCTGATCGACGCCTTCCGCGTGCTCGACGACGACGAGCTGGTGGGCCGCTACCGCAGGCAGATGTCGGCGCTGCTGCTGGTCTGACCCCCGCTTGCGCAGGCCCGCGCCAGCAGCGGGGCGGTCGCACACGCAACAGTACGGCTACGTATGGGATGATCCCCGTCCCCCCAGCAACCTGCATCCCAATGCACGCCAGCCTGTTCCGGCACGGCCTCAACCTGTGGCCGCCCTACCTGCTTGCCGGCATCCACCTCACCGACCTGTCCGCCGACTACCGCCGTGCACGGGTGGAGCTGCGGATGCGCCCGTGGAACCGCAACTACGTGGGCACCCACTTCGGCGGCAGCCTGTTCGCGATGACCGATCCATTCTGGATGCTGATGGTCCTGCACCATCTGGGCCGTGACCACTTCGTCTGGGACAAGGCCGGCGAGATCGAGTTCGTGAAGCCCGGCCGCGGTGTGGTGCAGGCCAGCTTCGTGCTCGAGGACGCGGTGCTCGGGGAGCTGCGCGATGCCGCCGCCGGCGGCGGCAAGGTACTGCGCTGGTTCGACAACGACATCGTGGATGCCGGCGGCGAGGTGGTCGCGCGCACCCGCAAGCAGTTGTACGTCCGCCGCAAGCCGGCGCGCTGATCGTTCCATCCATCACCACGCCCGTCGTATGCTCGGCGCTGCACCCGGGCAAGCGAACTGCAACGTGACCGACAAGACCTATCCCAGCATCGACGGCTACCGCATCTTGCGGGTGATCGGCCACGGCGGCATGTCCACCGTTTACCTGGCCGAGCAGGCCTCGCTGGATCGCAAGGTGGCGCTGAAGGTGATGCTGGCCGACGCACTGGCCGACGAGGTCAGCCGCGCGCGCTTCGAGAACGAGGCCCGCACCATCGCCCGGCTGGAACATCCCAACATCGTCGGCATCTACGAGGTCGGGCGCACCGGCGACGGCCTGCCGTTCTACTCGATGCCCTATCTTTCGCGCGGCCACCTGGCCCAGCGCCGGCTGGCCGGCGACCAGCCGAAGGTGGCGGCGATCCTGCGCAGCCTGCTGGACGCGCTGGACTACGCGCACGTGCGCGGCGTGGTGCACCGCGACGTGAAGGCCGAGAACGTGCTGTTCGACGACGCCGACCGGCCGATGCTGGCCGACTTCGGCATCGCCCTGCGCCGCGGCAGCAACCCGCGCCTGACCAGCGCCGGGCTGGCCGTCGGCAGCACCGCCTACATGCCACCGGAGCAGGCGCGCGGGCAGGACGTGGACCGCCGCGCGGACATCTACAGCATCGGCGTGCTCATCTGGGAAATGCTGGTGGGCCAATTGCCCTACAACGCCGGCGATGCACTGACCATGGCACTCAAGCACGTGCAGGAACCGGTGCCACGGCTGCCGGCCGCGCTGAAGCACTGGCAACCGCTGATCGACAAGGCCATGGCTAAGCAACCTGACCAGCGCTACGCCAGCGCCAACGACATGCTGCAGGCGCTCGACGCACTCGAGCGGCGCAGCGGCAAGGCCTTCGGCGCGGTCGAAGTCCCGCCCGCGGCACTGGCGGAACCGCAAGCCGCGGCGGCCGGGTCGCGTTGGCTGCTTGCCGGGATCGGCGGCATGGCAGCGCTGGCGCTCGCCATGGCCTACTTCTCCCTGCGCGAATCGCCCTCACCCGCGGCGACCAACGCCCAGGCCGCGGATGCGCCCGCCGCAATCGACCTGCCGGCACCGACCGAAGGCGCGGTGACCGGGCTGGGCGACCCGCTGGCAACCGGCGGCAGCGTTGCCGCCTTCGTCGCCAATGCCGAGCAGCAGCTGCGCAACGGCGCGCTGCTTTCGCCCGCCAATGCCAACGCTTGGGACAGCATCGAGGCGGCATGGCGGACCAACCCGACCGACCCCGACACCCTGCGCCTGACCGCGGAACTGTTCGATGCACTGGGCAATGCGGCCGAACGCGCACTGGCGGAAGGCAACGTGGCTGCCGCGCGCGCCGCGTTCCAGCGCGCGCAGCAACTCGATGCACGGCGCGGAGGCACCGGTGCTTCCATCACCCTGCTGCGCAAGCGACTCGGCGCCACCCTAGAACGGCGCCTGGCCGCGCTACTCGCCAGGCCCGCCACCCGCGGCGAAGCCGCCACTCTGCTGGCGGATACCGGCTGGCTGGGCCTCGATGCGGCACACCAGCGTTCATTGCAGGCGCGGGTGGGGCCCGCTTCCACCAGACCCGTCACGGTCAATGCCGGCGGCGCCGAATCCCGCGCGGCGAGCACGGAAATCCTGACCGTCAGCCGCGCCGACTATGCCCGCTTCGCCAACGCCACGGGTCGTGTCGCGGCAGACTGTGGCAAGGGCTTCTTCGGCCGCAAGCTGCGGTGGAACAACACCGGCAGCGACCGCAAGCCGGTCGCCTGCGTTTCCGCCGCCGACGCCCAGGCGTACGCGTCATGGCTTGGCGCCCAGGACGGGCTGCGCTACCGCCTGCCGAGTGCCGGCGAACTGCGCGCACATCCCACCGCCCTGAGCGGATGGCTGGCGCTCTGCGCCGACCACGCCTGCAACAAACGCGTGGTCAACGGCAAGGCGAAACCGATGGATGCCGCGCGCGGCTATTCGGACGTCGGCCTCCTGCTGGTGCGCACGCGCTGAGGCACGCCGCCGGTTCCGGCTGCCGGTAGAATGCGCGGATGTCTGCTGCCCCCTCGCTTGGCCTGCGTCTGCAGCGCCTGTTCCTGACCGGCCTGCTCACCCTGCTGCCGCTGTGGCTGACCTGGGTGGTGGTGAAGTTCGTGTTCGTGTTGCTGGGTGATCTCAGCAAGCCGCTGGTCGAACCTGGCCTCGCCAGCATCGCCGATGGCAATCCGCGCACGTTCGGCTGGCTGGTGGAGCCGTGGGTGCAGAATGCGATCGCGCTGGTCGCGACGGTGGGCTTCATCCTGCTGGCCGGCTGGCTGGCGCGGCGGGTGGTGGGACAACGCCTCCTTCGCTGGTTCGAGGCCCTGGTGGCGCGTATCCCGTTGGCCAACACCATCTATGGCAGCGCGCGCAAGCTGCTGGACATCCTGCAGACCAAACCCGATGGCACCCAACGGGTGGTGCTGATCGACTTTCCGCACAACGAGATGAAAACGCTCGGCTTCGTCACCCGGGTGATGCGCGAAATCGGTACTGGCCGCGAACTGGCGGCGGTGTACGTGCCGACCACGCCCAATCCGACCTCGGGCTACCTCGAGATCGTGCCGATGGAGAAGATCACCCCGACCGACTGGACGGTTGACCAGGCGATGAGCTTCATCATCAGCGGCGGCGCGGTGGCGCCGGACACCATCCCGTTCGCGCCGCCGCAAGCAAAATAGCGGGTTTCAGGCTATCGCCGCATGTTGAAGGCGAAGCGCGAAAAGGCCATTTCAGACGTTTGCACACCTTTTGTATCCTTAATAGACCATTGCCAGCAGAGTCAAGCTGGCTTGACTTAGGCAATGCCTAATCGCAACATTCATTTCATCCAGCCCCCTTACTACGCCACCCACCTCATCCAGGGTCGGCCGAACCGGGGGCTTTTTTGTGTCCGGGGGAAACATGGCAACTGCAGTCCTGATCGATGGCGGCTACTTCGTCAAACGGTTTCGAAGAATCGAGCCGCACAATTCGTACAACGCCGAGCGAGCATCAGAGCAGGCGTTTCGATGGGCGCTCGCACACCTCTCGCAGGGTGGCAAAAGGCGAGAGCTCTATCGAATCTTCTTTTACGACTGCCCGCCTCTCGAAAAAAAGCTGCACAACCCGATCACGAAAAAATCCATTGATTTCTCGCAATCCGACGAGGCGCTATTTCGCAAGTCGCTGCATCGACTCTTGAAGCTAAAGCGCAAAGTTGCGCTCAGGCTTGGGCATCTGAGTGATGCCGTCACATGGACTACAGATGCAGAAACGCTAAACGACATCCTCAAGGGGAAGATTGCTGTCGACTCGCTAACTCCCGATATGGTTGTCCCGGCGACACGGCAGAAGGGTGTCGACATGCGAATCGGAATCGACATCTCCTCTTTGGCCCTAAAGAAGCAAGTCGATCAGATCATTCTCATGGCTGGCGATGCTGACTTCGTGCCGGCTGCGAAGCTCGCCAGGCGAGAAGGAATCGACTTTGTCTTAGATCCCATGTGGAGAAATGTGCCAGACAGCCTAAACGAGCACATAGACGGCATGCGTTCCGTTTGCCCTAAGCCGAAGCCGCCACAAAAAGGGAAATCGGAAGCCGCGCCTGCGGTCGCCTAAACCCCCGCCCGCTCGAACACCTTCGGGGCCTTCTCGCGCATCTCCTCGATCGTGAGCGGCTGGAAGTTGCGCCCGAGCTGCAGCGTGGCGAAGTCGTCGGACGAGATCCCGCCCTTGAGGAACACGGCAGCGCGTGTCGGCCCGAGCGCCTCCTCGACGAAGCTCGCCGGCTGCGTCTTGAGCCACTCGAAATAGGTCAGCGACGCCGGCACCTGCCCGTCGACGCTGGCGCGGGTACCGGGCGGAACCTCGTCGACGTCGATCCCCAGCTCCCGGAATGTCTTCGTGACCGGCACGACGGTCGAGCGGCAGTTCGGGTGCGCGGGCGGCAGCGGCCCCTCGCCCAGGTCGAACGTGCGGCCATCCAGGGATTGGCAGAGCTCGCTCGTGCGGCTGTCCAGGGTCGAGACCCAGCGGTAGCCCTTCACGATATCGGCGTTGGCCTTCATCGTCTCCGTGCGGGCGACGTGGGCGACGTGCTGCAGCCCTGTATGCACCACGGTGCGGGCGTTGCGCCGGTTCACCTCGAGGATGCCGTCGCGATAGTTGGCCGCCTTCGTGCCGCGCACGTCGCGCACGATCTGCTCGGTTGTCCGGCCCTCGAAGTAGCCGCGCCGGATGACGCCCTCGACGCGCTCGATGCTGGCGCTTGTCCACGCCGCGATGAAGGGCTCGAGCAGCATCCCGCCCCCTGCCCCGCGCACGGCCAGCGGCGCGGCCGTGACGGCGGCCCGGAGCGCCGGTGCGGCCGGGGTCGCCACGTCGACGCCCTCCAGCGCCGCGCCGAGCGCTCGGGCTTCCATGTCCGCCACCGTGCCCGCCAGCGTATCCAGGCGCGCGGTTAGGGCGCGGGTGTAGTCACGGTGCAACGCTTCCAGCGCGGCCCGGACCTCCCGCAGCAGCGCTTCAATACGGTCGCGCTGCACGGCCGTCAGGCTGGCCCTCGTCAGGATCTCGCGAAGCCGGCGGTCCTGCTGCTGCAGGAAAGCGTCGATCCGGGCGGCTTCGCCAGCCTTCACCCGCTCGAGCAGCACCTGCTGGCGCACCGCCTGGTCGGTCAAGTCGGGGCGGCTGGTCATCTCAGCCCCTCGTCACGATGAGGTGGGCGTCGAGGTACGGGCCGAGCAGCGCCCAGACGTGGGCATAGCGCACGTTCTGCCGCGCCCCTTCGGAGTAGGCCACCGCGATCGGGCCGACCTGCTCGCTGGCCACCTGCGGCCCTTCGTCGACCATGAGCGGCCCGGCCGAGGCGCGGAATGCCAGCTCGCAGCAGGCGCGCTCAATGGCAGTCGGGACGCCGGCCCACCCGACGCGCGGCCAGTCGAGCGCCTGCGTCTCCGTCTTCCTGCAGCTGCGCCAGAGCCGCCCATAGACCGCCCCCATGTAGTCGGTGGCGAGCCGCAGCGCGGCTTCCTTGGCCAGCGTCGAGAGCCCGGGCCAGGCATCGTTGCCCCGGGCTGCGAAATAGGCATCTGCCGCTGCCACGCTGGCATAGCTCTCGGCGCCGGCCAGTCCGGTGCCATCTTCGGCGACGAGCGTCATGCCGCGGCGTCCAGGTTCAGGCCGGGGCCTTGGGCTTCAACCTCCCCCGCCACCTGCTCGGCGGTCTTCCCTTGATCGATGACGCCCAAGCGCTGGAGCACGGCCACCGCATCGGACTGCGGCACCAGCCCGGCCTGCCACGCGGCCACAGTCTCGCGGATCGCGTTGGCGTCGAGGGTCAGGTCATTGAAGCGGGTGTCGATGTCCAGGCTCGAGGCCGTGTTGCCTTCCGCCCATTGGAGTACCTGCGTATAGGCCTGCGAGACGTTGTCGCAGGCCAGGGAGAGCTGGGAATATGCCGCCCGGGTCTCGCTGGCGCTCTGCGTTGCCGTCTTTGCGCCAGCCGTCTCCAGCAGCCGGGCGCCGACCAGCGCCATGAGCCGCTCCTTGTCGCCCATCGCCTCCTTGGCCAGCGTGTTCCCGGTGACCTGTAGCACCTTGGCGTCGCCACCCTGGGGGAGGGGCAGGCCGGAGCGTGCTCCGAATCGGATGGTGCCGGCCTTCTCGGCCCACTCGTCGGTGACGCCGGAGATGACCAGCATCGGCTGGCCCATGAGGTAGACGCTTTCCTGGTAGTCGGCGCTGTCGCGGTAATGCGCCAGGTTGAGATTGGCCAAGTCCAGCAGCGGCGGGGTGTCGGGAGTTGCGTCGTTGTTGACCGCCCCGATGAACTGGAAGGGGATGAAATCGAGGGTCGTCTCCACCGTGTCGAACAGGTAGAACTGGCCGCCATCGGCAGCCTGCTCCCACAAGTTGATGCGGTAGCGCCCGCCTTCGAGCCGCAGCTCGCGCAAACGGGGGCGATACTGGATTTCGCCGCCGACGTGTTCCTCGTGGTGCTCCTTGAGCACCACGCGGCTGAGGCGGCCGTCGCTGCGCTCCCACGTGAGGATGCTCTCGGCGGTGTAGGGGGCGACGTAGCGCCGGAATCCAGCGATCTCGGCTTGGGCGATCGTACGCGTGCGCTTGATGCCATCGCCTCGCGACCAATCGGCCAGCAGGCCACCGCGGCCGGTTTGTAGGATCTCGGCCAGCATCCATTGAGCTTGCCCGATGAGGCCCACGCCGCTGCCGTCCGGGTTGCTGAGCAGGCGCTTGTCGGTAACCTTGATCTCGGGCCAGTTACCGAAAGCGATGCCCACCAATCCCTGCAGCGTCCGCCCGGTGGCGTTGAAGAAAACAGCGCGCTCCAGGTAGCGCGCGTAGCGGCTGGCGTCGGTGTTGACCTCGGAAGGGTTCGGCAGGTACAGGGTCTTGCCTTCCTTGACGCGATCCTCGCCGGCGCACACGTCGCGCACCTTCCGCCAGAGCGGCGAGTACCTGTCGAACTCGGGATGGGTGTATTCGGTGATGCCACCTTGGGTCATGGTCTTGTTCCAGAAGCGTTTGAGGGGGTTCACGCTGCAAACCTCACGTCGAGATGGGTAACGGGCGACGGGCGCAGCGCGCCGAAAACTGCATAGGCCACAGCGAGCACCAGGTCGTCGTGCTGGCCCTCGCGCGCGTTGAAGCTCAGTGATCCGCTTGGACTCTGCCGGGCACGGAAGTTGCGCAGCTCGTGAACGAGCTGGCCCACGTGCGGAATCTTCATGCTGGTGCCGAGCCGCCCTGTCTGCATCTCGATCTGCACGGCGTTGACGAGCTCAGCCTTGCCGACGTTCCATCCGCCGGGGACTTCCTTCGCGGCGCCTACCGAGCCGGTGATCTTGATTGCGTGCAAGTCGCGAACGCCGGCCTTCCGTAGCATCTGGAAGGGGCCAAGACCGACGCCGGTTGCATCGAGGAATGTCTGCACGTCGCGAATCTGCGGCCGGGTCAGCAATTCGCGCAGCGTTTCGACCTGGTCGGGGTAGGCCATGCCAAGGGGCAAGCGCTCCAGGTGGCGCAGCTGCAGCTTCGTCGGCATGGCCGCGGCCTCTTCCTTCGCCACCGGGAGCAGGCCGTGATGCAACCCCGTGGCCGGGCGCGGCCGGATGCGCTCGACGATTGCAACGGTCGTGTTGTCTTGCACCTGGCCGATGTCCACGCCTGCGAAAAACGCGCGTTCGAACTCGACCAGGCTCATGCGGCCATCCTTGCGAGCAAGTCGGGGAACAGCGGCTCCACGTCGTCGTGCCGGATGAACTGCTCGATGGTCTCGGTTGGGTAGAACTGCATGTCGGTGTCCAGGAACTCGAGCAGGAACTCCTGCCGGAACTGGTTCGGCGTGAGCAGTGCCTTTTGCCGCGCGATCTCGGCCTGCGTGAGGCGCGGCAGCGCATCGATGGTGACGGTGAGGCGCGACCAGGCGGGGTCGCCGCCCTTCCATGCGTCGCGCCACCAGCCGCTGTCGCCGTTCGGCGTCGACGGGCAAACGAGGCGGCCGTTGGTCGCCGAAAGCATCGGCATGACCTTAGCGAGGGTGTTCGGGCCAGTGAATGCCGCCTCGTCGATGAGCGCCAGCTTGGCCGCGTAGCCGCGCACCGATTCCACGCTCGACGGCTTGGCGAGGATGCGCGACCTGTTGGCGAACTTGAGCTCGTCACCCGAGCGCGTGGCGCTGGGGAGCTCGCCGATCTCGAGCAGACGCTCGTGCATCTCGAACGCTTTCTCGAAGACCTCTTGCGCCTGCTGCTGTTTCTCGCCGGCGAGGATGACGATGTCGCCCGGATCGAAGCATGCCGCATGCAAGACCAGCGTCGCGCAGGTTTGAGATTTGCCGGACTGGCGCGGCCAGAGCACCAGCACCTGCTGCTCGCGGTTGCGCAGCAGCTCGACCTGGTGCGGGTCTGGATCGAACCCGGCGTCGCGCATCATGAGCACGGGATCATTGCGCCATGCCTGCGCGCGGAAGATGCGGGCCGCACTGCCGCTCAAGCCGCATGCTCCAGCACTGGCGGCATTTGCGCCTGCCTGGCGAATGCATCGGCCACTGCGCGCCGAGCCTCGGGGAAGGGCCGCAGCGTCGCGTCGACCAGGTCGAACAGCATGCCGACGTCGCCGAGCACGAGGTTGTTGTTCGTGACGGTCTTGCGGCCCGGGTACATGGCCGCGATCTTCAATTTCTTGTCGTAGATGTCGAGCTGCAGCTTCCGGTAGATCGCCGCTTCGCGGGGCTGTCCGATAGTGTCGCAGCGCTTGGCTTGAACCTTGCACTCCTCGAGCAACCGGCTCAACCCGATATAGGCATCCTGGCCACCCTTGCGTGCAAGCTCGTCGATGTCGACTTCCAGCTGCGAGGGTGACATGCCCCGCATGCGGGCAATTTCCTGTTGTGTGAGGCATTGGCGCCGGTGTCGCGCCAGCGACCGCCGGGGGATGTCATATCGTGCTGCCACGGTATGCACGTTCGGTGCGAGCGCGAGCTCCATGTTGATTCGCTCGACGTCCGGGTGCTGGCAGGTGCGGCAGACTGCCATCCTCATCCTCTCCGAATAGCGCGCGAAGTCTCGGAACCGGCCATACGCAGCATCTGCTGCCGCGTCATGCGGTCTGGCGTGCCGTTGACCACGAAGGTTTGATTGATCTGGCTCGCGCGCCCGCCCACCGCAGCCGTTGCGGGCGTCACGCGGCCATCGCGCGGGGCCAGCAGGAACTGCTTGCCGCCAGCGGTGTAGATCTCGGGTGCGCCGCGCTCGTTGACCTGATAGACACGCCCGCCGGACACCGGCCCGCCGATGGCCCGTCCGCCGCCGAACAGGCCGCCCAGCAGCGAACCGAGCAGGTTGCCCCCGCTGGTGCCGGCGCCGCTGGTGCCCATCTGTCCGAACAGGTTGGAGATCCACTTCTCGGCAATCGCCCGAGTGATCATCTCCGCGATGGAGTCCATGAAGTCTCGGAATGCGTCCTTGGCGGACTTGGCGCCGGTCACGAAGTCCGTGAAAGCATCGGCACCGGACTGGCGGAAGCCATCCATCAGGTCGATGATTTCGGCCTTGCGCCTCGCCATCTCGTCCAGGGCGCGGGCCGCCTCCAGATTGGCCACGGCCTCCGCGCTGGCAAGGCTGATCCCCTGCCGGCGAAGCTCGTTCATCACGGCACGTTCGGCGTTGCCGCGCCCCATCGCGTCGATCTCTGCCTCGTACGATTCCAGCAGGCTGCGCATGGGGTTGAGCATCGCCTCGATCTCGGTGCGCTGCGCACGGTAACGACCGGCCTCGGCATCCTTGAGCGCGCCGATATCCGCGGCCGTTCGACCGGCCCGCCTCCCGAGCTCGTCAATCTCGCGCAGGTTCTGCTGGTGCTGGTATTCGGCCGCTGCCAGCGGGCCGGCGAGCGTGGCCGCCAGCTGCGAAAACATGTCGTCCGCGCGTGCGGTCTCGGCGACCAGCTGCGCAAGGTCACGGCGATCCTGGTCGAGGAAGTCCGGGAGCGCTCGCCGGCTTGCGGCACCGCGCCGGGGGGCCTTCGACGTGTCCGCCGACAATGACGGCGGCTTGATCGGCCCCTCGCTGGTCACGTCCGCCCAGCGCCCCGTACCGGGCTTGCTGACCACGCGCCCCTCGACCCAATCCGTGCGCGCTGCTTTCTTGCGAGCCTCGATGAGCCGATCAATCTCTGCAAGCTCAGCCTTCAGCGCCCGTACGCGGGGGGCGTTTTCCTCCGCAGCGCTCCCGAGCCAACTGCGGCGCTGGGCGCGCTGCTCGCCGAACAGCTCGGTTTCCAGGTCGGTGCGCCGGTTCTGCAGGCTCTGCAGACTCTTGCCCGAGCTGGCCCCGTAGAACTCACGCAACGCCGACGCCGCGTTTCCGAGCTTGCCGATGAGCTGCACCGCGCCGCTCGCCAGGTTGAGCATGCCGGTGAATGCCGAATCGAGGCCAGCCTTGAGCTGCGGATCGTTCAGCGCCCGATTGAAGTTTTCCACTGCGTCGCGAGCGCCGCGCATACCGCCAGCGTCGCCTTCGAGCAGGTTGTCGAATGAATTCCGCAGCGCGGCCAGGGCGCCGCCGAGCGTGTCGCGCGCGGCCCGGGCGCTGCCGCCCATCTGCGTCTCGAGCTCGCGCAAGATGATCTTCTGCGCGTCCGCTACGCGCCCGGTCTCGACGAGCTGCTTGATCGTGGTTTTCTGCGAGTCGCTGAACTGCACGCCGGCGCGACTCAGTGCCGTGAGCCCCTGCACCGGATCGTTGAGCGCCTTGCCTACCTGCAGCGCCGCACTGTTGAGGTCGGTGCCGAGCGCGGTCGACATATCGAGCACGGCCTCGGTCGCGCGCTCGAAATTTTGGCGCCCCACTCTGGTGAAGGTGAGCAGCGTTGCCTGCGCGCGGCCGATCGATTCGTCGTCGAATGTCGTGGCCGCTTGCAGAGCTGCCGCCATCTTGTTGAGCTGAGGCACCGCCAGGCCGGCTGCGGCGCCGGTCGACTTGATCCGGGCCGCCAGCTGCGCCTGCACCTTCTCTGACTCGATGCCGTTAGCGATCCATTTCTTGAGGCCCGTCACCGCCAAGGCGGCGCCACCAGCGATCGCGCCGCCCAGGGCGAGACCCCAGGCCTTGCCCAGGGTGCTCGCCCGCTTCTCCGCGACTTCGCCGGCCTGCGCCAGCCCTTTGAGGTCGCGCTCGGCATCCTTGACGCCTTGCGACGTGACCCGAATCCCCAGCGTTGCGATGCTCTCAGCCACTTATCCCACCTCCGCTCCGGTGCTCTCGCGCAGGTACGCCTGCACGATCGCGTGCCCCGCACCCGGCACCGCCTCGCACAGGGCGGCGATGCTCTCGGCGTTGAATTCGTCCGCCAGGTTCCAACCCTCGGCTACCGCGGCAATCGCCGCCTCGTCGGTCATGCCGGCCAGCTCTTTCGCAAACTCGGCGAGCTCGGTGCGGGTGCGGGTGCGGAACCGCATCTCGACCACGCCGGCGCGCCCCGGCACCGGCAGCTTCACCAGCAGGCGGAAACTCGGCGGGGGCGCCAGCGACGCCAGGCTGCGCGGGTTCACTCGGTCACCCCGTAGCGCTCGGCGCGCTTGGCTCGCGCCGCCGCCTCAGCCTCTGCCAGCTGGCGGGCGCGGTTGAAGTCGACCAGGCGATGCGCCCGGCGTTCCAGCGTCTCGACCGCAGTCGAGGCGAGCGCACGGCCAGCGCGAAGCCGCTGCAGCCGTGCCAGCTTGGCGGGCGCCACGCGCCGTGCGGCCTCCTCGCGCACCTTGGCGTGCTGTTGCTCGGACAGTCCGGTCATGTACGCCGGCGCGCTGGCGAGGGCTCGCAGGGTGTCCGCGTCGAGCTGGGCGAGCTTGGGCGCCAGCAGGTGCCCAGTGCGCTCGCTGTCGGGCATGGCCTTCCAGTGGGCGCGGATCTCGCCATGCGTGACCGCCTCGCCTGCGTCCGCCGCCCGGGTAGCCCGCTCGATCTCCCCCTGCTCGGACGCGATGGCGGCCTCGGCCCGCGCGATCTCGCGCTCGGCTGTCTGGCGTAGGCGCGCGAGCTTGGGTTCGAGCACCCTGGCCGCCGTCCGCAGGCGCGCGTGGTTGTCCATGCCCTCGCTGCGATCGGTGCCCAGCTGCCGCAGGGTGTCGGCCATCTGGGCGAACGTCTCGATGCTCTGCGTATGCACCGTCTTGAGCGCCTGGAGGTCTTCGTCTCCCTCGGCGCCCTCGTCCAGGTTCGGCAGCCCCCGCAGCTCGTCACCGGCCCACACACCGAACGATGCCCGCAGCGACTGCTGGTGCATCCGGCCGGTGTCGATGTCGAAGCCGTCGCGGCTGAAATCGGGCATCCGCCGCAGGAACCCCCGTTCGGCACGCTCCGGGGTATTGGCGAACAGGTTCACGGCATCCCGTTGCTCAGCCATGACGATCCCCCTCACGGCCAAAGCCGGGCCGCAGGTCGAAGGCCGCCGCGCGGATGCGAAGCGTATGCAAAATCTGATTTGTGAGGCGATTCAACATGCTGATTCCTTTATAGATCAATCGGTTTTTAAGTCAACGGAACAGCACCGCGTGAGATAGTGCAATTCGTAGCTTCCTGAAAATTGGTTCGGCCAGCCTCTGAAATCCGGTCTCTGGCGATCTGCGGCGAGCGCTTTACCCACCCCTCTATGCGGCATTCCCCTACGGACACACGCCGCGCCCAGGCGCAACCTGTCTCCACCCCGGAAGCACGGCCTGCGCTCCGCAAGGAAGCCGCCCCGCTCCGAATCAGGCCGCCGCCTTGGGCAAGCGGTGAAGCTGCGCCGGGGTGCTTTTTCACTTGGACGATTTGGACATTTGGACACTTGGACAGCACCCCCGCAGTGTCCAAATGCATACAGGGTGTATGGGTAAGGAAAATAGGAAAATCTCTCTCTTTTTCTGCCATACAACCCGCGTCCCGCTTACGTTTCAGCAGTTGGACGGATACCGTCCAAATCCGTCCCAATTTGTCCCAAGTCACGCAGCGGCCTCCTCGTGAATGAGCGAGACCAGCTTTCCGCCGTCGAGCTTTGCGAACCCCTCGCTTTGAACTGCCCGCAACACCGCCTCGCGTTCGGGGATCGAGAGACCGGCGAACTTCCGCGAGACCTTCGGCAGGTGCGACCGATAGATAAACGGCTTCTCGACCAGGTGCTGCCGGATCTGCTCTAGTGCCCGCCCTGTCGGGTGCATTCCACTGAGCGCGCCGTCATAGCCGACCAGCGCCGCGGCCCGGTGATAGAGCCCCTCGCGAATGGCATAAGCGATGGCGAGGTCGCGTGCCGTCACAGTGAGTCGGCGCTCACCCAACGCCACGAGACCGGCCAGCTTGAGTGCCTGCTCGTTGAGACGCTTCGCAAGGCGCGGATCGCGATAGGCGAGCACCTCAAGCACGGCAGCATCGTGCGCGTCGTGGTAGTCCCATGCCTCGGGCTCGAGCGGTAGCAGCTGCTCAGGCAGCGAGGCCACCCATGCGACCAGGTCGAGCACTGCGTTGGGCGGAACGTAGTCCGACGCCTTGGCGCTTGGGTAGCGCTTGGCGATGCGATCCTGCTCGGCGACAAGAATCACGAAGCGGTTCAGGCCGCCGCTATCGGCCTGGCTGGCCGTCACCGCCTCGAGCATCCTCTCGGCGGTCGAGGTTGCAAAGATGAGTACGCGAGGGTGCTTCACCGGCATGTAAGGCTTAGCGTTGCCGTGCGTCGACACACTCGGTGCTTCGAGCACCCCGAACGCCTTGGTATAGGCCTGCATCGCGTACGCGGCCGCCTGCTGCTTGTGGCCATCCTTGGCCGCATGCGCCTGCCACTCGCCGAACTCGTCGGGCAGAAAGGTATGGGCGCGGTTGAGCTCGAGCGCGCTATGCATGCCCTGCAGCGAGGCCGGTGCGTTTTCGCGTACCTCTGGAAGGCGCTGGATGGTGAGGTTGCCTGCGGTGCGCGGCAGACGATCCGGCAAGGCCTCGGCGATCTTGCGAATCGGCTTGCGTAGGTCTTCCTTTCCGAAGCCGGTCGGCGCCAGCAGCAGGTACTGCTCATTGAACCCGAGCCCGTCGCGGCTGGCGATGCCAAGGTGCGACATGGCGAAGTGCGTCATCGTGGCCAGCGCCGCCACACCGGCAGCGCCAGGCGACGGATGCGACATGTAGCCGACGATCCATCGCTGCAGCTCGCCCAAGCCACCAGGCAACGCGAGCAGCTCCTCGGGCATGGCGGGCAGGATGACGGCTCCGCTGGAGCCAAGCGGTGCCTTGCGGGCATCCTGCGCGCGCTTG
The DNA here is from genome assembly GCF_014678725.1 of Thermomonas sp. XSG. Lineage (NCBI taxonomy): Bacteria > Pseudomonadati > Pseudomonadota > Gammaproteobacteria > Lysobacterales > Lysobacteraceae > Thermomonas > Thermomonas sp. XSG. The sequence goes on along the minus strand of NZ_CP061497.1, from coordinate 2,353,260 downwards.
AGCTGCTCGACTGTTGAGACGGCCGGCACCCCACGGTCACGCCCAGGGAGTGCCGCGAAGATGGCCTCTGGCGCGCACTTGGCGTGGCAGTGCACCAGCACCTTGCCGCCCCCACCCTCGTCGATCTTGAACGTAGTCCCGCTCTCACCACCATGCACGGGGCAGTAGGCCCGGAATCCGTCCCCGCATCGGTACGGCTTGAGGCCAGCAGCTTGCGCACGGCGCACCATGTCGAGAACTTCGGCACTTGTTCCAGGGCCGGTGGCGCCGCGCTTACGGCGGCTCCGGTCGTCTTCGTCCAGGTGCTCGCGCCAGAGCTTGAGCAAGGCCTCGGGAAGCTCGCCCACCTCGCGCCAATCGCCACCCCATTCGTAGGGCTTCCCTGTCAGCGGGTGGAACGACGGTGGCAGCACGTCCTGCACGGATAGGCCGTCTTTCGTCGCGCACCTGAATTCGAGAATGACCGGGAACTTACCCTCTGCATTGGGCTCGGTAGCGTGGATGGAGACCGACGAAAGGCCGAGCGGATCGACCCCTTGGGGGACGACATAGAGCAGCTTCGCTTTGTTCGGCCGCCCGCTCTTGATCTGCACTGCATCGTCGGCAGCTAGCAGCTGCTGCAGGTCGACTCCCTTCCCCTCAAGCCAAGCGACCGCCGCATCGTACTGGTCGATGTCGATCGCGACGGTTCCTGACCATGCATGCAGCAGGCCGACGTTGTGCCCACCGCGCAGCTTGCGCGGATCTCGGATCGCCCGCCCTTGTGTGTTCCATCCCTTTGCGTCAAGACCTTCCGGGCCTTTCTTGCCAGGCGGGATGTTGCACAACGCCCAGCCGTGGGAGATGTATTCGGCAGCCTGATTCAAGCATGCCCCCACTGACCCGAGCGCTCGGCCCTGTACTGAGCGAGAACGCCCTCGATATGGGCGCGGCCATTCGCAGGAAGGTGCGGAAGAAGATCGGCCAGAGATTCGGTCGGGATGATGTCGATCATCCGCGTCGCCACTTCGACGACATAGGCGAAATCGCTAAGTCGGCCATCGCCCCGCATCGGCACCATGAACCGGTGGGTGTTGCCAACGGTGAGCGGGGATTGGATATGCGTCCAGACGTCGCCGGGCTTATCGATCCCGACCACGCGCACAGTGGAGCGGTCGCGAAGTCGCTTTGCTTTCTCGCGCACCTTCGCGCGACGCTTGGCGCTCATGAACGCCTCCCTTCCGACCAGCGACGCAGCTCGCAAAGGGAGTAGCGAATGTTTCCGCCATCGGTGACGTGCCATGCGGGGCCTGCGCCGCTGCGGCGCCACTTGCGCAACGTGACCGGGTGGACGTCCAGGTACTGCGCAGCAGCCCGAGACGAGAGCTTGCGGTCTTCGAGATCTGCGACCAGTGCGCTAGGCGCCGGCGGAGGGATGGTTGCGCGAGTCATGCCAGCCACCCCTTGCGCAGGTACTTACGGGCCAGCCTCAGCACCTCACGGTACTGGCCAAGTAGCCGCTGCATCTCTGGAACTTTCGCCGCAAGCTCTGCCTCGAGCCTTGCATAGTCGTCTGCAATCCGCTGCAGTACCGCGCGCCCGGAATCGGTGCCTGCAATGCCCTGCATCGTCGCCTTGTCGCGAAGCTTCGCGATGATTTCCTCGAGGTCGTTCACGCGCGCTCCTTGACCAGGTGATAGCGCGCAACGCGGCACTTGCTCCCGTAGCGGTCGCGAACCTTCACGTACTCGGACTGGATCTCGTGACCATCCTTGCGCAGCTCGCAGACGCGGGATGCGGTACGCGCGATGCCGAGCTCTTCGAGTCCCTGCAGCGAGGTGATGGGGCCGCGGCGCAGCCGCGCTAGCAGGCGGGTAGCCTGAGCGTCGAGGCCGGCGCTCATCGGGCACCCCCGCGGAACGTCACGTCGAGGGCGCTGCGGTGGATCTCGACCCGGCCGCGCACTTTGCGGCGTTTGATATCAGGGCGAGCCGAGACAGCGCGCCGGGTGACGCCCTTCAAGTCGAGGTAGACAGCGAGCGGCATCCAATCGCTAAGGGTTGCGATCGGCGCGGGTTTGGACTGGCACGAAATCGGGTTCATCGCTGGCCCCTTGGGAAGTTGGGGCCAGTGAATTGGAAATTCAGTTGATGGTCATGGGCGACAAATGACGCAATTAGTCGCGGAGGTAGTCGCGCAGATCGTAGTAGGCCTCTGAGATCCGAGACTCGTCGCAGTGAAACTCGGCAGCGGTAGCAGTGAAGGCAGCCTCATGAGTAAGTCCTCCCTCGATGAGCTCGGATGCCCTCATCGCACGAGGATATGCCCGGTCGAATTTCTCGGCCTGAGTTCTTCCTTTGCGTCGACTGAGACCGAAAGCATTGGCGATCTCTACTGCGGGCTTTTCTGAAGTTGCTGTTTGCTCCAGAGCTGCCGCGAGAAACTCAGCTTCCTCAGGAAGCAAGGAATCGCCTCGGCGCAGTGATTGCGCGATCCCTAGCAACGCATCTGGCATGTGCGAAGGGTCTCCACACCTTGAACGATGCAGTGCGTAGCGCAGCTTCGTACCTTCGAGGTTTCCTCTGGCCACCGATTCAGCCCTCCCGTCGCGGCAGCAACGCGACGGCGGCACGCGCGCAGCGCAGCATATAGTCCCGCTCGCTTTCCTCCTCTCCGCGCTGCAGGGCGGCCATCGTTTGGCAGTAGTTGAACGCCTCCGCGTGCGGCGTGAAATCGCCGTCTGTCACGCGCAGGTAGTGCGTGCGCAGGGGGCGCGACCAGTGCGCCGGCAGCTGGTCCTCATTCAAGGGGCGGACTCGGCGCCCGGGGAAAGCTACAACCTCGCCACGCGGCGCGGTATCGTTTGCAATTGCCATGATCGAAGTCTCCCTTCGGTTGTGGAAGTCCGCGCCCGGTGTTGCTGCACCGGGCTCGGGCGTTTAGCCGGCAGGCGCCGACTGCTTGCGCATGTTCGAGAATGCCTCCATCGCGTCGGCCATCTCGCGCTTGCGTTCGTGCATGAGATGCGCGTAGCGCTTTGTCGTCTGCGGGTTCGCGTGCGCCAGCTGGGCGCCGACGTCGTCGAGCGTGTAGCCGGCGCTTATGAGCACGCTCGCAGCGGTGTGCCGCAGGTCGTGAATGGTCACGTCGTCCAGGCCGATAGTCCGGCGGATGCGGCCCCAGAGCTCGTGCGCGTCCTTCATCGGCCCACCCTCGTCGCCCTTCAACCTACGCCCGGCGATGAGGGCATCCAGCCGCTGCTTGCCCGGGAACGCGAACACCGGATCGCCATGTGCATCCCTCAGCTTCCGCAGGGAATTGACCGCGGTCGGCGCTAAAACGATCTCGTGCGCCTTGCGCGCCTTCATCGTCCGGGCAGGCCGACGCCATACGCGCGTGTCGAGGTCGACGTCCGACCACCGCATCTTGTAGACCTCGCTCTTTCGGGCTGCCGTGAGCAGGCCGACACGGAACGCCTCGCAGCTCACCAGCTGCCGCACCTGCGGCTCGTCCAATCGAACGATCTTCGCCGGGCCATGCCGAGAGCCGCGCTTGGCCACGAGGGGCCATTCGTCCAGCGCGCGCATGACGGCGTCGAACTCCTCCGGCGCGAGGTAGCGCTCGCGGACTGGCGCCGGCTCCAGCACTTCCCCCCGATCGATAGCCTTCGCCGGATTCGCCTTGACGAGCTTGCGCTTGAGCGCCCACGCAAAGAACGCGGACAGGTGCGCGACGACATGACGCGCCGCAGCTGGGCCGCCGACCTTCCGGCCCTTGCGCATGCGCGACTTGCCGACCTCGAGCGCGATGGCTTCGATGTCTTCCGCCTCGATGCTCGACATGGCGCGACCGCCGATGCGCGGCTCCACGTGATTCGCGAACGAGGTCTGGATCTGCAGGATCGACTTCGGGGCCATCGGCCGGGCGCGTTGGTAGACAAAACCCGGCGCCTCATCGGTGCCGCAGTATTCCGCCCACGCCTGGCGCACCGTGACCAGCCCGCGCTCGGCGCGCTGCTGTTCGGCAGCTGCTGCCCGCACCTCGAATGCCGGGTGCCCGCCGGCGTTGATCTGGCGCCTGAGCTCTGCCGCTTTGACGCGCGCATCCCCCGCCGAGATGCCCTCGCTTTTCTGAGCGGCTCCGCGCGAAGGCCTGAGCCGCTCGCCCGGGTCATGCCAACGGCCAATCTTGAGCGAGTACCACTTGCCTCCGCGCCGATAGCGAAGCCGGAAAGTCTTCGTCCCGCCATAGGTGACCTGGCAGCCGAAGCCGGGGATCTCGTCGTCGAGCCATAGCCGGCTACCCTTGTCGGGGATCGCCAGTCCGCGCACAGTTGCGGTGTCGAGATGCACCGCGGCCTCGCCGGGCTTCGCCCTCTCATCGGCTCCAAGATCTCGTTTTTGCATTGCTTTGGTATCCATCCGGCCGCTACGGGTTGCTACCACTTACCCCCGGAAGCTACACCACTATTTCATCGCCCGCAAGCGCCCAACCCAATAATATCAAGGCTCAAAGAGCAGGATAGACAGGTATGACAACGAACTCTTGCACACCATCATTTACCGCGCCGCTGAAATTCATCATCAGCGGCGGCGCGGTGGCGCCGGACACCATCCCGTTCGCGCCGCCGCCGGCCAAGTCGCCCTGAAGCATGCGCCTGCTGGACGATCGCGCGACCCGTCTGTTCGCCGCGCTGGCGGCGTTCTTCTGCGCCAATGCGGTGCTGGCGGAATTCATCGGGGTCAAGATCTTCGCGCTGGAAGGCTCGCTGGGGATCGCGCCACTGCACTGGAACCTGTTCGGACAGGGCGGCACGCTGGACTTCACCGCCGGCACGGTGGTCTGGCCGATCGTGTTCATTATGACCGACACGGTCAACGAATACTTCGGCAAGCGCGGCGTGCGGATGGTCAGCTGGCTGGCCGCGGGGTTGGTGGCCTACGGCTTCCTGTTCGCGTACATCGCCATCCGGCTGGCGCCCGCCAGCTGGTGGGTGGGTGCGGCGCAGGACCAAGGCGTGCCGGACTACCAGGCCGCGTATGCAGCGGTGTTCGGCCAGGGCATGTGGATCATGGTCGGCTCGCTGGTGGCGTTCCTGATCGGCCAGCTGATCGACATCCACGTCTTCCACCAGATCCGTCGCCGCACCGGCGAACGCCACGCCTGGCTGCGCGCCACCGGATCCACCGCGGTGTCGCAGCTGGTGGACAGCTTCGTGGTGCTGTACATCGCCTTCGTGCTCGGCCCGCAGCATTGGCCCACCTCGCTGTTCCTGGCGGTCGGCTCGCTGAACTACGCCTACAAGATGCTGGCGGCCATCGCGCTGATCCCGCTGCTCTACCTCGCCCGCGCCGCCATCCACCGCTACCTCGGTCGGGATCGGGCGGCGCAGCTGCGTGAACAGGCGGCATCGACCTGAGCAGGCGCGGATTTCCGGGGTGGCGCCCACTTGGCGGTCCGTCAGGCCTCTCGCCGCCAGCCGCTCCCTGTTCCACGTCCGCCGGCTGATCCCGGTCAAGGCGCGGCCGGCGGCGCCTGCGGATCATGGCTGCACCGCGCACAGCGCGTTCCGCCATTCCCTGGAGTTTCCCCATGCTGTTCGACGTCCTAGGCCTCGTTGACGAGGCCACTGCCCGCTCCATCGCTTTCGCCGTGCACGCGCTGGATCCGCAGGCCAAGATCACCGCCAACATCGGCCGCGGTCGCCTGCTGGTGGAAAGCGGCCTGAAGGAAAACGACATCAGCGACGCCCTGCGCGCCGCAGGCTACCCCGCCACGCTGGCACCCGAGCACGCCGAAGGCACCACCTGTTGCGGCAGCTGCGGCTGAACCCGCACCGACGCCGTTCCGCCGGGGCCCGCCACCGTGCGGGCCCCGCGCGTTTCCGGGGTCCGCCTTCACGTTGCCCGCACCCGCCCGCGGCGCGACAATAGGCGGATGATCGATGCGTCCCGCTATCCCCTGTTGTCGAAGATCGACAACCCCGCCGACCTGCGCCAGCTGCCCGAAACCGACGTGCGCGCGGCGGCCGACGAGCTGCGCGCGTTCCTGATCGAATCGGTAGGCAAGTCCGGCGGGCATTTCGGCGCGGGCCTGGGCGTGGTGGAGCTGACCACCGTCCTGCATTACCTGTATGACACGCCGCACGATCGCATCGTCTGGGACGTGGGCCACCAGTGCTACCCGCACAAGATCCTCACCGGCCGCCGCGACCGCATCCACACGGTCAAGCAGAAGGACGGCGTGGCGCCGTTCCCCAAGCGCGAGGAAAGCGAATACGACACTTTCGGCGTCGGCCACTCCTCGACCTCGATTTCGGCCGCGCTGGGCATGGCCATCGCCAATGCGCGCGCCGGCATCGACCGCCGGATCGTGGCGGTGATCGGCGATGGCGCGATGACCGCGGGCATGGCCTGGGAAGCACTCGGCCACGCCGGCGGCATGGACGAGGAACCGGACATCCTGGTGATCCTCAACGACAACCGCATGTCGATCAGCGAGGCGGTGGGCGGGCTGACCAAGATGCTCGGGCGCATGTCCGGCAACCGCACCCTCAACGCGATCCGCGAGGGCGGCAAGAAGCTGCTGGGCGACAAGCGCAACCCGCCGGCGCGCTTCGTCAAGCGCTGGGAAGAACACTGGAAAGGCATGTTCGTGCCATCCACCCTGTTCGAGCAGATGGGCTTCCACTACACCGGCCCGATCGACGGTCACGACACCGACGCCCTGCTGCAGACGCTGAAGACGCTGAAGGGCCTGAAAGGGCCGCAGCTGCTGCACGTCATCACCACCAAGGGCAAAGGCTACGAGCTGGCCGAAGGCGACCAGATCGGCTACCACGCGGTCAGCCCGTTCGACCCGTCCATCGGCGTGGTCGGCAAGCCCGCGGCGAAGAAGCCCACCTATACCGACGTATTCGGCGACTGGCTCTGCGACATGGCCGCCGCCGACCCCAAACTGCTCGGCATCACCCCGGCGATGCGCGAAGGCTCGGGGCTGGTGCATTTCAGCCAGGAATACCCGGACCGCTATTTCGACGTCGCCATCGCCGAACAGCACGCGGTGACGCTGGCCGCCGGCATGGCCTGCGAAGGCGCGAAGCCCGTCGTGGCGATCTACTCCACCTTCCTGCAGCGCGGCTACGACCAGCTGGTGCACGACGTCGCCATCCAGGAACTGGACGTGCTGTTCGCCATCGATCGCGGCGGCGTGGTCGGCCCGGACGGTGCCACACATGCGGGTAACCTCGACCTCAGCTACCTGCGCTGCGTGCCGAACATGCTGGTGATGGCGCCGGCCGACGAGAACGAATGCCGGCAGATGCTGTCCACCGGCCACCACCACCCCGGCCCGGCCGCGGTGCGCTACCCGCGCGGCACCGGCCCGGGCGTGGCCGTGCAACCGGGCCTGGACACGCTGCCGGTCGGCAAGGCGCAGCTGCGCCGCAGCGGCGCGCGGATCGCCCTGCTCGCCTTCGGCGCGCTGGTGCCGGCGGCGCAGCAGGTGGGCGAGGAGCTGGGCCTCACAATGGTCAACATGCGCTTCGTCAAGCCGCTGGACCGCGCTCTGGTGCTCGAACTGGCGAACAGCCACGAAGGCTTCGTGACCCTTGAAGACAACGTGGTGGCAGGCGGCGCCGGCAGCGGCGTGGCCGAACTGCTGGCGGCCGAAGGCATCGTCCTGCCGATCCTGCACCTCGGGCTGCCCGATGCCTTCCAGCACCACGCCAGCCGCGAAGACCTGCTGGCCGAAGCCGGGCTGGACGTGGCCGGCATCCGCGCCGCGGTGCTGGAGCGCTGGCCGGAACTGCTGCAGCCGCCGCGCGCGCAGGCCGCCTCCTGACTGCACGGCGCGGCAGGCAGCCGCGCCCGCCAGCCGAGACTCATTCGTCCGGCGCGATCACCGTGTAGCCCCTGGCTTCCAGCCCGGCCAGATAGCCATCCGCACCCAGCATGTCGTTGAGCGACAGCGTGGCGAAACTGACCGTGTTGCGCGCAAGCGCCGTCTCCGCGGCGGCCAGCCATTTGGTCCGCAGCTTGTGCTTCGCATCGCCATAGCCCAGCCGCTTGCCGACGCCGGTTTCGGAAATCGCGCTGTTGCATGCTTCCCATTGCTCGGCGGCGGGCAGCGAGCGCAGCGCGGCGATGTCGCCGGTGGCCCAGGCATTGGCGCGGGCACGCATGGTGCCGAGGTCCGTTTCGATCCGCCTCATGGTGTTGTCGAAGCAGGCCAAGTCATCCAGCGTGGTCTTCGACCATTCCTTGAGCAGCGGCTTGGGGTCCTTGATGGTGATGGTTTCCCGCACCACAGTCACCGTGGGGCTGTGCGCCTTGATCGCCTCCGCCACCACCGGCCAGGCCAGGTCGTGGGTGTCCAGGCCGCTTTTCTTCATCGCCGCCGAGTACAGCTCCTGCGCGGCGAACAGCGGGCGCCGCTTCTCCACGCCGCCGTCGCTGCCGATGTAGCGCGCCTTCAGCGCCTGCCAGCGCGCATAGGACGCGGGCGACACCACTTCCTGCAGTTTCCTGTCGTCCGGATTGTTGCGTGCACCCAGCAGCTTCGGCATCAGCAGCAGGCCCTTGAAGAAGCCCACGTCGGCATCGATCTGCACGCCGCGCATGCGGATCACCTCCCGCGCCTGCGCCAGCACCTGCCGCACCTGGGCCGACTGCCACTGCATCTTCATCGGCAGGGGCCGCAGCGTGCCGAGGATGTAGAGGTCATGGCTGCCCTTGCGCACCAGCCACAGGCCCGGGCCGGGCTGCTCGCCCTCCACCACCACGGTGGCCTCGGTGCGGATGCCATCCACCGGCGGCGCGGCCTGCTGCGCCTGCAGCGGCATCGACATCAACCCGAGCGTCACCGCTGCCGCCAACATCGCCTTTCGCATCCATTCGCTCCATCGACTGCCGGAAAGCGGATTGTGACGTCGATCTCCGCGGAAAGTTCAACCACCGGCTGAACCCGGATCGCATTGCGCTACCCTCGACGCGACCCCTGCCCGGAGTTCCGCATGGCTGTCCGCATCATCCGCCTTGGCACGGCGCGCCTGCCCGCGGAAGGACTGCGGATCGGCACCGTACGGCGGCCGCCGCGCGGCGTACCGAAAGCGGAGTTCGCCAAGCGTGATTTCTACGACACCTGGCTGCCGACCGTGGCGCCCAGCCAGGAAGCGATGGATATGGCCCACGCGGCGACCACGCCGGCGCGGTGGCGGGCGTTCTTCCGCCGCTACCGGAGCGAGATGAAGCGGCCCGACGCCGCGCACGCCATCGCGCTGCTGGCGGCGTTGTCGCAAGGCACGGATTTCAGCGTGGGCTGCTACTGCGAGGACGAGGCACATTGCCATCGCCACGAACTGCGCAAGCTGCTGCTGGAGGCCGGCGCGAAGCTCGCCCCCTAGCCGTCGCGGCGCTCAGTCCTGCGACCGTGCCACTGCCTGCTTTGCGCCCGCGGCGGCATCGGCGATCCGCCACAGGTAGAAGCTGGCATAGCTGCGGTACGGCCCCCAGCGTTCGCCGCGCGCCGTCAGTTCCTTCGGGGTCGGCATCGCTTCGAGCTTGTCCACCGCCTGCGCGCCCTTGCGAATGCCCAGGTCGTCGATCGGCAGCACGTCGGGACGGCCAAGCCGGAACATCAGCATCATCTCCACCGTCCAGCGGCCGATGCCGCGGACCGGCACCAGCGCGGCGACGATATCGTCGTCGCTCATCGCCGCCATCCGTCGCAAGGTGGGGATCTCGCCCGCCTCTTCGCGCCGCGCCAGATCGCGCAGCGCCAGCAGTTTGTTGCCGGAGACGCCGCACCCGCGCAGGGCGGCATCGTCGATCCGTGCCAGCGTGTCGCAGTGGAAACGGTCGCTGCCGATGGCGGTTTCCACGCGGCCGACGATCGTTGCCGCCGCCTTGCCGCTGAGCTGTTGGTAGAGGATGGCGCGGGCCAGCGCATCGACCGGGTCGAACGGCTTGCGCCACTGCGGATTGGCCCCGATGGGGTCCAGACGGCGCATCCACGCGCCCAGCTTGCGGTCGCGCCTGCACAGGTGCGCGAATGCCTCCGCCGTATCGAACCCCCTGGCTTGGCGCGACATCGCCAGCTCAGCCGCGCAGGCGATCGTAGGCGTGCAGCAGCCAGCCGCCAATCATCAGCGCACCGCCGAACGGGGCCAGCGTCGACGGCAGCCCCAGCATCGCCACGGCCAGCAGGCTGCCACTGAACAGGAGCACCCCGCCCAGCAGCATGGCCAGGGCCAGCAGCCCCGTCGGCCGTTGCGCCAGCGGCGCCAGCGCGGACAGAGCCACCCCATGGGCGAAGGCGAAGATGGCCGCCTGCAGCATGCGCGCCTGCGACTCCGGCGCGGCCGCGTGCATGGCGTAGGCGGACAGTGCCACCGCCAACGCGGCAAGCAGGCCGCCGACGGCGGCGAAGTAGCGCCGGTAGACGACGAAAGCGGGGGTGCCGTGGCTGTTCATGCGTGCATTCTGCCTGCAAGGGTCGCCGCAAATGCAAACGCCGCGTCGAAACGCGGCGTTTGCGGATGTCGCGATGAAACGCGAGGCTTACTTCACCGGCCAGTAGACGTCGAACTGGCCGTTTTCGGTGAAGGCGCCGGACACGCCGGACTTATAGTCCTCGAAGGCGCGGTCCTTGACTTCATGCCCATGGGTCGCGGCCCAAGCGCGCAGCGCGTTGCGGACGTTCTCCAGCTCGGCCATGTAGCCGGTGTACGAAGCCACCGCGGCCTTCGAGGCCGGGCTCTGCACGTGCTGCACAGGGCCCTGGGTGGCGACACTGGTGATCGCGCTGCCGTCCTTCTTGCGGACCGGCTGCACCACGTCGAAGGTGTAGGTCTCGCGGCCGAGGTCGGTGGTGACGATGCGCAGCGGCCCGACTGCCTCGAGGCCGTTGGCGTCGATCACGCGCTTGATCCACTCGCTGTTGGAGGTCATCGATGCCTGGATCTGCGCGTTGCCGCGCTCGACCGCACCGGCGCTCACCACCAGCAGGTCCTCGGCCGGGCGTTCGACCACCTTCGGGGTGGTCATCTTGCTGTCCTTGACCGCGTAGTCGACGTTCGGCACCGCGGCCAGCATGTTGACCAGGCGGGTCAGGCCCATCTTCATGTCGTCGCCCACGTGGCGGGTGACGTACAGGCCGGCGTAGCGGCCGATCAGGTTCCAGCCGTAGTCCACGTCGTAGGTCTGGGTGATCTCGACGTTGCGGTTGTTGCGGCCGGTCGGCTTGAAGGTGAATTCGGTGCGCTTGTTGTCGCCGCGCTCCTGGTTCTCGATCGCGAACGCGATCTTCTCGCGCGGCACGCTCTCGACGATCTTCCAGGAACCCTTGCCGACGCCCTTCTTGTCCGACGCGTAGTCGAACTGGGCGCCCTCGCCTTCCTCCGGACCGGACAGGGTCACCTGCATGCCGGGGTCGCGCAGTACCAGCGTGTTCCAGTCCTTGAAGCGACGGAAGCTGTTGAGGGTATCGAACACGATGGTGAGCTTGCGATTGGTTTCGATCTTCTCCACCAGGTGGCGCGAAGACGGCAACGCAAGGCCAACCACCAGGTACAGCGCCACGACGATCGCGAGCGAAATCAGGATCTCGAGCAGACGAGTCATTCAGGAATCTCCGGGAAAGGCCGTCAGCGGCCTGAGCCGCTCGGACCCGCCATCCTAGCAAACTGCGGCCATCGGCGGCGAGGGTGCGCACGCGAAAAAAACGCGACGGCGGCCACCAATCCGGTCACTGTCGGCTGCGCCGGGGGGGAGCTGACCCGGGAACCGGGGCCGCCGCGGCTCGGGTGCATCGGCCACTGCGCGGCATGCCATGCGCACACCCCGGCTTGGGCACGGAGAATGCAGCCGGTACGCACCGCGGCGCCCCGGGGCACCGCCTCACCGGGCTCCGGGCCTTCCAGACGCGCTTTCAGACCAGCTGCAGCTCGAACGCCTTGAGGACCGCGCGGGTGCGATCACGCACGCCGAGCTTGCTGAGGATGTTGGACACGTGGTTCTTGATGGTGCCTTCCGCAACGCCCAGCGAGTTGGCGATTTCCTTGTTCGAGAAACCCGAGGCCATCAGCCGCAGGATCTCGGTTTCGCGGTCGGTCAGCGGATCGGGGCGGTCCAGGCTGACGAACTCGTTGCGCATGTGTTCCAGCCCGGACAGCAGCCGCTGTGTCACCGCCGGTTGCACCAGCGAACCGCCGCCGGCCACGGTCTGGATGGCGTCCACCAGCTGCTCGAGCGACACGTCCTTGAGCAGGTAGCCCTTCGCGCCGGCCTTGATACCCGCCAGGACCAGCGCATCGTCGTCGAATGTGGTGAGGATGATCGTGGGCGGCAGGGTGCCCGCGCGCCCCATCGCCTGCAGCGCCTCCAGCCCTGACATCGCCGGCATCCGCATGTCCATCAGCACCACGTCGGGCTTCACTTCCGGAATGCGCTCCACCGCCTGGCGACCATCGGAGGCCTCCGCCACCACCTCGATGCCTTCAGCCAGGGCAAGCAGCGAACGGATGCCCTGGCGCACCAGGGTCTGGTCGTCCACCAGGAACACGCTGATCGGAGTGGATCGGGTCATGCGGGGACTCCTTCGGGGAGGCGGGTGGCGGCGTTCGGCGCAACCGGCAGGGTAATGGTGAGCTGGAAACCCTGGCCGCGGCGGGTAGCGATGTCCAGGCGCCCGCCGTGCTGGCGCAGGCGTTCACCGAGACCGCGCAGACCGTTGCCGGGCAGCACCTGGTCGCTGCCGCGACCATCGTCGCGCACCTGCAGGACGATATTGTGCCCGTCCCGCCGCGCCGCCAGCCACAGCCGGCTGGCGCCGGCGTGCCGCACCGCATTGGTGATCGCTTCCTGGGCGCAGCGCAGCAGCACATGGGCGCGCTCCGGGTCGTCGACGGTGAGTGGCTGCTCGATGTCCATCTCGATGGCGAGCTTGGGAACGTTCTCTGCCAGCGGGCGCAGCGCGGCGCCCAGGTCGATCGCGCCGCCCTCGCGCAATTGGCTGACCGCCTCGCGGACGTCGGTCAGCAGCAGGCGGGCCAGCGTGTGGGCCTGCTGCACGTGCTCGCGCACGCGCCCTTCGGACAGGTGCCCGGCCACCTCCAGGTTCAGGCTGAGCGCGGTGAGGTGGTGGCCCAGCAGGTCGTGCAGCTCGCGCGAGATGCGGGTGCGCTCGTTGACCCGCGCGCTGTCCGCCAGCAGCGCGCGGGTGGCGCGCAGCTCGGCATTCAGGCGGCGCTGCTCCTCGCGCGCCTGCGCCTGCTGCAGGGCGACCAGGCTGACCACGAACACGAAGCCGGAGAAGCCCGCGTACAGCATCGACTGCATCAGCGCCTCCATCGGCGGGAAGCCCAGCCAGCGGATGAACACCGGCGCCACCGCCAGCTGGCTGACCAGCAGCCACACCACCCCCAGCGGCAGCGGCAGCAGCCACGGAAACACGCAGGCCGCCACCATCAGCAGGACGCTGCCCATGCCGGTCCCGCTGAAATAGCTGACCCCCAGCGCGGCCACGGTCAACACCAGCAGCAGCAGGTAGTCGGCGGCGCTGCGCCGGCGCCCCCCCAGGTTCCGGGTCAGCCAGACGTAGCCGGCGCCGAACGCCAGGTAGGCCACCCAGCCCTGCCAAGGCATCGCCAGGTTCTCGCCGCCGCCGACCTGCTGCGGCCGCAGCCAGAAATAGAGTAGCGGCAGGCCGACCATCGCCCAGGTGAACAGGCCGGCATAGCGCAGCAGGCGGGTGTGCTGGATTCGCGCGAACATGGCGTCTTATACCGCCTTGCGCCCCGCCCCGCCCTGCATCGAAGGTCATGGGCGCTCCCCGGCGGCCCATGCGATAATCGCCTGTGGCCCGCGCGACGGACCACACGCAGCAGCCACCGGAGTTTCAAGGAGTTCCAAGGAATGTCGATCGCCATCCGCGACGTGCGCGAGCACGAGCTGGATTCCGTCCTGGCCCTCAACAACGCGGCAGGTCCTGCGATCCTTCCCCTGGACTCGGCTCGCCTGCGCCAGCTGTTCGACCGCGCCGAGTACTTCCGCGTGGCCGAGCGCGACGGGGCCATGGCTGGCTTCCTGATCGGCTTCGGCGCGCACGCGCAGCACGACAGCGTCAACTTCGCCTGGTTCCGCGAGCGCTACCCGGATTTCTTCTACATCGACCGCGTGGTCGTGGCCAGCCGCCGCCGTGGCGGTGGCGTCGGCCGCGCGCTGTACGCCGACGTGCAGAGCTACGCCGAGCTGCGCTACCCGCACCTGGCCTGCGAGGTGTTCCTCGAGCATGGCGCCGACCACGCGCTGCTGTTCCACGGCAGCTTCGGCTTCCGCGAAGTGGGCCAGAACGTCATGCCTTCGGCCGAAGGTCCTGGCCATGATCTGCGCGCGGCGATGCTGATGAAGACGTTGTGCAGCTACCCGTGGGTGCGCGACACCTATGGCGACGCGCTGCCCGACGAGCCCTGGCTGCAGCGCCCGCGCAGCCACGTCGCCGCGGCGCTGCCGGCGAAGGGTGCCTGCGCATGAGCGCCCAGACCGACTACGCGCAGGCGGGCGAACTGAAGTTCGGCCAGGTCGGCATTGCCAACCTGCGGGTACGCAACCTCGATCCGGCACAGCTGGCCGCAGAGATGCAGGAGCGGGTGCAGCGCGCGCCCAACCTGTTCGCGCGCGCCGCGGTGGTGCTGGACTTCGGCGGCCTGAGCAAGGCGCCCAGCCTCGACGAGGCCCGCACCTTGGTGGAAGGCCTGCGCGACGCCGGCGTACTGCCGGTCGCGCTGGCCTACGGCACCAGGGAAATCGAGGCACTGTCGCAGCAGCTGGGCCTGCCGCTGCTGGCCAAGTTCCGCGCCCAGTACGAACGCGCCGACGACGCGCCGGCACCGGCCCGCGCCCCGGAACCGCCGCGCGCCGCCGAACCACCGGCCGCCCCTGCCGCCGCCCCGGCGGTTGCCGGCGCCTCCGCGCCCGGCCTGATCCAGGCCGCGCCGGTACGCTCCGGCCAGCAGGTCTACGCCGAACAGCGCGACCTGACCGTGCTGGCCACGGTCGGCGCTGGCGCGGAAGTGCTTGCCGATGGCAGCATCCACATCTACGGTGCACTGCGCGGCCGCGCCCTGGCCGGTGCGCGCGGCAACGAAGGCGCCCGGATCTTCTGCCGCGAATTCCATGCCGAACTCGTCGCAGTGGCCGGGCACTACAAGGTGATGGAAGACATCCCCGCCGAACTGCGCGGCAAGGCCGTGCAGGTGTGGCTGGAACACGGACAACTCAAGCTTGCGGCGCTCGACTGAACGCCGCTCCCACAGCATCACGGAGGAAGCCAACTTGGCTGAGATCATCGTAGTCACCTCGGGCAAGGGCGGCGTCGGCAAGACCACGACCAGCGCCAGCATCGCCACCGGGCTCGCCCGCCGCGGCAAGAAAGTGGCGGTCATCGACTTCGACGTCGGCCTGCGCAACCTCGACCTGATCATGGGCTGCGAACGCCGGGTGGTGTACGACTTCGTCAACGTGATCCACGGCGAGGCCACCCTCAAGCAGGCGTTGATCAAGGACAAGCGCTTCGACAACCTGTACGTGCTGGCCGCCAGCCAGACCCGCGACAAGGATGCGCTGAGCAAGGACGGCGTGGAGAAGGTGCTGAAGGACCTGGCCGCCGAAGGCTTCGACTACGTCATCTGCGACAGCCCGGCCGGCATCGAGAAGGGCGCGTTCCTGGCGATGTACTTCGCCGACAAGGCGATCGTGGTGGTGAACCCGGAAGTTTCCAGCGTGCGCGACTCCGACCGCGTGCTGGGCCTGCTGGCCTCCAAGACCCATCGCGCCGAACGCAGCGATGGCGAGGTGTCCGCGCACCTGTTGCTGACCCGCTACAGCCCGGTGCGGGTGGAGAGCGGCGAGATGCTGTCGATCAACGACGTCGAGGAAGTCCTGGGCCTGAAGACGATCGGCGTGATCCCCGAATCGGGCGACGTGCTCAACGCCTCCAACAAGGGCGAACCGGTGATCATGGACGGCGAGTCCATCGCCGGGCAGGCCTATGACGATGCGGTGGCGCGGCTGCTGGGCGAAGATCGCCCGCTGCGCTTCACCACGGTGGAAAAGAAAGGCTTCTTCAGCAAGTTGTTCGGGGGTTGAGGCATGGCTATTTTCGATTTCCTCAAGCCCAAGAAGAACACCGCCTCGGTCGCCAAGAACCGCCTGCAGATCATCATCGCGCAGGAGCGCAGCTCGGCCGGCGCGCCGGACTACCTGCCGCTGATGCGGCGCGAGATCCTGGAAGTGATCCGCAAGTACGTGAACGTGGACACCGACGCGGTCAAGGTGGACGTGGTCAAGGACGGCGAGCACGACGTGCTGGACATCTCGGTGTCGCTGCCGGAACGCGGCGCCTCGCCGGCCTGAAAACAGTCCGGCCGCCCGCCGTGGAAACCCCGCCGGTGCTGACCTTGGCCGACATCGGCTTCGATGCGCCGCGCGCGCTGCTGGCCCGCTACGGGCTGGCGCTTGCGCGCGTGGCCGATGGCGAGCCCATTCCCGGCAGCTACTGGGGCGACAGCGAGGCCGGCATCATCGGGAGCACCGTCTACGCCCGCGCCGACACCCCCGTGCATTCGCTGCTGCACGAGTCCGGGCACCTGATCGTACTGCCGCCGGAGCGCCGCGCCGGCGTGCATACCGACGCCACCGATTCGGTGCCCGAGGAAGACGCTGTGTGCGTGCTGCAGGGCCTGCTGGGCGATGCCCTGCCAGGCGTAGGCCGCCAGCGGGTCTGGGCCGACATGGACGCATGGGGCTACACCTTCCGGCTCGGTTCCGCCGGCGCCTATGTCGAACACGATGCCGACGACGCCTGGCGATGGCTGCGCGAGCACGGGCTGGTGGATGCCGACGGCGCGCTCACGCAGGCCGGGCCCATGCATGCCTGAGCCGGTCCGCTTGCCGGCGCGCGGCGTCGCGGTCTAGCCTTGCCGCTTCCCGCATCTCCCTGCCGCCGAGGATCCGCCCGTGAAGCTCCGCCACGCCCTGCTTGCCACCGCCGTCATCGGCACCCTCGGTCTTGCCGCGTGCAAGCGCGACGCCGAGCCCGCCGCCGCGACCCCCGCGCCCGCCGCCCAGCCGGGCGAGACTGCCGACCAGTTCGTCGCCCGCGTCAACGAGGAGGTACGCAAGCTCAGCACCGAACTCAATTCCGCGCAGTGGCTGTCGAATACCTACATCAACGGCGACAGCGAGTTGATCGCGGCCAAGGCCAACGAACGCTGGCTGGCCCAGCTCAACGTGTGGATCGAACAGTCGAAGCGCTACGACGGCCAGCAGCTGAAGCCGGAAACCGCGCGCGCGCTCAAGCTGCTGAAGCTGTGGACGGCGATGCCGGCGCCCAAGGACCCGAAGAAGCTGGAGGAACTGACCCAGCTCGCAACGCGCATGGAAGGCATGTACGGCGCCGGCAGCTACTGCACGGGCGAAGGCGCTGCCCGGACCTGTCGCGACATCGGCCAGCTCAGCGACGTGCTGGCCAAGAGCCGCGACTACGACGCACAGCTGGATGCCTGGCAGGGCTGGCACACCATCAGCGTGCCGATGCGCAAGGACTACGTGCGTTTCACCGAACTGGTGAACGAAGGCGCGAAGGAGATGGGCTTCGCCGACGCCGGCGAGATGTGGCGCTCCGGCTACGACATGTCGCCGGCGGAGCTTGCCAGCGAGAGCGACCGCCTGTGGGGCCAGGTCAAGCCGCTGTACGAACAGCTGCACTGCTACGCGCGCACCCGGCTGGACGCGCAGTACGGCAAGGACAAGGGCGAGGTTGCCGGCGGCCTGCTGCCTGCCCACCTGATGGGCAACCTGTGGCAGCAGGACTGGAGCAACCTCTGGGACATCCTGCAGCCGTACAAGGCGGCCGGAAGCCTGGATATCAACAGCGCGCTGGAGCGGATGGCCGCCGCCGACCTTGCCCGCGAGCTGGCCAAGCCCGCGGCGGCCGGCACTTCCGCCGCCGAACGCAGCTTCGCCGCCCAGCGCGCCGCCCAGCTGGCCACCGCCAAGGCGATGACCGAGCGCGCGCAGGATTTCTACGTCTCGCTGGGCATGCCCAAGCTGCCGGAGAGCTACTGGCAGAAGTCGCAGTTCATCAAGCCGATGGACCGCGACGTGGTCTGCCACGCCAGCGCTTGGGACATGAACATGGCCGGCGACGTGCGCACCAAGATGTGCATCGTGCCCAGCGAGGAAGAGCTGACCACGATCTACCACGAGCTTGGCCACATCTATTACGACCTGGCCTACAACAAGCAGCCGCCGATCTTCCAGAACGGCGCCCATGACGGTTTCCACGAAGCCATCGGCGACACCATCGTGCTGGCGATGACCCCGCAGTACCTGGCATCGGTGGGGCTGGTCGATGCGCCGAAGCAGAGCCAGGAAGCGCTGATCAATGCGCAGATGCGGATGGCGCTGGCCAAGGTCGCCTTCCTGCCGTTCGGGCTGATGATCGACCGCTGGCGCTGGGGCGTGTTCGATGGCTCGATCAAGCCCGACGGCTACAACAAGGCGTGGTGGGAGCTGAAGGCGAAGTACCAGGGCGTCGCCCCGGCCACCGCCCGCGGCGAGGACTTCTTCGACCCGGGCGCGAAGTACCACGTGCCCGGCAACACCCCGTACACCCGCTACTTCCTGTCGCACATCCTGCAGTTCCAGTTCTACAAGGCGCTGTGCGATGCCTCGGGTCACAAGGGCCCGCTGTACGAATGCAGCTTCTACGGCAACAAGGAAGCCGGCCAGCGCTACTGGGCGATGCTGTCCAAGGGCAACAGCCAGCCGTGGCAGCAGACCATGAAGGAGCTGACCGGCGGCGAGAAAATGGACGCCAGCGCGGTGCTGGAGTACTTCGCACCGTTGCAGACCTGGCTGAAGGAACAGAACGCGGGTAGCACCTGCGGATGGAACGCGGCGGGCACCGTCGCGGCGCCGGCTACGCCGGCGAAAGCCGGCTAGGCCGCCAGCAACATGGCAGTGCAAGGCCGGCGCAAGCCGGCCTTTCTGTTCCGGGATGCCGAAAGTCACTTGCCCGCGGCGAAGCCTTGATGCAGTTTCGCGACTCCTCCACACCGCATCGATGATCGCCATGCGCCGCAATGCCAAAGTCGTTTTCGCCAGCACCCTCCTGGCGGCCTCCCTGCACATGGCCGTCCATGCGCAATCCAGTGGTGGGAACATCACCGGCGAGGCATCAAGCGGCGACACCGTGACCATCACCGGCGTCGATACCGGGTTCAAGCGCGAACTGAAGATCGAGAAGGATGGCAAGTACCAGATCCGCCGTGTGCCGACAGGCGAATACCAGGTCGTGCGGGTCCACAAGGACGGCACCATCGACCCCGTGCAATCCATCACCGTGCGCGTGGGCAGCACGGCGCGGGTCATGGAACCCGGCCAAACCGACACCAAGGCCGCGACTTCGGATTCCTGAGCACTCGCGTTGATCGAAGGCCGGCACAAGCCGGCCTTCTTTTTCCCGGCTGCAGCGCGATACTGGGCGCATGCACACCGACCTTGCCCCGCAGCCGCCCGCTACCGCCACCGCCCTGCCCGCACGCTTCTACGCGGGGCCGGAAATGGCCGCCACCGACCGCAGCGCGATCTTCGACCGCAGCTGGCAACTGGTCGCGCACGTCTCGCAGCTGCGCGGCATAGGCGACCACGTCGTTGCCAACCTCGCTGGCCTGCCGGTGATCGCGGTGCGCGGCGCCGACGGCACGGTGCGGGTGATGCACAACGTCTGCCGCCATCGTGCCGGCCCCATCGCGCAGTGCGACGGGCTCGCCGCGAAGGCGTTGCGCTGCCGCTACCACGGCTGGACCTACACGCTGGAAGGCCAGCTGCGCTCGGCGCCGGAAATGAAGGACGCGCAGGGGTTCGACGTCGCCGACGTGAGCCTGCCGCAGCTCGCCGTGAAAGTCTGGCAGGGGCTGGTGTTCGCGGCGGTCGATGAAGCGAACGCACCGGACTTCGAAGCCTTCGTCGCCGGCATCGACGCCCGCCTCGGCACCGACCGCGGGCTGGAGAACTACGGGGGCCACCATCGCGCCAGCTACGACATCGCCTGCAACTGGAAGGTGTACGTCGACAACTACCTCGAGGGCTACCACGTCCCGTTCGTGCATCCGGGCCTGAACCGGCTGCTGGACTACCGCAGCTACCGCACCGAACTTTCGCGCTGGCATTCGCTGCAGTGGAGCCCGCTGGAGAGCGACCCCGCGCTGTACGGGAACGGCGACGCGCTGTACTACTGGCTGTGGCCGAACACCATGCTCAACATCCTGCCCGGGCGCCTGCAGACCAATACGGTGGTGCCGCTGGGCGTGGACCGCTGCCGGGTGGTGTTCGACAGCTACTACGCCGATGCCTGCGACGCCGCGCGGCGCGATGCCGACCTCGCCTTCAGCGACGAAGTGCAGCATGAGGACATCGGCATCTGCGAAGACGTGCAGCGTGGCATGGCTTCCGGCAGCTACGTGCCGGGCCGGCTGAACCCGCTGCGCGAGACCGGTGTCCACCACTTCCACGAACTGCTGCGCGATGCGTATCGCAGCGGCACAACGGCTGCCGGCGGCAATGACTGACGCCCACGACCAGCCGGAGCCGAAGGAGCGCAGGCCCCTCGGCCCGTGGTCGGCCACCGCGCTGGTGGTCGGCAGCATGATCGGCAGCGGGGTGTTCCTGCTGCCGGCGTCGCTGGCGTCGTACGGCGGCGTCAGCCTGCTGGGCTGGGCGATCACCCTGTCCGGCGCGCTGGCGCTGGCGCTCACCTTCGCCCGCCTGGCGATGCGCTGGCCGCAGACCGGTGGTCCCTATGCGTTCGCCCGCAACGCCTTCGGCGAGGCACCGGCGTTCATGGTCGCGTGGAGCTACTGGGTGTCGATCTGGAGCGCCAATGCGGCCATCGCGGTGGCCTTCGCCGGCAGCCTGGGCGCGCTGTTCCCGGCGCTGGTGGCGACGCCGCTGCGCGCCGGTGCCTGCGCGCTGGCGGGGCTGTGGCTGTGCGCCGGTATCAACCTGCTGGGGCTGCGCGAAGCGGGCCGGATGCAGATCGTGCTGACCGTGCTCAAATTCGTGCCGCTGGCGCTGTTCGCCGGCATCGCGATCTGGTTCATCGAGCCGGCGCAGTTCCAGCCGTTCAACCGCAGCGCGGAATCGCTGCCCACGGCCACCCATGCCTGCGTTGCGCTGGTGCTGTGGGCACTGCTGGGGCTGGAGGCCGCCACCGTGCCGGCCGGCGCCATTGATGACCCGGCGCGCACCATCCCGCGCGCCACCCTGGCCGGCACCCTGCTGGCCGGCATCGCCACCGTGCTGGCGGTGACCGCGGTGATCGGCATCGTCCCGGCGGCGCAACTGAAGGACTCCACGGCACCCATGGCGGATGCCGCACGGATGCTGTGGGGCGGCTGGGCGGGTATCGCCATCGCCATGGTGGCGGCGGTGTCCTGCCTCGGTGCACTCAACGGCTGGGTGATGCTGTCGGCGCAGATCCCGCTGGCGGCGGCCCGCGACGGCCTGCTGCCGCGCGCCTTCGCCCGCCAGGACGCGCGCGGCACGCCGGCGTTCGGCCTCCTTGCCAGCAGCCTGCTGGCCTCGCTGCTGGTGGCGGCCAACTTCAGCCGTTCGCTGGTGTCGCTGTTCACCTTCTCGATCCTGCTGTCCACCGCTGCCACCCTGCTGCCTTACCTCGCCGGCAGCGCCGCCTGGCTGCTGCGCGGCGAGCGCAAGGGGCGCGCGGTCGCGGCGTTCGCGCTGGCCTACGGCGCCTATGCCCTGCTCGGCGCCGGCACCGAAGCGCTGCTCTGGGGGGGTGCGCTACTGCTGGCGGGCGCGCCGGTATATGCGTGGATGCGCCGTCCTACAGCTCGCTAGGCTCCATGGCGGCTGGCACCAGCGGCACCCGCAGGGCGCGCCCAGAGACGCGGTTTTCCCACCACCAAAACAGCCAGCCGCCCAGCACGAACGCGGCGGCGCCCAGCGCCAGTTGCAGGGCGCTGTCGCTGAGCAGCGGCGACAGCAGGCCGGCGATGACCGCGTTGCCCAGCAGGCCGAAGAAGGCCTGCAACGACGACGCGCTGCCGCGCCGGTGCGGGTACATGTCGAGGATGGCGAGGGTGATGATCGGGAACACCAGCGCGATGCCGAACGCGAGCAGGCTCATCGGCAGCACCGCCCACGGCACCGCCGGCACGTCGGCCCACAGGGTGTAGCCCAGGTTGAGCGCCATGGCGGTGCCGCAGCAGGCGAAGCCGATGTTGGCCAGCCGGCGGCCGTCGATGCGCCCGGCGGCGCGGCCGGAAACGAATGCACCCAGCATCATCCCGCCGATCATCGGGATGAAGAACCAGCCGAACTGCTGCTCGCGCAGCCGCAGCAGGTCCAGCACGAAGGCCGGGGCGGAAGCGATGTACAGGAACAGCGCACCGAAGTTGAGCGCCGCCGCCATCGACAGGCGCAGGAAGCGCGGGTTGCGCGCCATCTCCAGGTAGCCGCGCAGCAGCACGGGCGGCCGCAGCG
Organism: Thermomonas sp. XSG; assembly: GCF_014678725.1. Classification (NCBI taxonomy): domain Bacteria; kingdom Pseudomonadati; phylum Pseudomonadota; class Gammaproteobacteria; order Lysobacterales; family Lysobacteraceae; genus Thermomonas; species Thermomonas sp. XSG. The sequence continues at coordinate 2,330,713 of NZ_CP061497.1, read as the reverse complement.
GCAGCCGCGCCGCAGGCGGATGGGTTTCCGGCAGGCCGCGCCAGACTGCCACGATCAGCACCGCCGCGAACGCCATCAGGAACCAGAAGATCGCCGGCCATCGGTGCCAGCCCAGCAGCCAGCCGCCCAGCACTGGCGCCACCGCCGGGGCGATGCCGAAGATCATCGACACCTGACTCATCAGCCGCTGCGCGTCGTCGCCGTGCAGCACGTCGCGGATCACCGCGCGCCCCACGATCAGCCCCACCCCCGCGCTCAGGCCCTGCAGCGCGCGGAACGCCAGCAACTGCGGCAACGTGGTGGCCAGCGCGCAGCCCACCGAGGCCAGCAGGAACACCACCAGCCCGCCCAGGATCACCCGCCGCCGCCCCAGCGCATCCGACAGCGAGCCGTGCACCAGGCTCATCCCGGCGTAGGCCAGCAGGTAGACGCTGATGGTCTGCTGCATGGCCAGTTTGTCCGCACCCATCTGCGCGCCGATCTGCGGGAACGCCGGGAAGATGGTGTCGATGGAGAACGGGCCGAACATCGACAGTCCACCCAGCAGCAACGCCAGGCGACGGAAGGAGATGGGTGGGGTCACGGCCAGGGGATGGGGGAATGCCGGCCGGCAGGATAGCAGCGGCGGGAGCGCCGTCCGTCGCGGAAAAGCTGCGTTGCACGCCTGCAACTACCGCCAGCCGCTATAATCGCGCCACACGGAGGGAGAAGCGCGCGGACCTCGTCCCGCAGCGCTGCCGAAGGCGCAACCGCCCGGAATCGCTCAGGCCCAAGACCGCCGTGTGACCACACTCTGGAGAGATCGGACGCCATCCATCGGCGATACCGGCGCCGAAGGGGCAAGAAGCCGCGCGGATTCCCCTCCCCGCCCGCGCGCTTCCAAACTCTCAGGCAGAAGGACAGAGCGGGCATCCCCTCCTTGCGCCCTCGCGCCCCCGGATGCCGCCATGACCCAGCCCTCGCTCCGCTCGCTCGAACACCACGACGCCTTCATCGAACGCCACATCGGCCCCAACGACGCCGAGATCTCGGCGATGCTGGGCCAGCTCGGCTTCGATTCGCTGGAGGCGTTCACCGACGCCATCGTCCCGGCCAGCATCAAGTCCACCGCCCCGCTGGCACTGCCGGAGTCGATGACCGAAGTCGACGCGCTGGCCAGGATCCGCGCCATCGCCGACAAGAACCAGGTGTTCCGCAGCTTCATCGGCCAGGGCTATTACGGCACCCACGTGCCGAACGTGATCCTGCGCAACATCCTCGAGAACCCGGCCTGGTACACCGCCTACACCCCGTACCAGGCGGAGATCTCGCAGGGCCGCATGGAGGCGCTGATCAACTTCCAGACCATGGTCGCCGACCTGACCGGGATGGACATCGCCAACGCCTCGCTGCTCGACGAAGCCAGCGCCGCGGCCGAGGCCATGACCCTGGCCAAGCGCAGCGCCAAGTCGAAGTCCGACACCTTCCTGGTGATCGGCGATACCCACCCGCAGACCATCGAAGTGCTGCAGACCCGCGCGGAGCCGCTGGGCCTGAAGGTGAACGTGGTGCGTGGTACCGATGCGGTGCACGCTGCCATCGCCGAAGGTGACTATTTCGGCGTGCTGGTGCAGTACCCGGCGTCCAGCGGCTGGATCGCCGACTGGGAGAAGGACGCCGAGGCCATCCATGCGCACAACGCGCTGTTCGTGGTCGCCACCGACCTGCTGGCCCTGACCCTGTTGAAGTCGCCGGGCGAGATGGGCGCCGACATCGTGATCGGCAACACCCAGCGCTTCGGCGTGCCGTTCGGTTTCGGTGGCCCGCACGCCGCGTTCATGGCCTGCCGCGACGCGTTCAAGCGCAGCATGCCGGGCCGCCTGATCGGCGTGTCCATCGACGCCGCCGGCAACCCCGCCTACCGCCTCACCCTGCAGACCCGTGAACAGCACATCCGCCGCGAGAAGGCGACCTCCAACATCTGCACCGCGCAGGTGCTGCTGGCGGTGATGGCGGCGATGTATGCCGTCTACCACGGACCGAACGGCCTCAAGCGCATCGCCCAGCGCGTGGCCCGCTACACCGCCATCCTCGCCGCCGGCCTGCGCGAGCTGGGCCACGCCAGCGTCCACGCCACCGCCTTCGACACCTTGTGCATCGACGCCGGCGACCAGTCCGCGGCGCTGGTCGAGCGCGCCCGCGCGCACCGCGCCAACCTGCGCGTGCGCGGCAACGGTTCGATCTGCATCTCGCTGGACGAAACCACCACCCGCGCCGACCTGGAGCTGCTGTGGCGCATCTTCGGTGGCGATGACGCGACGCTGCCGTCGGTCGACGCGCTGGATGCCAGCGCGCCGTCGCTGATCCCGGCGGAACTGGCGCGCACCAGCGCGTTCATGACCCACCCGGTGTTCAACACCCACCACAGCGAGCACGAACTGCTTCGCTACCTGCGCACGCTGGCGGACAAGGACCTGGCGATGGATCGCACCATGATCCCGCTGGGCAGCTGCACCATGAAGCTCAACGCCACCGCCGAGATGATCCCGATCACCTGGCCGGAGTTCGGCAACATCCATCCGTTCGTGCCGGCCGAGCAGGCGCAGGGCTACAAGGAACTGATCGCCGGGCTGGAAGCGATGCTGGTGGAAGCCACCGGCTACGACGCGGTCAGCCTGCAGCCCAATTCCGGCGCGCAGGGCGAATACGCCGGCCTGCTGGCGATCCGCGCCTACCACGCCTCGCGCGGCGAGAGCCATCGCAACATCTGCCTGATCCCGGAATCGGCGCACGGCACCAACCCGGCGTCCGCCAACATGTGCGGAATGAAGGTGGTGGTCACCAAGTGCGACGCCAACGGCAACGTCGACGTGGAAGACATCCGCGTGCAGGCCGAGAAGCATTCGGCCAACCTGGCCGCGCTGATGATCACCTACCCGTCCACCCACGGCGTGTTCGAGGAGGACGTGGTCCGCATCTGCGAGCTCATCCACCAGCACGGCGGCCAGGTGTACACCGACGGCGCCAACATGAATGCCCTGGTCGGCCTGGCCAAGCCCGGCAAGTGGGGCTCGGACGTCTCGCACCTCAACCTGCACAAGACCTTCTGCATCCCGCACGGCGGTGGCGGCCCCGGCGTCGGCCCGTGCGCGGTGAAGTCGCACCTGGCGCCGTTCCTGCCCAAGGCATTCGGCGAAGGCGGCGTGCGCACGGCGGGCAGCGGCGGCGGCGCGATGGTGTCGGCGGCCAGCTTCGGCAGCGCCTCGATCCTGCCGATCAGCTGGATGTACATCGCGATGATGGGCCGCGACGGCCTGCGCAAGGCCACCCAGGTGGCGATGCTCAACGCCAACTACATCGCCAGGCGCCTGGCCCCGCATTACCCGACGCTCTACACCGGCCGCAACGGGCTGGTCGCGCACGAATGCATCCTCGACCTGCGCCCGCTGGAGAAGCAGTCCGGCATCAGCGCCGAGGACGTGGCCAAGCGCCTGATCGACTTCGGCTTCCACGCCCCGACCCTGAGCTTCCCGGTCGCCGGCACGCTGATGGTGGAGCCGACCGAGTCCGAATCGCAGCACGAACTGGATCGCTTCATCGACGCGATGATCCAGATCCGCGCCGAGATCCAGGACGTGATCGACGGCAGGCTGGACCGCGCCGACAACCCGCTCAAGCACGCGCCCCACACGGCGATGCAGGTGTCGGCCAGCGAATGGGCCCACGCCTACCCGCGCGAGCTGGCGGCGTTCCCGCTGCCGGTGCTCAAGCAGGTCAAGTACTGGCCGCCGGTGGCGCGCGTGGACAACGTGCATGGGGACAAGAACGTGATGTGCGCCTGCATTCCGGTGGACGCGTACAAGGACGACGCCGACGCCTGATCCTCCGCGATCCATGGCCATGCGCAGAGAGCCCCGCCTTGCGGGGCTCTCTGCGTTCAGGGGAGTCAAGTCCGTTCAGGAATTGATTATTCGAACAAATAGTTTCTGAAGAAATCTATATTCAACCGCATCGGATTCCCGCTAGAGTGGGCCAGGAAGCTTGCGCCGGGGGACCAGGGGCCCGCTTCCACACGCGGTAGCGCACAGCTGCCTACGCCACCTGTCGACTAGGGGAATACCGATGGCTTCACGCCACAAGCCCGTCCTGCGCCACCTGACGCTCGCCCTGCTCTCCGCCCTCGCCCTGCCGGCCATCGCCCAGCAGCAAGCCGGCGACGACAACAAGACCGAAAAGCAAACGCGGACACTGGATACCGTGACCGTGACCGGGTCGCGCATCAAGCGCACCGACGTGGAAGCGGCCCTCCCGATCACCATCGTGCAGAAGGCGGCCATCGAGGCGCAAGGCATTACCTCGGCGGAGCAGCTGCTGCAATTCCTCAATGTCGCCGGCAATGGCGCGGATGGCATGGTTTCGGCCTCCGTCGACATGGATCTGGGGGAACTGCGCGGCACCGCAGGCGTCTCCGGCGCCAACCTGCGCGGCCAGGGCTCCGACGCCACGCTGGTACTGTTGAACGGCCGCCGCGTGGCAACCCACGGCCTGCGTGGCCAAGCGGTGGACCTGAACTCCATTCCCTTCGCGGCGATCGAGCGCGTTGAGGTCCTGCGCGACGGCGCCTCGGCGATGTACGGCACCGACGCCATCGGCGGCGTCATCAACTTCATCACCCGCAGCGACTACCAGGGCATCGTCGTCAACGCCGGCCTGGACGTGACGCAGGAAGGCGGCGGCAACATCTACACCTCCAGCATCCTTGCCGGTACCGGCGACCTCGAGGCCGATGGCTGGAACGTCTGGGGCACGGTCAACTACCGTCGCAGCGAGATCCTGCGCAGCCACCAGCGCGACTTCGCCAACAGCTTCCAGCCGGATCGCGGCGTTTCGCCCGACACCCGGGGCACCCCGTTCGCGACGGTGACCAATGCCGCGGGCGGCATCATCCAGGGTGGCCTGACGGACCCCGCCGGCGGGGGCGCCCAGCGCTTCATCAACATCCTCAACCTGCCGGGTGGCGCTGGCTGTGCCAATGGCGGCGACAACATGGGGCCGTATGACTACCGCCTGTGGGACAGCGCCAGCTCCAAGTACGCCTGCGCCTGGGACTACCCGGCGGCACAGCCGCTGCAACAGCCTCTGGAGGGCGTGCAGGCGCTGGGCCGGGCCACCTTCAAGATCGGCGCCAACCACAAGTTCTACGCGGAGCTGATGGCGTCGCAGGTGAAATCCCAGCGCGAGTACGAACCCCTGCAGCTGACGTCCAGCGCATCGGCGACCGCCGTCCTCGACCCCAGCACCTGGTATCCGCTGAACAGCCAGACGCGGGCGACCTACGACAAGATCTTCAATGCGCTGACCAACTATTTCGGCCCGGCCAACCTGGTCTACGGCAACAAGATCCCGTACCGCTGGCGCTGCGTCGCGTGTGGACCGCGCCAGATCGAAACCACCACCAAGGCGTTCCGGCTGCTGGCCGGGGTGGAGGGCAGCATTGGCAACTGGGACTACGACGTTGGCCTGTCGCATGCGTCCAACAAGGCCGAGTCGGTCCTGGCCGGCGGGTACTACTTCTCGAGCGGCCTCAAGCAGGCGCTCGGCAGCGGCCTGCTGAATCCGTTCCTGACGCCCGGCGAGCAGCAGAGCGCGGAAGGCATGGCGGCGCTGCAGGCGGCTTCGGCCACCGGCGTGCACCTGTACGGCGGCGAATCCGCCGTCACCACCCTGGATGCCAGCTTCAGCGGCGGCCTCGGCTTCAGCCTGTGGGGAGAAGAAGTACAACTGGCCACGGGCGTCGAGGCGCGCCGCGAGGAATACAAGTTCGGTGGCGTCCAGGTGCTCAACGGCCTGCCGCTCAACTACAACACGCTGTACCAGGCGCCGTTCGACGACACCAGCGAACTCCCCAAGGTGACCCGCGATGTCAAGGCGCTCTACGTGGAAGCCTACGTGCCGATCGTGAAGGGCTTCGACGTGACGCTGGCCGTGCGGCGCGACCAGTACGACACCTTCGGCGGGACCACCAATCCGAAATACGCGTTCAAGTGGCAGCCGGTTGAGTCGCTGGCGTTCCGCGGCGCCTACAGCACCGGCTTCAAGGTGCCGGAATTCACCAAGCTCTTCGCCGGCGTGAACCGCGTGGAGTACTTCGGTCGCGACCTCGTCGATCCCGCCAGCTGCCCCGGCGGCTCGGTCAATTCGACCATTCCGGGCTGCGACCTGATCCAGCCCACCATCATCACCGGCGGCAAGATCGACCTGCAGCCGGAGGAGTCGACCCAGAAGAGCCTGGGCGCGGTGTTCGCCCCGAACAGCAGGTTCAACATCAGCGTGGACTGGTGGGAAATCGAACGCACCAACACGATCCGCGTCCCCAACCTCGCCACGCTGACCGCGAACTACGCGCTGTTCGGCGAGAACTGGATCCGCGACAGCAGCGGCAAGGTCATCGCCATCGACCAGCGCTACATCAATTCCGGCGGCACCCTGACCCGCGGCGTGGAGCTGGACGCCAACGTGAACGGCGAGCTGGCCGGGGGGCGCTGGCAGGTGAACCTCAATGGCAGCTACATCGACACTTTCAAGGAAAGATCGCTGGCCAACGAGCCCTACAGCAGCAACAAGGTGGGCGAGTACGTCCGCTTCTACAACCTGCCGCTGAAGTGGAAGCACACGCTGGGCTTCACCTGGGCGAAGGGCGACTGGGTGCACACGCTGACCCAGGTCCATCGCGCGGGCTACAAGGACGAGGAGCCGGTGAGCGTCGAGGGCGGCTTCTACACGCCGACGAACTGGAACCCCGACGTCGACAGCTACACGACCTACAACTACAGCCTGACCTGGTCGGGGATGAAAAACACCAAGATCAGCTTCGCCCTGCGCAACCTGCTGAATACCGACCCGCCGTTCACCGCGCACCAGGTCGATTTCGCGTCCGGCGCCGCCTGGGAACCCCGTGTCGCCGATCCGCGCGGGCGCTCGTTCAACTTGATGGTCGAGTACAAGTTCCACTGAGTCTGCCTGCCGGGCCGCCGCCCGCGCGCCGTCGTGACATCGCGTCGGCGTGTGGGCGGCGATCAACTGACCCGCATCCCTCATCCGCTGTCACCACCGATACCCGTTTGCAGGAGCGCCGCCATGCCCGACCGCCGTCCCATCTGGCTTGATCGCCGCCGCTTCCTCGCGGCGGCGACGGGGACGGCGGTCGCCATTGCGGTGGAAGCCCAGGCGGCACCCCTGCTGGGCGCACGCAAGCCATCGCGGGCAGAGGCATCGAACGCCTGGATCGAAGTGGACCCGGCCATCTTCGACGACAACCTCGAGCGTATCCGCGCAATGCTGACGGGCGGCGCGCAGGTCTGCGCGGTGATGAAGGCGGATGCCTACGGCATCGGCATCGACATGCTGATGCCCAGCGTCATCAAGGCGCGCATTCCCTACGTCGGCATCGCCAGCAACGAAGAAGCACGCGTGGCGCGCGCATGCGGGTTCAAGGGGCGGATCATGCGCGTGCGTTTGGCCACCGCAAGGGAGATTGCGGCAGCTGCGCCCTACGATGTGGAGGAGCTGGTCGGCAACCTGGAGGCGGCTGATTCCATCCTCCAGGTCGCCCGCAAGCGCGGCCGCCGCGCCCGCGTGCACCTGGCCCTCAATTCCGCAGGCATGAGCCGCAACGGCGTGGAGCTGCGTACCGATGCCGGTCGGCGCGAAGCCCTTGCACTGGCGGAAAACGAAGGCCTGCAGATCGTCGGCCTGATGACACACTTCCCGTCGGAAGATCCGGCGGAACTGCTGCGCAACGTGGAAACGTTCCAGCACGACGCGGAGTGGCTGTTCGCAAACACGCGGCTGCGCCGCGAACAGGTCCTGCTGCACGCCGCCAACTCGTTTGCCATCCAGCACGTACCACAATCCCACCTGGACATGGTGCGTCCGGGCGGCGCCCTGTACGGCTATGGCGGCACACCCAAACCGCCGTTCGCGCATGTCGCCGCCTTCAAGACGCGCGTCGCCTCCGTGCAGGCGTATCCGGCAGGCAGCACGGTGAGCTACGACCGGACCTTCACCCTGTCCCGCGACTCGCTGCTGGCCAACCTGCCGGTGGGATATTCGGACGGCTACCGCCGCGCCTACTCCAACAAGGGCAGCGTCCTGGTCCGTGGACAGCGCGCGCCCGTCGTCGGGCGCGTCACCATGAACACCACGATGGTGGACGTGACGGACATCGTCGGCGTCCGCCCCGACGACGAGGCGGTGCTGTTCGGCAGGCAGGGCGAAGACCAGATCACCCAGGCCGAGATCGAGGAGATCACCGGCGTCATCCTTGCCGACCAGTACACGGTCTGGGGCAATTCGAATCCAAAGATCTTGCGCCGCTGAGCGGCCAGGGAGACACACCGCATGTCCGTCCGATTCCGAGATCCGCGCCCCCTCGCGTCCTGCATGCCGCGGATGGTCCTGCTGTCCGCGCTGTGCCTGGTGCCGTTACTCGCGCAGGCGGCGCCGCAGCAGTCCGACACCGCGATGGCCCAGGCCCGCGCGGCAGGCGCACACCCCGTTCCCGCAACGGCGCCCGCAAGCCCCGCGCCCATGGCCGTGATTGATCGACTGATGCAGCCTTACGAGGGCGATGTGCCCGGTGCCGCGCTGCTGGTGCTGAAGGATGGCAAGGCCATCGTGCGGCGCAGCTATGGGCGGTCGGACCTGGAGCGCGGCACCAAGAGCAGTCCCGCCACCAATTACCGGCTGGCGTCGGTGAGCAAGCAGTTCACGGCTGCGGCAGTGCTGCTGCTGGCGCAATCGGGCAAGCTCTCGATCGACGACCCGGTTCGCAGGTGGCTGCCCAGCCTGCCGCCCGCAGCGGATGGCATCACCCTGCAGCACCTGCTCGATCACACGTCCGGCGTGCTGGATTACGAAGACCTGATGGCCAAGCCCTACCCGGGCCAGATCAGCGACGCCGGCGTACTGGCCTTGCTTGAACAACAGGACCGGCTGAACTTCACGCCCGGCAGCACCTATCGCTACAGCAACAGCGGCTACGCCCTGCTTGCGCTGGTGGTGGAGCGCGCTTCCGGCCAGAGCTTTCCCGACTTCCTGCGCAGCCGCATCTTCAAGCCGCTGGGCATGCGCAGCTCGCTGGCCTATGTCGCCGACGGCCCGTCCATCCGCCATCGCGCCTGGGGTTACAGCGAACAGGACGGAATCTGGCAGCGCACCGACCAGAATGCCTACAGCGCGGTGCTCGGCGACGGCGGCATCTACTCCAACATCGACGACCTGGCACGCTGGGACGCCGCGCTGTACGACGACCGCCTGCTCGACGACGCCATGCGCGCGCGCGCGTTCGGCAAGCAGGTGAAGGTCTCCGGCGATCCGGAAGCGACCTACTACGGCTACGGCTGGCGGGTGAACGAAGACGGTAGCCGGCAATGGCATTCCGGCGAGAGCATCGGCTTCCGCAACACCATCATCCGTTGGCCCGGACAGCATCTGACGGTGATCCTGCTCAGCAACCGCAACGAGCCGACGCCCTACCAGACCGCACTCGAGATCGGCACCGCGTTCCTGCAGGCGGCAGACCCCTGACCTGACCCACGACAACCTAGCGCGGCGCGGGCCTGTCGTCGCGTGGGCCTGCCCCTGTCGGACGTCACTTTCCCGCCGCCCCGCCGGGCCCTAGATTGCCGGAATCGCGGCCATGCGCCGCCTGCCGCTGCGCGCCCATGAACACGATCCGTCACCGCCTGCTGCTGGGCGTCCTGCTCGGCGCCCTTGCCCCCGCCACCGCGCCCGCCAGTGGCATCGGTTCCGCAACGGCGGCGGTGCCGCAAGCCATTGAAGTCCGCGTCGACCCGCGGGTCGAGCTCGCCGCGGTGATGGCCAGGCTGGCCGGCTTCGAGGAATACCAAGCTCGCGGCATCGAGGCCTACGACCGCGCGGTGGACGCGCACTTCGCGCCGTTCCGCGGCCACCCTGCGGTCGCCACCCTGCGTGCCCTGCGCGAGCAGCGCCGGATCGCCTACAACGCGGTGGTGGAAGCGGGCCTGATGGGCGCATCGAGCGACTGGTCGCCGGCGCTGCCGCTGGCCCCGTGGCCGGACAGCCTGGACCCGCGCTGGGACGGGGCGTCACTGCGCAGCTTCCTGCAGGCGGCCAAGCGCTTCGAACGCGACACCGGTGCCCGCGCCTTCTTCGCCGGCCAGCGCGCCGTGCATGCCGAGGTGGAAGCCCGCATCCGCGCCAACCTGCAGCAACGGCTGGACCTGCGCTGGTACGCGCAGCGGCTGCCCGCGCAGGGCATCCACCACTTCGTGGTGGTACCGGGCCTGCTGGACGGACTCAACAGTTACGCCGTGCGCGTGGGTGACACGGTCTACGGCGTGCTGGCCACGCCCACGATCCGCGCCGGCGAAGCCATCGATTACCCGGCCGATGCGCAGCTGGCGCTGCTGGTGCACGAATTCCACCACGTCTACCTGAACCCGTGGGTCGACGACAGCATGGGCGTCCTCGCCGCGCCGGCGCAGCGGCTGTTCGACGTCGTCGCCCCGACCATGCGCGGCCTGGCCTATGGCGAACCGCGGATCCTGCTGTACGAGTCACTGGTGCGCGCCAACACTCTCAGCTATCTGCGCCAGCACGGCGAGGAAGCGGTTTTGCGGCGCGCGATCGCAGAGGACCAGGGCAAGGGCTTCCCCTGGACACCGGCACTGGCGGACCTGCTGGACACCGCCGAAGCCGCCGGCAAACCGCGCTTCGACGCCGGCACCGCGCCCGCGGTGGCCACGCTGCTGGACGACTGGGCAGCGGACAACGGCGCCCGCATCGTGGCGGAGCAACAGCGATTGGCAGCGGAACAGGCCCGCGTTCTCGCACAAGGGCCGCAGCTGACCACGCTGTCGCCCGCCGAGGGCGCCCGACTGGCCGCCGGTGACAGCGTGCTGGAGCTGCATTTCGACCGCCCGATGGACGGGCGCATCGCGATCTTCGGCGACGTCCCGACGGTCACCGGGAAGCCGGCTTGGGACGAGGCGAAACAGGTGCTGCGGATCCCCGTGAGGCTGGAAGCAGGCGCGCGCTACCGGTTGCTGCTGAACAGCGAGTCCGACGGCGGCTTCACCAGCCGCGCAGGAGAAAAACTGTCACCGCGCAGCTGGACATTCTCGGTGGATTGACCGATGCGGCTACCCGGCAGCAGGCGGCGGCGAGCCGTGCGCGCCAGCTGACCCGGGCGCGACGTGCAGGTGCCCGCGATGGCCCGGCTATTCCCCGGCACCGCATTCCCGACTAGATTGGGCAGGTGTCCGTCGCATCGCTCCGCGGGGCGGGGCGGCAGGACCGCGCGCCAGCCCATCGGGCAGCGGCCGACTTCCAATCAATCCCTGGGGAGGGAATACATGAACAACCGTGCGAAACCCGGCAAGCATCGGCTCTGCATCGCCCTGCTGGCTGCGCTTGCGCTGCCGGCGATGGCCCAGCAGGCCCAGGACAAGCAGCCCGCCGCAGACGGCAAGGTCAGGACGCTGGACCGGCTGACCGTCACCGGTTCGCGCATCCAGCGCACCGAAATCGAACAGGCGCTGCCGGTGACCTCGGTCACCCGCGCGCAGATCGATGCCGCCGGCATCACCTCGGCCGAGCAGCTGTTGATGCAGCTGAACATCGCCGGCAACGGTTCGGACAACCTCTCCAGCAATGCCGGCATCGTCCATGAGGACCAGCGCGGCAACAACGGCGTTTCCGGTGCCAACCTGCGCGGCCAGGGTGCCGATGCCACGCTGGTGCTGCTGAACGGCCGCCGGGTGGCCACGCACGGCCTGAAGGGCCGCGCGGTCGACCTCAACGCGATCCCGTTCGCCGCGATCGAGCGGGTGGAGGTGCTGCGCGATGGCGCTTCCGCTATCTACGGCACCGATGCCATCGGCGGCGTGATCAACTTCATCACCCGGCGCGATTTCCAGGGTGCGCAGGTATCGGCCTTCGTCGACGTCACCGAAGCCGGCGGCGCCAATGTCTACCGCAGCAGCCTGCTGTTCGGCCGCGGCGACCTGGACCGTGACGGCTGGAACGCCTTCGGCACCGTCAGCGTCAAGCGCAACACCATCCTGGAAGGACACGACCGCGATTTCTCCAACACCTTCCAGCATGATCGCGGCCTGTCGCCGGACACCCGCGGCACGCCGTTCGCCACGGTGTTCAGCCTGGGCAGCTCCGGCGTGGGCGCCAGCAGCATGCTCCGGAATGGCGTGCTGGATCCGGGTGGTGGCAGCACCCGCATGACCGCAGTCAACATCTACAACCTGCCCGGCGCGGAAGGCTGCGAGGCGGCCGGCCCCGACATGGGCCCCTACGCCTACGACCTCTGGGGCGTGCCGGCCTCCCGCTACGCCTGCGCATGGGATTACCCGGCGGCGGCGGTGATCCAGCAGCCGCAGGACAGCGTAGATTTCGTGGGCCGCGCCACCTTCAACATCGGCAGCGCGCACCAGGCCTACGTGGAGCTGACCGCATCGCGGGTGGAGGTAGCCAAGACCTTCGAACCCAACCAGATCTCCTCCAGCACCAGCACTGCCGCCACCTCGCTGGGCCCCAGCACCTGGTACCCGCTGAACGCCACCACCCAGGAGACCTATGACAAGGTCTACGACGCCCTGGCCGGCTACTTCGGCGCGGGCCAACTGACCTATGGCGCGCCGATCGCCTACCGCTGGCGCTGCATGGCCTGTGGCCCGCGTCAGATCGAGACCACCACCAACGCCTACCGCTTCGTCGCCGGCATCGGCGGCCTGCTGGGCGACTGGAGCTACGACGCCGGCCTGACCCGCGCCTCCAGCAAGTCCAAGTCGATTCTGGGCACCGGCTTCCACTACACCGACGCGCTGAAGACGGTGCTGGGCAGCGGCCTGATCAATCCGTTCCTGGCACCCGGCCAGTCGCAGTCCGCGGCAGCGATGGCGGCGCTCGATGCAGCCTCGGCGCGGGGCGTGGCGCTGTACGGCGGCGAGTCGATCACCACTTCGCTGGACGCCTCGATCTCTGGCGAGCTGGGCTTCTTCCGCCTGCCCGCCGGCAGCATCGCGATGGCGGCAGGCGTGGACCTGCGCCGCGAGGAGTTCCGCTTCAACGGCGACCAGCGCGCCGACAAGCGCACCGTGTTCAATGCCCCGTTCGATGATGCCAACGCGCTGGACAACGTCAGCCGGGACATCTCCGCGGCGTACGTCGAGTTCGAGCTGCCGGTGTTCAAGGGCTTCGACCTCAACCTGGCCGGGCGCTATGACCATTACAGCGGCTTCGGCGGCACCACCAACCCGAAGGTATCGTTCAGGTACCAGCCGATGGACACGCTGCTGTTCCGCGGCGCCTACAGCACCGGTTTCAAGGTGCCTTCGTTCAACCAGTTGTTCAACGGCGTCAGCGAAGTCCAGTACACCGGCCTGGACCTGGCGGACCCGAAGACCTGCCCCGGCGGGAAGGCCAATCCGAACGTCGCCGGCTGCGAAACCATCCGCCCGGACGAGCTGTTCGGTGGCAAGGCCGACCTGAAGCCCGAGACCTCCACCCAGCGCAGCTTCGGCCTGGTGTGGTCGCCGATGGCGCAGTTCAACCTGGCACTGGACTGGTGGGAGATCGAGCGCGAGGACACGATCCGCGCGGCGCCGCGCGACACCCTGATCCAGTACTACGACCTGTTCGAGGCGAACTGGATCCGCGATGCCAACGGCCAGGTGGTGCAGATCGACCGCCGCTTCATCAATTCCGGTGGCAGCCTGATGCGCGGCGTCGAACTGGACGCCAACCTCAACGGCGAGCTCGCGGGCGGTCGCTGGAACCTCAACCTCAACGGCAGCCTGATCACCCACTTCCGCACCAAGGCGCTGGACACGCTGCCCTACACCGACAACCTGGTTGGCACCTATGTGCGCTACTACAACCTGCCGATCCAGTGGAAGCACACGCTCAACTTCAGCTACAGCCGCGGTGACTGGTCGCACAGCCTGACCCAGATCTACCGCGACGGCTACGAGGACGAACTGCCCAACAGCGTGCGCAGCAACAACTACATCCCGCCGGCGTGGACGCCCAACGTGGAGAGCTACACCACCTACAACTACAGCGTGACTTGGACGGGCATCGACAAGCTCAAGCTCGCCCTCGGCGTGAAGAACCTGTTCGACACCGACCCGCCGTTCACCGCGCACCAGAACGACTTCGCGGCAGGTGCAGCGTGGGAGCCGCGCATCGCCGACCCGCGTGGCCGTGCCTTCACCCTGCTGGCGGAATACAGCTTCTGAGTCGGCGTTGTCCCGAACGGCAAAAAAGAGAGGCCCCGCATCGCGGGGCCTCTTCATTTCCTGCAGGCGCAACAGCGGTCACACGCCCTGCTGCTTCAACCACGCATCGACCTGCGGCAGCCGCTGCTGGCGCAGCTTGACCCGGGTCTGGATGCCGTTGACCACGCGCTCGGCATCGCGACGCGACGTGGGGGCGATATGCGCTTCGGCGAAGGCATTGATCTTCTCCACCATAGACAGGTCGCTGGCACTGCCACCGAGCCCGGGATAGAAGCGCGCGCGCGAGGTGGAGTCGACCAGCTTGTCCACCTGCTCGCGGTGGGCGACGGCGAAATCGAAGGCCAGATCGGCGTGTTCCCACGACACCGCGGAGATCATCGCCGCACCGTTGGTGGCGCCGGGTTCGTCGGTCAGCGTCATGTCCAGCGCGCGCTGCGCCAGCGCCTTGTCCTTGGCCCGCGCCAGCAGGCCGTAGTACTGGTCGCGCAGCATCGAGGACTTCTCCTGCCGCGCCAGCGCGTGCAATCGCTCCCAGGTGGCGGTATCGGCATTGCGCGCCATCATGCCCAGCACGGTGCGGCGCAGGTCCGGTGACAGCGAAGCGGGATCGACCAGGAACGCATCGAAGCGCCGGCGCGCTTCCGCCAGCACCCCGGCATCGCCCAGTTCGCCCAGGGTCGAAATCAGGCTGTTGCGCAGCTGCCGGGTGGCGGCAGAGTCGCCGGCACGGTTGTCCCAGCCCAGCTGGGCGAACTTCGGCGCCAGCCGCTTGATCGCGAAGGCATGGATCGCAGCCTGGCGCTTGGCATCGCCCTTGAACAGATCATCCAGGCCACCGAGCGAGCCGGCCACCATCTGCCACAGCTCCGGCGCCGCCTCGGCCGGCACCTGCATGGCCAGGTCCAGGCTGTCGGATTCCGGCTGCAGGCCGACCGCGGCCAGCGCGCCGGTATCCAGCATCAGGCCCATCTGGTCGACCACCGGCAGGGTGGCGAAGCCGCTGCGCAGCGCCTTGAACTGGGCCGGTGCGTACAGCGTGCGGAAGTAGCCCTTCTGCCCGGCATTCACCAGCGCCGGCGCGTCGCAGCCGGGCAGGGTCACGCTGGCCTTGCCGTCCACCAGCACGCGCACCGCCTTGCCTTCGCCACCGCGCACGCTGACCGGCACGCGCCAGCGCAGCGGCGTCTTGTCGGGGCGGTCCACGGTGTACTCGCCCTGCTCCAGCTGCACGCGGGTGCTGCCGCCGACGCAGGCACTGCTCGCCTTGATCAGCGGCACGCCCGGCTGCAGGGTGAAGTCATGCGCGACCGCGACGAACTGCTTGCCGGGTGCGGCTTTTTCGATCTCGTCCCACAGTTGGTCGGTCACCGCATTGCCGTAGGCGTGGTTGCCGATGTAGCTGCGCACGCCGTTGCGCCAGGCGTCCTCGCCCACATAATCCTCCAGCATCGCGATCACCGCCGCGCCCTTGCCGTAGGTGATGCCATCGAAGGCCTGGCTGGCCTGCTCCACCGTCGCTACGTGCTGCACCACCGGGTGGGTGGTGGCGAACGCGTCCTGGCCCATAGCGCCGCGGCTGGTGAAGGCCGCATCGACGCTGTCGACGTCCCATTCCGGATGCAGCTTGCGGGTGGTGCGGCCCTCCATCCAGGTGGCGAAACCTTCGTTCAACCACAGGTCGTCCCACCAGGCCATGGTCACCAGGTTGCCGAACCACTGGTGGGCGATCTCGTGCGCGGCGGTGGTGAACACGCGCTGCTGGTCGGAAACGTTGGACGTCGCCGGATCGAGCAGCAGCGAGGCTTCGAAGGTGAAGATCGCGCCCCAGTTCTCCATCGCGCTGAAGAACTGGCTGCGCCCCGGGGCGGCGATGTTGTCCAGCTTCGGCAGCGGATATTCCACGCCGAAGTAGTCGTTGAACTCGCGCAGCACGTCGCGGCTGGCCTCCAGGGCGAAGCGCGCCTGCTCCACCTTGCCCTTCTGTGCGATCACGCCGATCTCCACGCCGTTGTCGGCAAGGATGGCGCGATCGAATTCGCCCACCGACAGGAACAGCAGGTAGGTCGACATCTTCGGCGTCGGCTTGAACAGGGTCAGCGTGCGCCCGTCGCCCAGGCCGTGCGTGCTGGCCACCGGCATGTTGCTGACCACCATCTGCGCGGACGGCGCGGTCACCGCCAGCCGGAACGTGGCCTTGTGCGCCGGCTCGTCCCAGGAGGGGATGAAGCGGCGCGCATCGGAGTTCTCGAACTGGGTATAGAGCGCGCGTTTCTTGCCGGCTTCGGTCGGATAGTCCAGCGCGAACAGGCCGTTGGCCTGGGTGCCGATCTTGCCCTTGTATTCGATCGTCAGCAGGTAGCTGCCCACCGGCAGGGTCTGGTCGAAGCTGAAGGTCGCCGTCTGCGCCGCGGCGTCGACGCTGGTCTTCGGCGCCAGTGCCTTGCCGTTGGCGCGCGCCAGCCGGACCGTGCCGAACTCGAGGTCGCCCGCGTTCAGGGTGATGCTGCGTGTGGGCGCCAGCACGTCGACGTTGATCCGCACCTTGCCGTCGAACGCCATGCGGTCCGCATGCGGCTCCACTTCGATGTCGTAATTGGTCGGACGGACATCGCGCGGCAGCTGTGTCGTCACCACCACCGGAGCCGAGGCGGGGGCGGCAGCGATGGACTGCGCGTATGCGGCGCCGCCGGCGCCGGCCAGGGCGAGCGCGATGGCGATTGTCAGGATGCGGCGCATGGATCTTCCTCGGGGCGATGGATACGAAGCCCGATCATCCGGCCTGCGCCCGGCAGCGCACACCGCCGGAAGTCATGCGCGCCGTTCGCTGTTACAGCAAGTGCAGCAGCACCGCGACGTAGTGGCAGACGCTGCCGGCGATCACGAAGCCGTGCCAGATCGCATGCGACCAGCGCAGCTGCGGGCGCATGTAGAAGAACGTGCCGGCGGTATAGGCCACGCCGCCGGCCAGCAGCCACGCCAGCGAACCGCCGCCGAGCGCGTGCAGCATGGGCTTGGCCGCCAGGATCACCAGCCAGCCCATGCCGATGTAGATCAGCGTCGACAGGCGCTTGAAGCGACCGGTGTAGAACAGCTTGAACACCACCCCGGCCAGTGCCAGCGTCCAGATCGTGCCGAACAGCCACCAGCCGGTGGGGCCGCGCAGGCCCACCAGGGTGAACGGCGTGTAGGTGCCGGCGATCAGCAGGTAGATCGCACAGTGGTCGAACACCTTCAGCCGGCCCTTGACCACCGGATGCGAGATCGCGTGGTACAGGGTGGAGGCGGTGTAGAGCAGCAGTAGCGCCACGCCGAAGACGATGGCCCCGGCCAGCTGCCAGCCGTCGCCGTAGATCGCGACCAGGGTGACCAGCACCGCGCCGCCGGCCAGCGCGGCGGCAGCGCCCACGCCGTGGGTCAGCGCGTTGGCGAGCTCCTCGCCGGGGTGCGGGACGACATTGGAACGGGAATGGGTGTGCTGCATCGCAGCAGGATAGCGCGTCCAGCCGCCCGTCGGCGCGCCCCTGCGCATCGTCAAAACACAACGGCGGTCGCCGTTTCCGGCCTCGCGGAAGCGTAGAGTGCGGCGTGTTCCCCGCAACCAGGCGGCCCGCCATGGCCCTCACCGGCGTCTCTTCCAACAGTTCCCTGTCCGGCATGCATGCCGCCGCGCAGCGGATGCAGGCCGCGGCCAGCAACACGGCGAATCGGCAGACCGACGGGTTCGATCGCCTCGGCGTGGTGCAGTCGGCGTCCCCGGACGGGGGCGTGCAGGCACGCGTCGTCGCCACCGGCATGCGCAACGACGGCGACGACGCCGTGGTGGCCGACGCGGTCGAGGCGCGCGACGCCGCGCAGGCCTTCGCCGCCAACACCTCGGCGTTCCGCGCCCGCGAGGATGCGCTGGGCACCCTGCTCGACGCCTTCGCCTGACGCCCGAGGCCTGAAACGCAAACGGCCGGCCACGCTCGCGCGGGACGGCCGTTCTTCATTGCGCCCGACTCAGGCGAACGGGTCGCGCAGCACCATGGTGTGGTCGCGGTCCGGGCCGGTGCTGACGATCGAGATCGGGCACCCCGCCAGCTCCTCCAGCGCACGCAGGTAGGCACGCGCCGCCGGCGGCAGCTTGTCCCATTCGGTGATGCCGTGGGTGTTCTCGCTCCAGCCCGGGAACTCCAGGTACACCGGGGTGATTTCTTCCCAGCCCTGCGCATCCAGCGGTGCATATTCGGTGCGCTTGCCGCGGTATTCGTAGGCGATGCACATCTTCAGCGTCTCCATGCCGTCCAGCACGTCGAGCTTGGTGATGCACAGGCCGCTGATGCCGTTGATCGCCACAGCGCGCTTGAGCGCCACGATGTCCATCCAGCCGCAGCGGCGCGGACGCCCGGTCGACGCGCCGTACTCGGCGCCGCGGTCACGGATGCCCTGGCCGACCTCGTCGTCGAGCTCGGTCGGGAACGGGCCGCCGCCAACGCGCGTCGCATACGCCTTGGCGATGCCCAGCACGTAGTCGATCGCGTCCGCGCCCACGCCCGCGCCGGCCAGCGCGCCGCCGGTGGTGGTGTTGGAGCTGGTGACGTAGGGATAGGTGCCGTGGTCGATGTCCAGCAGCGCGCCCTGCGCGCCCTCGAACAGCACCCGCTTGCCCTGCTTGCGCAGCTCGTGGCAGATGCCGGCCACGTCCGACTTCATCGGCTCGACGTATTCGCCGAACGCCAGCGCCTCGGCATACACGGTGTCGAAATCCACCGGCTCCACGCCCAGGTACTTGGTCAGCACGAAGTTGTGGTAATCGAGCGCGGAGCGCAGCTTCTCGGCCAGTTGCTCGGGATAGTGCAGGTCGGCGATGCGGATGCCGCGGCGCGCCACCTTGTCCTCGTAGGCCGGGCCGATGCCGCGGCCGGTGGTGCCGATGGCCTTGCCGCCGGCGGCCTTCTCGCGCGCCTGATCCAGCGCGATGTGGTAAGGCATGATCAGCGGCGCGGCCGGCGAGATCTTCAGGCGGCTGCGCACGTCGACACCGGCGGACTCGAGTTCCTCGATCTCCTTGCGCAGGGCGGCCGGCGAGATCACCACGCCGTTGCCGATCAGGCACAGGGCGCCTTCGCGCAGGATGCCCGACGGGATCAGGTGCAGCACCGTCTTCTTGCCGTTGATGACCAGGGTGTGGCCGGCGTTGTGGCCGCCCTGGAAGCGCACCACCGCACCGATGTCCTCGGTCAGCAGGTCAACGATCTTGCCCTTGCCCTCATCGCCCCACTGGGCGCCCAACACCACGACCGACTGGCCCATGGCCGCAACTCCTTGTTTTCTGGCGGCCATCGGGGCCGCTGGATGGGTGTGCCGGCAAGCCTGCCACCGTTTGCGGGCTGCCATCGGGGCGGCCCGCGGCGGCGGGAACGCCAGACACGGAAAAAGCCGAGGCGAACCCCGGCTTTTGCGCATTCTACCCGCTTATGAAGGCAGCCGCGAACCCGGCGCAGGCCGCCGTTCAGGCCCCCGGATGACGCGTCAGACCGGAGGCAAGACTCAGCCGCGCACCACCCACAGCGACACCAGTCCGAGCGCCAGCACTATGCCGCCGATCCGGCGCACGTGCTCGTCGGGCAGGTTCAGCAGCTGCGCCGCGGCACGCTTCCAGGCACCGGGCGCGGCGAACAGGAACAGGCCTTCGATGACCGCCACCAGGCAGAGTGCGGCCCAGAGGTCAGCCACGGCTATGCAGGTGCCTGGAGAACGCCTTCACGGAGGGCGTCATCAGCGGTCGCTGCGCATGTACTGCAGGAACGGGTCGTTGCGCTCCAGCACGATCACGCTTTCACCGCCGGAGAACGCCCTGCGGTAAGCCTCCAGGCTGCGCTGGAATGCGTAGAAGGACGGATCGCGGTTGGCTGCATCGGCGTAGATGCGCGCGGCCTCGGCATCGCCTTCACCGCGCAGCTTCTGCGCATCGCGCTCGGCCTCGGCCAGGATCACCTGCTGGTCGCGGTCGGCGCCGGCGCGGATCTCGTTGGCCTGCTCCTCGCCCTCCGCGCGCAGGCGGCTGGCCACCTGCTGGCGCTGGGCGCGCATGCGGTTGTAGACGTCATCGATGACGCGGCTGTCGGTGGGCAGGTCGAGCTGCTTGATGCGCAGGTCGATGATCCGCACGCCGAGCGTGGCCGCACCCTTGTTGATGATGTCCAGCTGGCTCTTGACGATCTCGGTACGGTCGCCCGACACCGCCTGCTGCAGCGTCCGCGCGTTGATCTCGTTGCGCAGCGCGTCCTTGATGATCGGCGCCAGGCGATCTACCGCCGCGCCCTCGTCGCCGCCGGTGGCGCGATAGAAAGCGCGCGCATCCTGGATCTGGCCGACCGCGAAGAAGTCCACGCTGACGTCCTTGCGCTCGGAGGTCAGGTAGCGCTCCGGCTCGGCAGGCAGCACCTGCAGGCGCTTGTCGAACACCCGCGCGGTTTCCACCAGCGGCCACTTGAAGTGCAGGCCGGGGCCCAGATCGACCCGCGACACGCGGCCGAGGTTCAACACGATCGCGGTATGGCCTTCGCTGACCACGAACACCGAGCCCATCAGCAGCACCAGCGCGGCAACCACCGCCGCCATCCATCCGGGGAACCTCATCGCACGCTCTCCTCACGACCGGCGGGACGGCCGCTGCGGCCCGGGCGCGCCTGCGCCTCCGGCGCGGCGGCTTCGACCGTCGGCGACAACAGTTCGGGAAGCACCGCCTGCGCGGGTGCCTGCTTGGCGCCGCCATCCATCGGCACGTAGATCAGCTGGCGACCGTCGCCACCGACGATCTTGCGGTTGCGCGCCAGCACGTCCTGCACGGTTTCCAGCCACAGGCGCTTGCGGGTCACTTCCGGCGCGTCCTTGTACTGGGCCACCAGCAGGCTGAAACGCTCGGCGTCACCGGTGGCGCGGGCGATCTCGGCGGTCTTGTAGCCTTCCGCCACGGTGCGCACGCGCGCGGCCTGGCCGCGCGCTTCCGGCACCACCTTGGCGGCGTAGGCGCGGGATTCCGAGATCAGCCGCTCCTTGTCCTGCTGGGCGCTGTTGACGTCGTCGAACGCCGGCTTGACCTGTTGCGGCGGACGCGCGTCCGGCAGATTGAGTTCCGTCACCACCAGACCGGTGCGATAGGCCTCCAGCGACTTCTGCAGGCGCTCGCGCGCCCCTACCGCCAGCTGCTCGCGCGCGCCCAGCACGGTATCGAGGGTGGAACGGCCCACCTGCTCGCGCACGGTGCTCAGCGCGGCCTGACGCAGCACTTCGTCGCCGTCGCGGGTGCCGAACAGGTACAGCTTCGGATCGGCCACGCGGTACTGCACGTTTACCGCGACCTCGACGATGTTCTCGTCGCTGGTCAGCACCGGCACGCGGTCTTCATAGTTCTTGATCTGGGTGGCGTTGACCTTGATGACGCGCTCGATCGGCCACGGCAGCTTGAAGCTCGGGCCGGGCTGCATCACTCGGTCGAACATGCCGAAGCGCAGCACCACCCCGCGCTGCTGTTCGGCAATCAGCACGAAGCAGTTGAACGCCAGCCACAGCGCAAACGCCAGTCCTATCCAGCGCAACGGGCTACCGCCACCGCCGAAGTCCGGCAGCTTGTCCAGCAACCGTCCAAAGCCACCGCCCATGGACCGGCCGGAATTGCCGCCGGGCCGGTTCCACGCCATCCAGACCGATTTGGGCCCGCGCGGGCCGCTGTTTTGTGTCGTCATGTGCCTGATTCTACTGAGAAGCGGTCCGCCGGGTGGGGCTCATCCGGAAACTCCGGTTCCTCCGGCAGCAGCGCGCGCAGCGGCGCGCCGTCGGATTGGGCCGCCAGCCGCGCGGCGTCGGCCTGCGGCAGGTCGATCGACAGGCGCCAGCCGTCCGCTTCGTGGTGTTCGGCGCGGACCGCGTCCAGCGCGTGCAGGCGCGCGCGCAGGCGGCCGGCGTCGGTGGGCAGGTGTACCTCGCCGACCACGCGGCGCAGGCCGAGGCGTTCGCCCAAGGCGTCGCGCAGCAGGTCCAGCCCCAGTCCGTCGCGCGCCGACAGCCAGACCGCGGCGCGCGCTTCGCCGCGCGCGTCGATCCGCGGCTGCGCGCCTTCGATGCGGTCGATCTTGTTGAACACCAGCAGCTGCGGAATGTCACCGGCACCGATCTCGTGCAGCACCGCATCGACCTGGGCCATGCGTTCGTCGCGCAGCGGATCGTCGGCATCGATGACGTGCAGCAACAGGTCGGCTTCACGCGCCTCGCTCAGGGTGGAGCGGAACGCGGCCACCAGTTCGTGCGGCAGGTCGCGCACGAAACCGACGGTATCGGCCAGCACCACGCCGCCCCCCGGCAGCATGATCCTGCGCACGGTGGGATCCAGGGTGGCGAACAGCTGGTCGGCGGCATACGCATCGGCGCCGGTCAGCGCATTGAACAGGGTCGACTTGCCGGCGTTGGTGTAGCCCACCAGCGCCACCCGCGGCAGTTCGCTGCGCACCCGCGCGCGGCGCATCTGGGTGTGCTGCACCTCGACCTTCTCCAGCCGCTTCTGCAGCATTTCCATGCGCTTCTGCAGGAGCCGGCGGTCGGTTTCCAGCTGGGTTTCGCCGGGCCCGCGCAGGCCGATCGAACCGCCACGTTGGCGCTCCAGGTGGGTCCAGCCGCGCACCAGTCGGGTCGCCATGTGGCGCAACTGCGCCAGTTCGACCTGCAGCTTGCCCTCGTGGCTGCGCGCCCGCTGGGCGAAGATGTCCAGGATCAGCCCGGTGCGGTCCACCACCCGCCGTTCCAGCGCTTTTTCCAGGTTGCGTTCCTGGATCGGCGTGAGTGCGTGGTTGACCAGCACCAGGTCGGCACCGGTAGCCTCGCAGGCAGCCCTGACCTCCTCGAGCTTGCCGGTGCCGATCAGGATCGACGGATTGGGCTTGTCGATCCGCGCCGGCAGCGTGGCCAGCACGCGCGCACCGGCAGACCGCGCCAGCTCGGCGAATTCCTCCAGCACGCCTTCGGCCGGCGGGCCGCCGGCGTGGGGCTGGATCAGCAGCGCGTTTTCACCGCCGCGCGAGCGTTCGAACAATTGGGTCGGCATCGGGAGGTAAGTGCGGGCGACAGCCCGCGATTGCAAGCCCGCGCCGCGACCGGGTCAGTCGGCTTCGACCTGCGGCTGCACGGGCTCGCCGGCATCGCCGGATTCCCCCGCCCCGCCCAGGCGCACGTTGCGCGCCGGCACCACGGTGGAAATCGCGTGCTTGTAGACCATCTGGCTGACGGTGTTGCGCAGCAGGATGACGAACTGGTCGAAGGACTCGATGGTGCCCTGCAGCTTGATGCCGTTGACCAGGTAGATGGACACCGGTACGCGCTCGCGGCGCAAAGCGTTCAGGAACGGATCCTGCAAGGACTGCGACTTCGTCATGGATTCCCCGTACTGTCGTGCGTTGTTGTTTGTTGTTGTCGTGGGCCGACGCCTGCGGCGATCCCCGCCCCGCACCCGTCCATCGCGGCGGGTGCACCCCGATGTTAACGCAGGAGTCAGCTCCGGGGGAACGGCGGAGTCCTTGCCCCATGGCGCGGGCGTACGCGCGTGCCTACGCCACGCAGGAACGACCCAGGAACCTGTCCACCGCCGCGTCCAGCGCATCGCGTTGCAGTGCAGGGTCGAACCAGCGCGCATCCAGCTCACCGCGCAGCCAGGTGAACTGGCGCTTGGCGAGCTGGCGGGTGGCGGCGATGGCGCGCTCGCGGAACCCGGACCGCGACGACGCGCCGTCCAGATACTCCCAGGCTTGCCGGTAGCCCACCGCGCGCAACGCCGGCAGGTCCAGCGGCTGCGGATGCGCGGCAAGTTCCGGCAGCGCGCGCAGCGCGCGCACCTCATCGAGGAAGCCCTCGGCCAGCATCGCGTCGAAACGGGCCTCGATGCGGGCATGCAGGTCGGCGCGGTGCGGCGGCGCCAACACCAGCTTCAGCGTGCACAGCGGCAGGCGCTGGCCGGAGGCCGTGCGCTGCCAGTCGCTGATGCTGCGCCCGCTGAGCCGGTACACCTCCAGCGCGCGCTGGATGCGCTGGGCGTCGGTGGCGTGGACGCGCGCGGCGGCGGCGGGATCGATCCGCGCCAAGTCGGCATGCAGCGCGGCCCAGCCGCGCACGCCGGCCTCCTCCGCAAGCGCGGCGCGCAGCGCCGGATCGGCTGCCGGCATGTCGGACAGACCATCCAGCAACGCTTGGAAATACAGACCGGTGCCACCCGCCAGGATCGGCAGCCGGCCACGCGCGACGATCCCGTCGATGGCGCGTTTCGCATCCATCGCGAACTCCGCCGCCGAATACGGTTGCCATGGCTCGCGCAGGTCGATCAGGTGGTGCGGCACCAGCGCCTGCTCTTCGCGGGTGGGCTTGGCCGCACCGATGTCGAGGCGGCGATAGACCAGCGCCGAATCGACGCTGACGATCTCGCCGCCGAGACGCCGCGCCAGCGCGATGGCATACGCGCTCTTGCCCGACGCGGTCGGGCCCATCAACGCGATCGCGCGCGGGCGCGGGTCCAGCCCCATCGGGTTCAGTAGCCGCTTTCGCGCAGGCTGGCCTGGACCTGCGCATGGCGCGCCTGCACCGCGGCCGGCGGCGCGCGCGACAGCAGGCTGCCGGCAATGATCGCGATACTCGCGGCGATGAACCCCGGCACCATTTCGTAGAGCGTGCTGCCGGTGTGCTTCCACAGCACCACGGTCAGCGCGCCAGCCAGCATTCCGGCCAGTGCGCCGATCCCGGTCATCCGCGCCCAGAACAGCGAGAACAGCACCACCGGCCCGAACGCCGCGCCGAAGCCGGCCCAGGCGTAGCTGACCAGGCCAAGCACGCGACTGTCCGGGTCGCGTGCGATCCAGATCGCCAGCAGCGCCACTGCCAACACGGTGGCGCGGCCCACCCAAACCAGCTCGCGCTCGCCCGCGTGCGGCCGGAAGAAGCCGTGGTAGAAGTCCTCGGTCAGCGCGCTGGAGCAGACCAGCAGCTGGCAGCTGAGCGTGCTCATCACCGCGGCCAGGATCGCCGAGAGCAGCACGCCGGCCACCCACGGGTTGAACAGCGCTTCGGCCAGCACGATGAAGACACGCTCGGGGTTTTCGCCCAGCGCGATCGCCTGCTGCGGGTGCTGGGTGGCCCAGGCGATACCCGCCAGCCCCACCGCAACCGCGCCCAGCAGGCACAGCACCATCCAGGTCATGCCGATCCGCCGCGCCTGCGGGATCACGGCCAGGGAATCGGCCGCCATGAAGCGGGCCAGGATATGCGGCTGGCCGAAATAGCCCAGCCCCCACGCCAGCGCCGACACCACCGCGACCAGACCACCACCGCCGATCCACTGCAGTCGCGCCGGATCGACCTGCTCGATCACCCGCAGGGTCTCGCCGGGACCGCCCACGCTGAGGATCACGATGATCGGCGTCAGCAACAGAGCGAAGATCATCAGGGTGGCCTGCACGGTATCGGTCCAGCTGACCGCGAGGAAACCGCCGATCAGGGTGTACAGGATCGTTGCCGCCGCGCCCCACCACAGCGCCTGCGCGTACGGCAGGCCGAACACGCTCTCGAACAGGCGCGCGCCGGCCACGATGCCGCTGGCGCAGTAGATCGCGAAGAACACCAGGATCACCAGCGCCGACACGACCCGCAGCAGCCGGCCGTTGGCGGCGGAACCATCGCTGGAGAAGCGCGTGGTGAAGTAGTCCGGCAGGGTCAGGGCGTTGTCGGTGCGCTCGGTATAGACCCGCAGCGGGCCGGCCACGAAGCGCCAGTTGCACCACGCGCCGATGCACAGGCCGATGGCGATCCACGCCTCGCTCACGCCGGTCAGGTAGAGCGCGCCGGGCAGGCCCATCAGCAGCCAGCCGCTCATGTCGGAGGCACCGGCGGACAGCGCGGTGACGTAGCCGCCCAGCGAGCGTCCGCCGAGGATGTAGTCGTCGAGGTTGCGGGTGGAGCGCCAGGCCGCCAATCCGATCCCCACCATCGCAAGGAGGTAGAGGCCAAAGGTGATCAGCAGCGGGGTACTGGCGGTCATGCGCGCGCTCCGGTTGGACGGCGCACTTTAACCCGGCGCGGTCCCGGTTATTCCGGCCAGACAATCTCCGGCCGTTCCGCGGCACTGCGCGGCTGCGGCACGGCAGCGACGGCATTCCACACCTTCAGCGCGTCCACCGTCGCGGCCACGTCGTGGACCCGCAGCAGCGCCGCGCCCTGCTGTGCGGCCACCAGGTGCGCGGCCACCGAGCCCGCCACGCGCTCGCGCGGTTCGCTGCGACCGGTCAGCTCACCGATGCTCCGTTTGCGCGACAACCCGGCCAGCACCGGCACGCCCAGCTCGGTGAATCGCCGGAGCTGCGCGAGCAGCTGCAGGTTGTGCACGGCGGTTTTGCCGAACCCGAAGCCGGGATCGACCACGATGTTCTTCCTCGCGATGCCCGCCATCTCTGCGGCAAACATCCGTTCGGCCAGGAATCGGTGCACCTCGCCGACCACATCGTCATACTCCGGCGCCGCCTGCATCGAGCGCGGCTCGCCCAGCATGTGCATCAGCACCACCGGCATCGCCAGTTCCGCGGCCGCATCGAGTGCACCCTCGCGGCGCAGGCCGTACACATCGTTGAGCATGCCGGCGCCGGCTGCGACCGCCGCGCGCATCACTTCGGGCTTGCTGGTGTCGATGCTGATCGGCAGCGTGGTTTCCCGCGCCAACCCTTCGATCACCGGGACGACGCGGCGCAGCTCCTCCTCCACGGTCACTTCCTGCGACCCCGGGCGGGTGGATTCGCCGCCGACATCGAGGATGTCGGCGCCCTCCTCCGCCAGCCGCAGGCCGTGGGCGATGGCGGCGCCTGCGTCGAAATGCGCGCCGCCGTCGGAGAACGAATCGGGGGTGATGTTGACGATGCCCATCACCCGCGGGCGGTCCAGCCGCAGGACGCGGCCGTTGCAGTCGAGCTGGGGCGAGGTGTCGAACATCGGGATCCGCCAACGAAAAAGGCCAGAGCGAACTCTGGCCTTTTCGTCATCCTGCGGCAAGCATCGCTCAGCCCTGCACCACCGGGCCGCCAATGGGCGCGGCCGGCGGCGCGGCGTCGCCGCCGGGCTTGCTGCCCGGCTTGCTCCAGCCCATCGGCGGCGGCACTTCGCGGCCGTCCATGATCGCGTCGATCTGCGGCACGTCGATGGTCTCGTACTCCAGCAGCGCCTTGGCCATCACGTGCAGCTTGTCGATGTTCTCGTTCAGCAGCTGCGTCGTGCGCGCGTAGGCACGATCGAGGATGCCACGCACCACGTCGTCGATCCGGCGCGCGGTGTCGTCGGACACGTTCTTGTGTTGGGTCACGCTGCGGCCGAGGAACACCTCGTCCTCCTCCTCGCCGAAGGTGATCGGGCCGAGTTCGGACAGGCCCCACTTGGTCACCATGTTGCGGGCCATCTTGGTGGCGCGCTCGATGTCGTTGGACGCACCGGTGGTCACCTTGTCTGCGCCGAAGATCAGCTCCTCGGCGACGCGGCCGCCGTACAGCGAGGCCAGCTGCGACTCGATCGCGATCTTGTTGTAACTGTACTTGTCGCCTTCCGGCAGGTACATGGTCACGCCCAGCGCGCGGCCGCGCGGGATGATGGTGACCTTGTAGACCGGGTCGTGCTCCGGCACCAGCCGGCCGACGATGGCATGGCCCGCCTCGTGGTAGGCGGTGAGGGTCTTCTCCTGCTCGCTCATCGCCATCGAACGGCGTTCGGCACCCATCAGGATCTTGTCGCGTGCCTTGTCGAAGTGCTCCATGCGCACTTCCTTGGCGTTCTCGCGGGCGGCGAACAGCGCCGCCTCGTTGCACAGGTTGGCGAGATCCGCGCCGGAGAAGCCGGGCGTGCCGCGGGCGATGGTCATCGGCACCACGTCGTCCGCCAGCGGCAGCTTGCGCATGTGCACCTTGAGGATCTGCTCGCGGCCCTTCACGTCGGGCAGGCCCACCACCACCTGGCGGTCGAAGCGACCGGGACGCAGCAGCGCCGGGTCGAGCACGTCCGGGCGGTTGGTCGCGGCGATCACGATCACGCCCTCGCCGCCCTCGAAGCCGTCCATCTCCACCAGCAGCTGGTTGAGGGTCTGCTCGCGCTCGTCGTGGCCGCCGCCGAGGCCGGCACCGCGATGGCGGCCGACCGCGTCGATCTCGTCGATGAAGATGATGCACGGCGCGTGCTTCTTGGCCTGCTCGAACATGTCGCGCACGCGCGAGGCACCGACGCCGACGAACATCTCCACGAAATCGGAGCCGGAGATCGAGAAGAACGGCACCTTGGCCTCGCCGGCAATGGCCTTGGCCAGCAGCGTCTTGCCGGTGCCGGGCGGGCCGACCATCAGCACGCCGCGCGGGATCTTGCCGCCCAGCTTCTGGAAGCGCGACGGGTCGCGCAGGAACTCGACCAGCTCGGCCACGTCTTCCTTGGCCTCGTCGCAACCGGCGACGTCGGCGAAGGTGACCTTGACCTGGTCGTCGGACAGCAGCTTGGCGCGCGAACGACCGAACGACATCGCGCCCTTGCCGCCGCCACCGCCCTGCATCTGGCGCATCATGAACAGCCAGAAGCCGATGATCAGCAGCACCGGCAGGAAGTTCAGCACCAGCGACCAGAACGAGATGCCGGAATCCGGCGGCGCCTGCTTGATCTCGACCTTGTGCTGGATCAGGTCGTTGATCAGGTCCTTGTCGCGCACCGGCGCGGTGGTGGTGCCGGTGCTGCCGTCGGCGCGCTCGAAGGTGATGCTGCGCTCGTTGCTGGAGATGTCGACCTTCTTGATGCGGTCGTTCTCCACGTCCTGGACGAACTGCGAATAGACCACGTCCTGGCTGGCGGCCAGCTTCGGCGAAAAGCTCTGGAACACCACCATCAGCACGGCGGCGACCACCACCCAGAGCAGCAGGTTTTTCGCGAGATCGTTCATGTCGGCCCTTGGCAGTCCTTCCGCGTCACGTCGTTGTGGAACATCACTTGATCTGTGCCAGCTTGCCGGTGGCCAGTGCGTATACCTCCGGCGAACGGTTGCGCGAGGCCGCCGGCTTGCGGATCACCACCTTGGCGTAACGCCGCCGCAGTTCCCGCACGTAATCATCGAATCCCGTTCCCTGGAACAGCTTGATCAGGAACGTGCCGCCGGTACGGAGCTGGCCATCGGCGAAGTCCATGGCCAGTTCCGCCAGGTGCATCGCGCGCGGCTGGTCCACCGCCGTCATACCGCTCTTATTGGGGGCCATGTCGGACAAGACAAGGTCGACCTGTTCACCGTTCAGCATCTGCAGCAGCTGCGATAGAACCGCATCTTCCCTGAAATCGCCATGAAGGAAGTCCACCCCGGCCAGCGAGGGCATCTCCAGGATGTCGCTGGCGATGACCCGCCCGGGACGGTTCACGTCCAGCCGGTCCAGTTCCTGGCGCACCCATTGCGACCAGCCGCCGGGCGCCGCACCGAGGTCCACCACCACCATGCCGGGCTTGAGCAGGCGGTCGCGCTCCACCAGTTCTTCGAGCTTGTAGGCGGCACGCGAGCGCATGCCCTCGGCCTGCGCCTTCTTCACGAAGGGGTCGGAGAAGTGTTCCTTGAGCCAGCGCTGGCTGGATTTGCTGCGGGTCGCCATGCCTGTCGTCCCCCTCCCGGGGGGCGGGAGGGTCGTGGGGGAATGGAGCCGCCCGCGGGCGGCCCCCATCCTCCGCATGATACCCTGCGCTCCCTCCTTTTATTCCGCTGCGTGCCGCATGCCGATTGCCCTGACCAACGCCCAGATCCGCTTCCTGCGCGGCCAGGCGCACGACCTCAAGGCGATGCTCCAGGTGGGCGGCAAGGGCATCACCGAGGCACTGGTGGCGGAGGTCGAACTGGCCCTGGAACACCATGAGCTGATCAAGGTGAAGGTCGCAGGCGAGGACCGGGAGGCGCGGGACGCCATGATCACCAGCCTGGCCGAGCGCGCCGATGCCGCGCTGGTGCAGCGGATCGGCCACACCGCGGTGCTCTATCGCCCGAGCAGGGACAAGCGGCAGATCGTCCTGCCCCGCGGCTGACCGCAGCAGACCTCGACCGATGCAGCTGAACCTCGAACGCCCGGACTACCAGTATTTCCTGCGCGGTGCCGATGGCGGCAGTGCGCTGGTCAACGAGCGGCGGATGACAGCCAGTTTCATCGTCGCCCCGGAGGCACTGGTCGAGAACTGGCCGGTGCGCGATGCGTCTGCGCTCGCGCCCACCGACCTGGAGCCGCTACTCGCGCTGGCCCCCGAACTGCTGCTGCTGGGCACTGGTGCCCGCCAGGTGTTCCCCCCGGCGGCGGCCCTGGCGACCTGCCTGCAGCGCGGCGTCGGCATCGAGGTCATGTCCAACGCTGCGGCCGCGCGGACCTACACGGTGCTGGCCGGCGAGGGCCGGCGGGTCGTGGCCGGCTTCCTGTTTCCCTGAAAGGTTGCCGGGCCGTTGAATCGCGGCTAATGTTCCCCCAAATTCCAAGATATCCGCGGGCGACGCGCCAGCCGCGCCGCCCGCATTGCTTTGCAGGAGCCTTTGCCAACATGAGCACCGCCACCCAACGTCCCGCCCTGCTGCTGTCCCGCGTGGACGTGGAGCGCATCGAGGACCTGCTGGACCGTCCGCAGTACCGCAGCCTCAACACCGCACCGCTGCGCGAGGAGCTGGAGCGTGCCGAGCTGGTCGAGCCCGGCGAGATGCCCGACGACGTCATCACCATGAATTCCACCGCCCTGGTGAAGGTGATCGACGACCAGGAGCAAGCGCACGAGTACGAGCTGACTCTTGTGTATCCACGTGATGCCGATGGCAGCAGCGACAAGGTATCGATCCTAGCCCCGGTGGGCAGCGCCCTGCTGGGCCTGCGGGTGGGCGACAGCATCGATTGGCCGATGCCGGGCGGCCGCAGCGCCCGCCTGCACGTACTGTCGATCCGCTACCAGCCGGAAGCGGCGGGCGAGCTGCACCGCTGAGCCGGCGCGGTCAGGGCGCACCGATCTCCTTCGGCGCGCCCAACCGCCCCAACTCGCCCAGCATTTCCCACGACTTCAGCCCGCGACCACCGAGATGGTGCAGCAGCACCGTCCGCAGCGGCAGGCGCAGGCTGGCCAGGTCCTCGCTTCCTGGCTGCAGGTCCGCCGCCAGCGCCAGCAGCGCGCGACCAGTCGCAGTATCGCGGCGTTCGCCTGCGCGCTCGCTGCGCAGGCGGCGCGGCCCTTCCTCGGGATCCAGCCGGTAGCGTGCGGCAGGATCGATGTCGCCGCCGTCACCGTCCAGCCCGAACGCCAACCCCACCCCAAGCGCCTCCAGCAGGTCGCGCTCGAACCGGCGCAGCGTCCACGCCAGCGGTTCGCCGCCACGCAGGCGCTCGCGCACCTGCGCATAGCCCGCGTGCAGTTCCGGCTGCGGCACATGCCGCGGCGCCAGGCGCAGGCACAGTTCGTTGACGTAGAACGCCGCCAGCGCGGCATCGCCCTGCAGCAGCGGCGCGGCGTCCACCGCCTCGGCAGTGGCCAGCTGCGCCAGTTCGCCCTTCTGCACGGCATCGAAACGGATCGACTGCAGTGGCTGCAACGCCGCGCGCAGCACATGCTTCTTCGGCCCCGACACCCCCCGCGCCACCAGCCCGATGCGGCCGTGCTCCGCACTCAGGACTTCGACCAGCAGGCTGGTTTCCCGCCACGGGCGGGCATGCAGGACGAAGGCGGCTTCGGCGGCGTAGCGCATGTGCCTATTCTAGGAGTGGCCCCGACCGCGGCCGTCGCTCCGTTGCGCGCTGCGGCCAGCCGCAAGCGGGGCGCTCCGGCTGAAGCCCCCGCACCGGGAGGCGGAGCGCCTAGTCGTGATAGCCCAGCGCGCGCAGCGCGGCTTCGTCGTCGCTCCAGCCTTCGCGCACCCGCACCCAGGTCTGCAGGAACACCTTGGCGTCGAACAGCCGCTCCATCTGCTCGCGGGCATGCTTGCCGATGTCGCGCAGGCGCTCGCCGCCCTTGCCGATCACGATGGCCTTCTGGCCCTCGCGCTCGACCCAGATCACCGCATCGATGCGGTACATCACGCCGGCCTTGGGCGAGGGTTCTTCCTCGAACCGCTCCACTTCCACCGTGGTGGAATACGGCAGTTCCTCGCCGAGCCGACGCATCAGCTGCTCGCGCACCAGCTCGCCGGCGAGGAAGCGCTGGCTCTTGTCGGTGATCTCGTCCTCGCCGAATGCCGGCTCGCCCTCCGGCATCAGCCCGAGCAGGGTGGCGACCAGCGGCTCCAGCCCGCTGCGCTTGAGCGCCGACAACGGATGCACCGCGGCGAATTCGCGCCCTTCCGTCACCTTGGCGATGAACGGCAGCAGCGCGGTCTTGTCCTTCTGCTTGTCGACCTGGTTGACCACCAGCACCACCGGCAGGCCGGCCTCGCGCAGTGCGTCGAAGGCCAGTCCGTCCTCGTGGTCCCAGCGCCCGGCCTCGATCACCAGCAGCGCGGCGTCCACGCCTTCCAGCGCGCCGCGGGCGGCGCGGTTCATCATCCGGTTCATCGCCTTGCCGGAGCGCTTGCCCTGCTCGCCGTGGATGCCGGGCGTGTCCACCAGCTGCAGCTGGCCGCCGGGGAAGGTGGCAATGCCCAGCAGGCGGTGCCGGGTGGTCTGCGGACGGTTGGAGGTGATGCTGATCTTGGCGCCGACCAGCGCATTGACCAGGGTGGATTTGCCGACGTTGGGGCGGCCGATGACGGCCACCGCGCCGCTGCGGGATGTGGGATTCATGGGCGGATTGTAGAGCGCGGCCCGGTCCGCCGCTTCAATTGCCGCAGATTCCCGGACGAGGGCCGTGCAGCTGGGGTCAGCAGGACTCGAGGAGTTCCAGCATCGCGCCCGCGGCAACCTGCTCGGCGGCGCGCCGCGAGCTTCCCTCCCCTTCGGTGCGCAGGGCCGGGCTGGCAAGGGTGCAGCTGACGCTGAAGATCCGTGCGTGGTCCTCGCCGCCCTCATGCAGCAGCGCATAGACCGGCAGCGGGTGCTGCCGCCCCTGCAGCCATTCCTGCAGGCGGGTCTTGGCGTCCTTGCCGACCTTGTTGGGCGGCGGCAGGGCGTCGATGAGGGGCGCGAACCAGGGCAGCACCGTCGCCCGGCAGGCGTCGAAACCGGCGTCCAGGTAGATCGCGGCGACGATGGCCTCGACCGCGTCGGCCAGGATGGAATCGCGGCGATGGCCGCCGGTCTTCATTTCGCCCGGCCCCATC
Organism: Thermomonas sp. XSG; assembly: GCF_014678725.1. Taxonomy (NCBI): domain Bacteria; kingdom Pseudomonadati; phylum Pseudomonadota; class Gammaproteobacteria; order Lysobacterales; family Lysobacteraceae; genus Thermomonas; species Thermomonas sp. XSG. The sequence continues at coordinate 2,297,167 of NZ_CP061497.1, read as the reverse complement.
ACCAGCCGCGGCCCGATATCCAGCCGGCGGGCGATGCCCGCCAGCGCGGATTCCCGCACCAGTTCGGCCCGGGCGCGGGTCAGCGCGCCCTCGTCGGCCTTCGACCAGTGCCGGTAAAGCGCCTCGGCGACGAACTGGTTGACCAGTGCGTCGCCGAGGAATTCCAACCGCTCGTTGTTCGGACTGCCCGCGCTGCGGTGGGTCAGCGCCTGCGCCAGCAGCGCGGGGTCCGCAAACACATGGCCGGCGAACGCCGACGGCGTGCGATCACTCGCCGCTGGTGCCACGCGTCAGCACCTGCTCGGCGTGGAACTTGCCGACCACGTCGAGGTTGGCAAGCAGCGACTCGCGACGCTCGTAGTCCACCACCATCTTCACCCCGCCGTCGCCGGACTCGAACTTCATCGCGTCCATCTTCTTGACGTTGTCGGCGTAGCTCATCTCGAGCCGGCGCAGGTACATCTCGCGGATCTTCTCCTTGCTCGCGCCAGCCAGGGACTGGTCTTCGGCCAGCCCCTTGAGCGCCTGCTTCACCGAGTAAAACTCGATGTACATGGGCACGATCTTCATCGCGCAAAAAGCGAAGAAGATCACAAGGCACAGCACCATCAGGAACCCCAGCATCGTTATTCCGCGCTGTTTCTGCTTCATTCGTGCATCCCCTCTTGGTTGAACGGCCATGCCCCTGATGGCCAGGCGTCGATCAAGGAATACGTGTTCCGATACGGGAAACGTCCACCCAGTGATCCGCGCTGGCGTCGAAGTTCATCCACACCATGAACGCCTTCCCGCGCAGGTTGGTTTCCGGCAGGAACCCCCAGAACCGGCTGTCCTCGCTGTTGCCGCGGTTGTCGCCCATGACGAAATAATGCCCCGCCGGGACCGTCCAGTCACCATCGGCGACGCTGAACTCGCCTTCCAGCACGAAATGCGGGCGCCCGGGCATGCCCTCGGTCAGCTTGCTGTCCCCGGTTTCGCCGGCGCCTTGGCCGACCCCGGTGTAGACCCCTTCCACCCGGTATGGCAGCACCTGCCCGTTCACGCTGATCTTGTGGTCGTGGTAGCCGATGACATCGCCCGGCACGCCGATCACGCGCTTGATCCAGTCCTCGCGCGGGTGGTGCGGCGGCCGGAACACCACCACGTCGCCACGCGCCGGCTCGCCCAGTTCGACGAACTTCTTGTTGCTGATCGGCCAGCGCAGGCCATAGCTGAACTTGTTGACCAGGATGAAATCGCCGATCAGAAGGGTCGGCATCATCGAGCTGGAGGGGATCCGGAACGGCTCGGCGACGAAGCTGCGCAGCCCCAGCACCAGCGCCAGCACCGGAAAGAACGCCTTGGAGTAATCGACCAGAAGCGGTTCCTTCACCTCGTCCAGCGGTCCGGCCGCGGCGGCGCGGCGCTTGGCCAGAAACAGCTTGTCCAGCAGCCAGACCAGGCCGGTCAGCAGGGTCAGGGTGACCAGGATCGTTTCGAACCACACCATCATGCGATGTTCTCCAGGGCCAATGCCTTACTTGCTGTCGACCTGCAACACGGCGAGGAAGGCCTCCTGCGGGATTTCCACCCGCCCGACCTGCTTCATCCGCTTCTTGCCTTCCTTCTGCTTCTCCAGCAGCTTCTTCTTGCGCGTCGCGTCGCCACCGTAGCACTTGGCCAGCACGTTCTTGCGCAGCGCCTTGACCGTGGTGCGGGCGATGATCTGCGCGCCGATCGCGGCCTGGATGGCCACGTCGAACATCTGCCGCGGGATCAGGTCCTTCATCTTCTCGGTCAGCTCGCGGCCACGGCGGTCGGCGTGGCTGCGGTGGACGATGATCGACAGCGCGTCGACGCGGTCGCCGTTGATCAGCGTGTCCACGCGCACGAACGGGCCGGCGTCGAAGCGCAGGAAGTGATAGTCCAGCGAGGCGTAGCCGCGGCTCACCGACTTCAGCTTGTCGAAGAAATCCAGCACCACCTCGGCCATCGGCAGCTCGTAGCTGATCTGCACCTGGCTGGCCATGTAGGTGATGCCGATCTGCACGCCGCGCTTTTCCTCGCACAGCTTGATGATGTTGCCGATGTAGGCTTCGGGGGTGAGGATGTTGGCGCGGATGATCGGCTCGCGTATCTCCTGCACCTGGTTGATCGGCGGCAGCTTGGCCGGGTTGTCCATCGGCACGACGGTGCCGTCGGTCTTGAGCACCTCGTAGATCACCGTCGGCGCGGTGCTGATGAGGTTGAGGTCGTACTCGCGCTCCAGCCGCTCCTGCACGATCTCCATGTGCAGCATGCCGAGGAAGCCGCAGCGGAAGCCGAAGCCCATCGCCTCCGAGCTTTCCGGCTCGAAGCGCAGCGCGGCGTCGTTCAGGCGCAGCTTGTCCAGCGCTTCGCGCAGCGCCGGGTAGTCCTCGGCATCGACCGGGAACAGGCCGGCGAACACCCGCGGCTGCATTTCCTGGAAGCCGGGAAGCGGCTTCGGCGCCGGGTCGCCGGCAAGGGTCAGGGTGTCGCCCACCGGCGCGCCGTGCACGTCCTTGATCGAGGCGGTGATCCAGCCCACTTCACCCGCGCGCAGCACCGGCAGCACCTTGCGCTTCGGGGTGAACACGCCGACCGCGTCGACCTGGTGGGTGCGGCCGGTGCTCATCACCAGCATCTTGTCGCCGGACTTCAGCTCGCCTTGCATGACCCGCACCAGCGAGACCACGCCCAGGTAGTTGTCGAACCACGAGTCGATGATCAGCGCCTGCAGCTTGTCGGTGTCGCGCGGCTGTGGCGGCGGGATGCGCTGGACGATGGCCTCCAGCACGTCGCCGACGTTGAGCCCGGTCTTGGCACTGATGGCGACCGCGTCGGACGCATCGATGCCGATGACGGCCTCGATCTCCTCCTTCACCTTGTCGATGTCGGCGGTCGGCAGGTCGATCTTGTTGAGGACCGGCACCACCTCCAGCCCCTGCTCCACCGCGGTGTAGCAGTTGGCCACCGACTGCGCCTCCACGCCCTGCGCCGCGTCGACCACCAGCAGCGCGCCTTCGCAGGCGGCCAGCGAGCGGCTGACCTCGTAGCTGAAGTCGACGTGGCCAGGGGTATCGATGAAGTTCAGGAAGTAGGTATTGCCATCCTTCGCGGTGTACGGCAACGAGACCGACTGCGCCTTGATGGTGATGCCGCGTTCGCGCTCGATCGGGTTGGAATCGAGTACCTGCGCTTCCATCTCGCGCGCCTGCAGGCCGCCGCACAGCTGGATGATGCGATCGGCGAGGGTCGACTTGCCGTGGTCGACGTGGGCGATGATGGAGAAGTTGCGGATGAACCGCATCGAATCGTGCTGCATGGGGGGCGTCGGCTGAGTGCGGCAACGGCCGCGGGATCGCGGCCTGTGGGAAAGACAGCCGTGCATTATCGCACAGGCCCGAGTGCAGCCCTGCCCGGGCGGCAACGCGCCCGGCCGCGATCACGACCGGGCGCCGGCCTACGGGGCTCAGCGCTCGACCGGGGTCACCGTGACGTAGCGGGTGCCGCCACCACGCCGCACCAGCAGCATCACCGGTTTGTCGGCGCCGACGGCGCGCAGCTGGGCGTTGAGCGCATCCACGCTGCCGACGTCGTGGCGGCCCACCGCCAGCACCACGTCGCCGCGCTGCAGGCCCGCTTCCCGCGCGGCCGGGCCCTCGACGCGGGCGATCAGCACGCCCTCCTTCGGCTGCAGGCCCATGCCGCTGCGCTGCTGTGCGGTCAATTCCTGGCCGATGATGCCCAGCGGGTTGGCCTGCGCGGGGGCTGCGGGCTTCTGGCTACCGCCCGTTTCGCCGCCGGCAGCGGCGACGCTTTCATCGAGCGCACCCAAGGTCGCGATCAGGGTGCGCGGCTTGCCATCGCGGATCACCTCCAGCGTGACCCGGCTTCCAGGTGCCATAGCCCCGATGATCGGCGGCAGGTCGCTGGATTCGTAGACGCGCTGGCCGTTGACGCTGCGGATCACGTCCTGGCGCTGCAGGCCGGCACGTTCCGCGGCGCTGCCCGGCTCGATCGTCGCCACCAGCGCGCCGTTGGCATCGGGCAGCCCCAGCGCGCCGGCGGCATCCCGGTCCATGCCCTGGATCTGCACGCCCAGCTGCCCGCGCGTCACCTTGCCGGTGGCCTTGAGCTGCTGCACAGCGTTCATCGCCACGTCGATGGGAATGGCGAAGCTCACGCCCATGTAACCGCCGGAATTGCTGAAGATCTGCGAGTTGATGCCGACCACCTGCCCACGGGTGTCCAGCAGCGGGCCGCCGGAATTGCCGCGGTTGATCGCCACGTCGGTCTGGATGAAGGGCACGTAGCGCTGGTCGGCACCGGGGTTGGCACGGCCGACCGCGCTGACGATGCCGGCGGTGACCGAATGGTCCAGGCCGAACGGCGAACCGATCGCCACCACCCACTGGCCGGGCTTGAGCGCATCGGAATTGCCGATGCGCATCACCGGCAGGCCCTTGGCGTCGATCTTCAGCAGCGCCACGTCCGACTGCGGGTCGCTGCCCACCACCTTGGCGGTGAACTCGCGACGGTCGGACAGCTTGATGCGCACGGTGTCGGCGCCATCGACCACGTGATGGTTGGTGAGCAGGTAGCCGTCGGCCGAAATGATGAAGCCGGTGCCAAGCGAGGTGCCGCGCGGACGCGCGCCGGGCATGCCGGGCATGCCCGGCATGGGGGTCATGCCGGGGCCGAAGAAGCGGCGGAAGAACTCGGGGATCTGCTCGTCGCCTTCCTCCCCGTCTTCCGGCATCTGCGGCGTCCGCCGAGCCTGCGCCGCCTGCACCCGGCCGCCGATCTCCGCCTGCACGCTGACCACCGCCGGCCCCACCTGGTCCACCAACCGGGTGAAATCCGGCAGGCCGGCCACCAGCTCGGGGGCGGGCGCGGCGGCCGGCGTCGCCAGCGGCGTTTGGGCATTGGCGGCGTTCTGACCACTGCAGGCACCGACGCCGGCCACCGCCAGCGCGGTGGTCAACAGCAGGGGACGCAGGGTAGCGAGCTTGATCGCGGGCATGACAAGGGAGTCCTCTTCGCGTGGATCGGAAACAGGAGGCATGGCGCCGGGCGCGCCACGGGGCTGCACGGTCAGGGCTGCGGCTGGCCCTGCGCATCGGCGCCGGCGGCCGCTTGCGTGGAGGCCGCCTCGCCGGAAAGCAGCTTCGGCGGCGCGCCGAAGACCGGCGGGGCGAACGGATTGTCGGCACGCCGCGGGTGGTCGCCGAAGCCCACCGCAAGGCCGCCGCTGCCGGCGTACTGCGGCAGGATCGAACGTGGCCACGGACGGGTGACGATTTCGGCCTCGGGCAGGCCGCGGAATTCCGGGGCGGCGACATCGGACGTCGCCGGAGTGAGCGCGGCGATCTGCGCGTTGGCCTCGACTGCGGTCACGGTAGCCGCGACAGCGGCAGCCGGCCTGCTGCGCCGCGCCGGCTTGACGGACGCAGTGGCAGCGGCCGCCATCGAGGCAGCAGCCAGCATGTCCGACCCGCCGGCAGGGGCCGTCGGCAACTGCGGCGCAGGCTGCGACGGTGCCGGCTGCCCATGCAGCGGCGCGGCCGGAGTCGTCGCGGCCACCTGCGCAGGTGCGGCGGGCGACGCATCGTCCTCCAGCGCAGGCCGCCCCATCAGCGCCACCACCGCCAGCGCGGCGGCGAGCGCCCCCATGCCGGCGCCGCGTCGCAGCCATGCCGGCCTGGACGTCGCGGCGGCCGGTTCCGCCGCCACCTCGCCGCCATGCAGCGCCAAGGAAACACGGGAAGCGAAATCGCCCGGCAGGCGTCGGGCTGGCGCCATGCCGCGCATCACGTCGCTGGCGATGCGCCAGCGCTCCCAGTTGCCGGCCAGCTCGTCATCGTGCTGCAGGCGGCGCAGCAGGAAGCGGGTCTGGTCCTCCGGCAGCGCGCCGTCCATCAGCGCGGACAGCTGTTCGCGGCTGCTGAGCTGGGTGAGGTCGATGCAATGGCGGTCGGTATCGGTATTCATGGGCGTCATGAGGCGTGCGAACGCTTCGGGAGTTCATCCTGGTCCAGCAGGGGGCGCATGCGGGCGTCAATGGCCTCGCGGGCGCGGAAGATGCGCGAGCGCACCGTGCCGATCGGGCAGCCCATGCGTTCGGCGATCTCCTCGTAACTCATGCCTTCCACCTCGCGGAGGGTGATCGCATCGCGCAGGTCCTGCGGCAGGGCTTCGACCGCGGCCAGCACCGTTTGTTCCAGTTGCTGGCGCATCAGCTCGCGTTCGGGGGTGTCGTTGTCGCGCAGGCGCAGGCCGGATTCGAACTGCTCGGCATCCTCGATCTCGATGTCCTCGCCCGGCGGCCGGCGGCCATGCGATGCGAGATGGTTCTTGGCAGTGTTCACCGCGATCCGGTGCAGCCAGGTGGGGAACTGGGCATCGCCACGGAACCCGCCGATGGCGCGGTAGGCACGGATGAAGGTGTCCTGGGCCACGTCCTGCACCTCCGCCCAGTCATGCACGTAGCGAGAGATCACCGCGGCCACGCGATGCTGGTACTTACGCACCAGCAGATCGAAGGCTGCGGCATCGCCGCGCTGCACGCGGGCCACCAGGTCCTGATCCAGCGCTTGCGACACCCGATCCTCCGTCATCTGCGCCGTGGCCTCATGGTTGGGCCCGGTCGCCTCCGGGCGTTATGACAGCGATCCGCCGCGGAAGTTCCGCGGCCCTGCCCCGGACTTGCAGGCATTTAGACAAGTATTCAAGTTTTCGCGGGCTACGATAGCTGCTTCCCTGCTGACACACGGATGGCACGCCCATGGCCGACTCCTCCGCCAACGGTTTCGACGGACTCCGCCTTCGCCACTGGAAGCCGCAGCGCCGCGACGACGGCGTGCTGGTGCTGTGGTTCGACCGCGCCGACGCACCGGTCAACGCATTCTCGCAGGATGCCCTGATCGAGCTGGGCGATGCGCTGGAACGCATCGCCATCGAACCGCCCAAGGCGCTGGTGATCGCCTCCGGCAAAGCCAGCGGCTTCATCGCCGGCGCCGACCTCAAGGAGTTCCAGGAGTTCGACCGCCGCGGTACCGTCAACGACGCCATCCGCCGCGGCCAGGACGTGTTCCAGACGCTGGCCAGCCTGCCCTGTCCCACCGTCGCCGCCATCCACGGCTTCTGCATGGGGGGCGGCACCGAGATCTCGCTGGCCTGCCGCTACCGCGTGGCCAGCAGCGACGCTTCCACCCGCATCGGCCTGCCGGAAGTGCAGCTGGGCATCTTCCCCGGCTGGGGCGGCAGCGCCCGCCTGCCGCGGCTGGTCGGCGCGCCGGCCGCTATGGACATGATGCTGACCGGCCGCGCGTTGTCGGCCAAGGCTGCGCGCGGGATCGGACTGGTGGACAAGGTGGTGGAACCGGCGCAGCTGATCGACGCCGCCGCCACGCTGGCGCTGAGGGGCACGGTGCGTCCGTTCAAGCAGCGCGCGCTGGGCTGGCTGACCAACACCCTTCCCGCGCGCAAGCTGCTGGCGCCGCAGATGGCCAAGCAGGTCGCGCGCAAGGCACCGAAGGCGTTCTATCCGGCGCCCTATGCGCTGATCTCGACCTGGGAGCGCAGCGGCGGCGCAGGTATCCGCGCGCGCCTCGACGCCGAGCGTCGCGCCGTGGTGAAGCTGGCCGGCACCCCGACCGCGCGCAACCTGATCCGCATCTTCTTCCTGACCGAGCGGCTGAAGGCGCTGGGCAAGGGCGAACCCGGCATCGCCCGCGTGCACGTGGTCGGTGCCGGCGTGATGGGCGGCGACATCGCCGCGTTCGCCGCCTACAAGGGCTTCGAGGTGACGTTGCAGGACCGCGAGCAGCGCTTCATCGACGGCGCCCTGCAGCGCGCGCAGGCCCTGTTCGAGAAGAAGGTCAAGGACGAGAGCAAACGCCCGGCGGTGGCGGCACGGCTGAAGTCCGACCTGGACGGCGCCGGCGTGGCCGAGGCCGACCTCGTCATCGAAGCCATCATCGAAAACCCGGACGCCAAGCGCGACCTGTACCAGTCGGTGGAACCGCGCATGAAGGCGGACGCGCTGCTGACCACCAACACCTCGTCGATCCCGCTGGACGAACTGCGCCCGCACATCGCGCGCCCGGCACAGTTCGCCGGCCTGCACTACTTCAACCCGGTGGCGCAGATGCCGCTGGTGGAGATCATCCGCCACGACGGGATGGCCGCCGACACGGAACGACGCTTGGCGGCTTTCTGCAAGGCGCTGGGCAAGTTCCCGGTGCCGGTGGCGGGCACGCCGGGCTTCTTGGTCAACCGCGTGCTGTTCCCGTACATGCTCGAAGCCGCGACCGCCTATGCCGAGGGTATCCCCGGCCCGGCCATCGACAAGGCGGCCACCCGCTTCGGCATGCCGATGGGACCGATCGAACTGCTCGACACCGTGGGTCTGGACGTGGCCGCCAGCGTCGGTCGCGAACTGGCACCCTTCCTTGGTCTGGACGTGCCGGCAGCGCTGGCGACGGTCGAAGCCGGCAAGCGCGGCAAGAAGGACGGCCAGGGCCTCTACAAGTGGGAAAACGGCAAGGCGGTCAAACCCGAGCTGCCGGCCGGCTTTGTCGCGCCCGACGACCTGGAAGACCGCCTCATCCTGCCGCTGCTCAACGAAGCCGTGGCCTGCCTGCACAACGGCGTGGTCAGCGATGCCGACCTCCTCGATGCCGGCGTGATCTTCGGCACCGGCTTCGCACCGTTCCGCGGCGGCCCGATCCAGCACATCCGCGCCGCCGGCGCCGACGCGCTGCTGGCGCGGCTGCAGGCGCTGCAGGCGAAGTACGGCAACCGCTTCGCGCCGCGTGCCGGCTGGGACCACCCGGTGCTGCGCGAGCCGGTGGCCTGAGGGCTACAGTGGCGGCTGCCGACGCATCGACGGAGCCGCCATGCATCCCGACACACGCACCTACAACGATGCGCAGTCGCCGGACGACCGGGCGATCTGCGACCTGCTCGCCAACGAGATCGACCGCGCATTGCCAGAAGCCGGGAACAAGGTCTGGCACGCGCATCCGGTCTGGTTCCTCGACGGCAACCCGGTCGCCGGCTACAGCAAGCTGAAATCCTGCATCCGCCTGTTGTTCTGGAGCGGGCAATCCTTCGATGAGCCCGGCCTGCAACCCGAGGGCAGCTTCAAGGCCGCCGAGGCGCGCTACGGCTCCGTCGCCGAGGTGGACATCGCGGCCCTGCACCGCTGGCTGGGCAAGGCACGCGACATCCAGTGGGACTACAAGAACATCGTCAAACGCAAGGGCCGGCTGGAGCGGTTGAAGTGACCCGCTAGCGCGCGGGCCTGTTCGCGAAGCCCGTAAACTCCGGCCCGGCCAGCCGCAGGTTCCCACGCAGGTAGGCGCGCAGGCGCTGGCCCGGCGGATCCGGTTCCGGCCCACCGAGGTGACGCTGCAGCATCGTCTCCATCGCGAACAGATAGGCTTCGCGCGCGACCGGCGCTAGCGGCGAATGCCCGCCGCCCGGCTCCACCAGCAACGTGACCGGGCTGCCCTGCGCCTTCAGCGTTGCGACGTAGTGCGTCACCTCGCGGATCGCCACCGTGCGATCAGCGCCGCCGGCCATCACCAGCAGCGGGCGGCGCATCTTCGACGCGTTCGCCAGCGGCGACTGCGCATGCAGGCGTGCGAAGGTCGCCGGGTCGCCGGCATCCAGCGACAGCGCGCGCAGCGTCTGCTGCAGCGAGCGGTCCGGCAGGTCGCCCTGTTCCCCGGATGCGAGCAGCCAGCGCATCGCCCAGCCCAGGTCGGCGGGCGGCGCGCCGGCCACGCCCACCTTGAACAGCTCCGGCTGGAAGGTCAGCCCCAGCAGCGCGGAATAGCCGCCGAAGGAATGGCCGACGATGCCGACGCGCTGCGCGTCGCCGATGCCGCGGGCCAGCAGCCAGCGCACGCCCTCCTCGATGTCCTGCTGGACGCGGCCGTTGCCGTAATCGCCGTTCGACGCGAACGTGTAGGCGCGGCCATGACCGGTGGAGCCGCGGAAGTTCGACTGGAACACCACGTAACCGCGGTTGGCGAGGAACTGCGCCACGCCGTCGAAGCCGGGGCGGAAGTGGTTGATCGGCCCGCCGTGCACCTGGGCGATCAGCGGCGCCCGCGCCGGATCCACGCCGGGCGGCAGCAGCAGGAAGCCATGCACGCGCAGGCCATCGGAAGCGAGGTAGGACACAGCGAGCTTGCGCGCGAGCCGAGCCTCCGACGGCGGATGCGCGTTCCGCACCGGCTCGTCGAGGATGCGGCGAAGGCCGCCGCCGCGGGGATCGAACAGGTACCAGCGTGGATCACGCAAGGTCGCTGCGCGTTCCGACACCAGCCACGGCGACGAAGCGGCGCTGCCCGCCTGCACGGCGATGTCGCGGCCCGGTAAACGCCGTGCGATGGCGGCCACCACCGGCGCGGCAGCGCCGATGCCGTAAGTGGCGGCCACGGTGCTGCGATAGCTCGCCGCCAGCGGCAGCGAGGTACGCGGATCGAGCACCACCTCATCCAGATCGGCTTCACCGCGCGGGTCCTCGTGCAGGGTGTGCAGGCGGTCGTCCGCATCCAGTCGCAATACGCGGCGGAAATCGCCACCCGGATTGCCCTCCAACAGCAGCCCACCGGCGGGCAGGACGGCCAGCAGGCCGACCCGCTCCATCGGCCGCAGGCGCAGCACTTCGCGCAGCGCGCCATCGGGCCGTACGCGATGCAGCGCATCGTGGTCGCCCTCGAAACGCGCCAGCGCAACGATCCTCCCAGCGGCATCCAGCGCAACGTCATGCACCCAGCGCGGGTCCTCGCGCAGCACGCTGCGCTTTCCACCCACGTCCATGCGCACGATGCGCCAGCGCTCGTTGCCGCCGGCGCCGATGCGCTCGCGCATCAGCACCGCCGCAGGCCGCGAAGGATCCACCTTCATCAGCTGCCGCTGCTCCGCCCCGCCCAGCGGCACGCGCACGCCGGCACGACCTTCGGCCGACACAGTGGACAGCGAATCCGGAGCGCGCAGGAACAGCCAGCGCCCGTCGCGCGACCAGAGCAGCTGGCGTGCCTGGGTGCGCCCCACCAATATCCGCGCCTTGCCACCGGCAGTGGGCAGCAGCACCAAGCTGCGCGATTCGCCGTGCTCACGCAGCCACGCCACGAAATCGCCGGCGGGTGACAGCGTCACCGCCGACAAGGCGCGGGCGTCGAGGAAGTCGGTACGCGGCAGTTGCGGCGCGCGCGGCAATGCGCGCTGGACGGCGACGGCGGCGCGCAGCGCGTTGGCGGCGGTCGGCTCGCCCGCAGCGGCAACACCCGCTGCGAGGAACACCAGCGCGAGCAGGGTCAGCATCCCGCAGGTACGGAATTTCGTCATCTCGGTTCTCCGGCGGTGCCTGCGATCAGGCGGTGGCAGGCTGCGGATGCGCAGTCGGTGCGACCGGCAATGTTTCCCTCGGCGGCACCATCAGCCACAGGCTGGCCAGCGCCGGCACCCCGACAGCTCCGCAAAGCACCACCCACAACCAGCGCTGCCGCCTGGACAGCTGCAGGCGCGCAGCCAGCCAGAGCGCACCGAGCAGCGACAACCCACAGGACACCAGAGCCAGCCAGACCATCGCGCGCGGCACCGGCTGCGGGTCGGCGCGCAGCGGATCGCGACCGGCGTACAGTTCCTGCGCGCCCAGGCACAGCGTGCGCAGCACCGGTGACAGCCACCAGATACGCGTGGTGTAGGCCACCGGCAGGTCGAGGTTGAGCGTGCGGCGGGCCACTTCGCGCACCTGCCCGTTGCCGTCCACCCGCACCACCTGCTGGAACGGATGCTGGAGCTCTCCAGACCACGCGCCCCAAGTGTAGGTGAACGACACCAGGTAGCCGTCCAGCAGTTCGATCATGTCCACCCGGCTGAGATTGCCCACCGCGCCCGGCATCGGCACGCGCAGCAGCGGCTGCAGCAGGTCCACCCCGTTGCTCGCCTCGCGGCCCGGATAGAAGTAGGCGGCGCGGTCGCTGAGCGCCAGCAGGTTGTCACCGGCCGGCTCGGGCGGGCTGGCCATCACCTCGCCCTGCGGCAGGCGCACGCGCTCGAAGATGCGCTGCTGCCCGCTGTCGTACTGGTAGGCCGCATTGGCGTTGAACAGGTAGCCGCCGGCGTACTGCAGGGTCGGCGCGGGGAACGCGGCCAGATTGTCGCCCACGCCAAGCTCGCCGCGCGCACGTCCGTCCCGCGTGCCGTAACCGGTGAAGCGCATGCGGTCGTGGCTGAACACCCAGCGCAGGTGGCGCTCGCCGTCGTCGAACTCCATCGGCGCGACGTTGCCCAGCTCACCGCGCTTCGGCAGGCCACGCAGCGGATAGCGCGTGACCACGTCCGACAGCGCGATCTGCTCGCGCCACAGCGCGGCCTCGGGATCGCGACTGCCTGCCAGGCCCAGCAGCAGGATCTCCTTGCCTTCGGCGCGATCGGCCTCGATGTAGCCACCGGTCGGTGGCACCGGCATGTTGAGCGGATGGGTGCCGGCTATCGTCCAGCCCATTTCGACACCGAACCCCAGCATCCAGATCAGGAAGTACGCACCCGCCTGCACCGGCAGCGCGGTCGCGGCGGCGGCGGCGAAACTGCGCGGCATCGCCACCGGATCCGGACGGAACACCAGCGCCAGCAGCCCGGCCAGCGCTGCAAGCAGGGTCAGTTCCACCGCCAGCAGCGCGAGCCCGGAGGCCTGCGTGAACATCAGCAGGACCGGCAACACCACCACCGCGAACGAGTGCCGGCGGTTGGCGACCATCGCATAGCTGCCGGCCGCGTAGCCCACCAGTCCGACCAGCCACGCCGACAGCGGCAGCAGCCAGTGGCGCAGGTCCACCACGCGCGCGGTCAGCGTGTCCTGGTACAGCGCGACCAGCGCGATCGGCAGTGCGATGGCCGCCAGCAGCAGAGCGGCCGCCGCGCCGCCCAGCGCGCCGGCGATGCGCAGCCGGTGCAACGGCCGGTGCAGCAGGCTCAGCCACTGGTTCGGCCTGCGATAGCTGCCCATCTGGTACAGGCCGAGCAGCGTGCCGATCACGGCGTAGCTGATGCCGAAGATCTGGTAGACCTGCAGCGGCTGCTGGGCCAGATCGACGAGGCGGGTCAGGAAGCCGAGCAGGCCAGCGTGGACCAGCGCGGCTGCGGCGGTCCACAGGCGGAAGCGCAGCAGTTCGCTCTTGAAGAGATCGGTCATGTCGGTGTCCTCAGGCCGCGGCCGGGGCGGCATGGTGCTTGGCGAGAAAGGCGTTGACGGCGCGGTCCAGGCTGACCGGCATCGACTGCACCGTGCGTGCGCCGCTGGCGCGCAGGAACTGTTCGAACGCGTGGTCCTGGTCCAGCACCAGGTAGTGGTGCAGTCCGTCGAGGCGCTGCACTTCGAGCAGGCCCGGCACGGTGCGCGGATCGGGGCCCTTGAACGGCACGTCGGCCACCCAGTGGCTCACGCGCGCGGTGAACTCCTCCGGGGCCGACATGTGCCGCAGCTGCCCGCGCTCGAGGATGATGAGGTTGTCGGCAACCCGCTCGATCTCCTCCATCTGGTGCGAGCAATAGATCACCGTGCAGTCGTCGGCGGCGTTGCTGTACAGCAGCGACTCCAGGAAGGCGCGCTTGGCCACCACGTCCAGGCCCAGCGTCGGCTCGTCCAGCACCAGCAGCTCGGGTTTCTGGGCCAGCGCCAGCGCGAGGTTGAAGCCGGCGCGCTCGCCACGCGAAAGCTGGCCGACCTTCTGCTCCGGCAGCACGTGGTAGTGGCCGATCACGCCGTCGAACACCTGCTGGTTCCAGCGACCGTACTGGTGGCGCTGCATCGCCACCACCTGCGACACCCGCATCCATCCCGGCAGGGTGTGTTCTTCGTTGACGAAGCCGATCCGGGCGCGGTCCTGCGGCGTCAGCTGCTGGCTGTCCTTGCCGAGGATGCGCGCTTCGCCCGCGCTGGGCGGCATGAAGCCCAGCAGGATGCGGAACAACGTGGACTTGCCTGCGCCGTTGGCGCCGACGATGGCGTGGACCCGGCCGCGGGGAATCGCGAGGTCAAGCCGGTCCAGCGCCAGCTTGCGTCCGTAGCGCTTGGACAGCGCACGGGTTTCGATGATGGAATCGTTGGGCATGTGGGCATATCCGGATGGGCCGGCCGATCCGCGGATCGCTGTCCCCCTGCGCTGGGCGCAGACGGACGGCCCCACGGCGGCGATGGCGGGGGTCAGGCGGTCTTGCGGGGCACCAGCAGTTCGAAGGCGTCGGCGACCCGCGCCTGCACCTCGTCGGCTGCAAAGCCCAGCGGAATCACGTCGTTGACGAAGCGGCCGACGGCATCGTCCAGGCGGCGGTCCCGCTCGGCGTCGGACAATCGCTGGCGGGGTGCGGCGACGAACAGGCCCGTGCCCTGGCGCGATTCCAGCCAACCCTCGGTGGTCAGCTCGGCATAGGCCTTGGCGACGGTATTCGGATTGATCATCAGCTGCTGGGCAAGCCCGCGGACACTGGGCAGCTGGTTGCCGTGCGTGAGCTCGCCGGTGGCGATCTTCATGCGCACGGCATCGACGATCTGGCGGCCGATCGGGCGCGGATCGCCGGTGGCGACCTGGATCATCAGGGGGCTGGTTCGGGCCATCGACGCACCGTCCTATCTGTACTATTAGAAATAGTACAGCGCGAACAGCCAGCCGTCGTCAACCTGTCTGCGACGAAACGCCCCGGGTAGCGATGAAGCCGGACCGGACGCGGACCAGTGAGGGCATGCGGGACTGGACTGCACGCACGGCCTCGCGTTTCCGCAGGCAAGCATGCGCCGTCATCAGGGGCGTTCTTCAGCGCAGTGGGGCAGCCACGCCGTTCATCCAACCGAAGCCGCAGTTACATCGTTTGCGTTGGCTGGTCCGCGTTGAGGGTGCCGGCCAGGGTGGTTTCGATCTTGCCGCGCACCGCTTCCCCTTCCGCGGTATCGGCGAACTGCACGCCGATGCCGGCGGCACGGTTGCCCTGCGCGCCGGTGGGCGTCACCCATACCACCTTGCCGGCAACCGGCAGGCGCTCGGAGGAATCCGGCAGGGTCAGCAGCAGGAACACCTCATCGCCGATGAAGTAGCGGCGCGCGGTGGGCACGAAGATGCCGCCCTGGCGGATGAAGGGCATGTAGGCGTTGTACAGCGCCGCCTTGTCCTTGATCGCCAGCGACAGGATGCCCTGCCTCGCCCCACCGGTCGGATTGCTCATTCCCCGTTCCCTGTCAGTTGCCTGTCCCAAGCCTCAGCGCCATGCCAGCAGCGCTTCCGCCACCGCCAGATCCGCGCGCACCGTGGTGTGCAGCAGCTCGCGGGCGCGGTTAGCCGCGTCGAAGCGCGCGGCCAGCGTGCGGGTTGCGGCCGGATCGGTCAAGCCCGCCGCCTCGCGCAGCGCGAACTCTGCCAGATGACCCAAACGTTCCGCGGCGCGTCCGTCGGCCACCCAACGCTGGGCGACCTCGCTCGCCTCGGCCTGCCCGCGCATCAGCGCCTGCGCGTCCTTGACCGCGTCACGGCGCAGCGCCAGGCCATCCCCCGATGCCCACGCATCGGCCAGCCCCGGGTGTCCGCGCGCGGCATCCAGCGCCTCGCTGGCCAGAGCTTCCGGGTGGCCTCGCTGGCGCAGCCACTGCAGGGCCTCGTCGCGCGGCGGCAAGCGCAGCTCCAACCGCTGGCAACGGCTGCGGATGGTGGCGGGCAACCGCGCCGGGCTGGATGCCAGCAGCCACAGGTAACGCCCGGGTTGCGGCTCTTCCAGCGTCTTCAACAGCGCGTTGAAGGCGCTCCAGTTGATCGCATCGCAGGGGTCGACGATCACCACCTGCGCACCGCCGAGCTGCGCGGTCATGCCCATTTTTTCCGACAGCGCACGGATCTGCTCGATGACGATCTCGCTGCGCGGCTTGCCGGTCTTGTGGTTGATTTCGAAACCAAGGAAGCGCAGGTCCGGATGTGCGCTATGCCCCCACGGGTGCGCCGGCGTGCCGTCCGGGCGGACTTCCGGCGTTTCCATCTGCGCGCGCGAGGCGAACAGCGCGCAACTCCTGCAGGCGCCGCAGGCCTCGCCATCGGGGCGCGGCGACAGGCACAGCACGCGTCGGGCCAGGTGTTCGGCGAGCAGGCGCTTGCCGATCAGCGCCGGCCCGGTGATCAGCGTTGCGTGGCCGAAGTGCCCGGCTTCGATGGCGGCCGCCGCCTGCGTGTAGGCGCGCTGCTGCCAGGCCGAGAGCGGTGGAAGATTCATGCCAGCGCCTTGCGGTAGTCGGCCAGCACCGCCAGCGCGGCGGCGGCGACGGTGGCGGCGTCCGGGCTGGCATCGAGCACGCGGATGCGCTGCGGATGCGCTGTCGCACGCGCCAGGAAACCTTCGCGTACGCGCTCGAAGAAGTCGTCGCGCTCGCGCTCGATGCGGTCCGGCGAAGCGCCGCCCAACAGGTCGCGCCCGCGGGTGCGTTCGCGCGCGTGCGCCACGCCCAGGTCCAGCAGCAGGGTCAGGCCGGGCTCGATGCCGACCGCGCGCCGCTCGAGTTCGGCGATGAAGCCTTCATCCATGCCCCGCGCCGCGCCCTGGTAGGCGTAGCTGGAATCGGTGAAGCGATCGGAAATCACCCACGCGCCGCGCGCCAGCGCCGGCAGCACTACCCGCTGCACGTGCTGCGCGCGCGCGGCGAACATCAGCAGCAGTTCGGTATGCGGATGCACCGGTTCGTCGCCGGTGTCCAGTAGCAGGCCGCGGATGCGCTCGGCCAGCGGCGTGCCGCCCGGCTCGCGGGTGCAGACCACTTCGCAGCCATCGGCCAGCAGGGCGTCGCGAAGCGCCGACAGCACGGTGCTCTTGCCCGCACCCTCGCCGCCTTCGATGGTCAGCAGACGCGGCTTCGATTGCAGCATCGTCACTTCGGCGTGGCTCCTTCACGCTCGGCCTGGCGCTGCGCGCGGTAGCGCTGCACGTAGCCGCGCACCGCGCTGTTGTGTGCGTCCAGCGAGGCGCTGAACACATGCCGCCCGCTGCCATCGCCCACCGCGACGAAATACAGCGCATCGCCCGGCGCCGGATGCGTGGCCGCCTGCAGCGCCGCCTTGCCGGGCATGGCGATGGGCGTCGGCGGCAGGCCGTCGCGGGTGTAGGTGTTGTAGGGCGTATCGGTGGTCAGGTCGCTGCGGCGGATATTGCCGGTGTAGCTGGAGCCCATGCCGTAGATCACGGTGGGATCGGTCTGCAGGCGCATGCCGGTCTTCAGCCGGCGCACGAACACGCCGGCGATGGCCGGCCGCTCCTCGGCGATCCCGGTTTCCTTCTCGACGATCGAGGCCAGCGTCAGCGCCTGGTCGCGGTTGTCCAGCGGCAGGTCCGGTGCGCGCGATTTCCACGCCAGATCCAGCGCCTTGTCCATGTCGGCGTAGGCGCGCTTGAGGATGTCGAGGTCGGAGTCGCCGCGTACCCAGGCATAGGTTTCGGGCAGGAAGCGGCCCTCCGGATGCTGGCCGGCATGGCCCAGCGCCGCCATCAGCGCAGCGTCATCCATCTGCGCGGTCTTCTGCTCCAGCAGCGGCGCCTTGCGCAGCGCCGCCCGCAGGTCGCGGATGTTCCAGCCTTCGATGATGGTGAACATGCGCCGCACCACCTTGCCGTCGCGCATCGCCTGCAGCAGCGCCCGCGGCGAGGTGTCCTCCCGCAGCGCGTATTCGCCCACCTGCAGCCGGCCGGCGGCACCGGTCTGGCGCGCCAGCAGCTGCCAGTACAGGCGGTCGCCGGTGTCCACGCCCTGCGCCTGCAGCTTGCGCAGCACCTTGTCCAGGTTGTCGCCGCGCGCGACCACCAGCCCGGCGTCCGCCTGGATGCCGGGCAACGGCGCCTCGGCGAAGGTGCGTAAACGGTCCCAGTACCACGCCGCCACCGCCAGCACGGCCAGCAGCAGGATCAGCAGCGGCCGACGCGCCTTCATGCGCCCACCGCAGGATTGGAAAACATTGGATAGGCCATCGCCAGTCGCGCCTGCAGTTCGGTCAGCGCCGGGTGCGCCGCCCAGTTGCGCGCGCCCAGCAGGGAGACCGGCAGGATACCGCGCACGGCGTTGCAGAGCGCCAGTGCGGCGGCGTCCTCCACCTCACCTGGCGCCAGTTCGGCCTCCTCTACCAGTCCCTGCGCCAGCAGCCAGCCGCGCAGCACCCCGGCCACGCCGCAGCGGGCAACCGGCGGCGTCAGCCAGCGGCCATTACGATGCGCCAGCAGGTTGGCGGCAGTGGCACAGACCACGCGGCCTTCGGTGTCCCGCATCAGCCCTTCGTCGCAACCGGCGCGCTCGGCTTCGGCGCGCGCAAGCACCTGTTCAAGGCGATTGCAGTGCTTGATGCCGGCCAGCGCGGGCTGGATCGCCAACCGTGTGTCACAGGCATGCAGGCACAGGCCGCCGCTGGCGATCGGCGGCAGCGGATACAGCGCCAATGTCCACGCCGGCTGCGCATCGACCGGCGGCGCATAGCCGCGGCCACCGTCGCCCCGGGTGAGCAGCAGCTTGATCACGCCTGCATCGGCGCCGTCAATCATCTCGTCGATGCATGCCTCGATGAAGGCCGGATCGGGCAAGCCGATGCCAAGCCGTTGCGCGCCTTCGCGCAGCCGCGCGAGATGGCCCGGCCACAGCGGCAGTTCGCCGTCATGCACGCGCATGGTTTCGAACACGCCGTCGCCGTAGGCAAGGCCGCGATTGGCGACGGAAACGCCGTCCACGCGCGCAAGCCCGACGAACGCCGCGGATGCCATGGCGTTCATCACTCGACCCCCAGCGCCCGCAGCATGCCGCGTGCCTTGGCGCGGGTTTCCTCCAGCTCGCGGTGCGGATCGGAGTCGATCACGATGCCGGCGCCGGTGCGGAAGCGCAGGGTGTCGCCCTCCACCTCGGCACTGCGGATCAGGATGTTCAGGTCCATGTCGCCGTCGTGCCCCAGCCAACCCATCGCGCCGGTGTAGGCGCCGCGGCCCACGCCTTCCAGCTCGGCCACGATCTGCATGCAGCGCACCTTCGGGCAACCCGTGATCGTGCCGCCGGGGAACAGCGCGGCCAGCGCCTGCCCCGGCGTCACCTCCGCGCGCAGCTGGCCACGCACGTTGCTGACGATGTGGTGGACATGCGCATAGCTTTCCACCGTCATCAGCTCGTCCACCTGCACGCTGCCCGGCGCGCACACGCGGCCGAGGTCGTTGCGCTCCAAGTCCAGCAGCATGACGTGTTCAGCGCGCTCCTTGGGATGGCCCACCAGCTCGCGGATGCGCGCGGCATCGTCGTCGCCGGGGAAGCGTGCGCGGGTGCCGGCGATCGGGCGGGTTTCGGCAACGCCCGCGCGTACCGACAGCAACCGCTCCGGCGAAGCGCTGACCACGCTGCCCCACCCACTGTGGAACAGCCCCGCGAACGGCGCCGGATTGTGCTGGCGCAGGCGCTGGAACAGCGCGGCCGGATCCAACGGGCCCGCGAACCCGGCTTCCCAACCGCGCGAGAGGTTGGCCTGGAACACATCGCCGGCGGCGAGGTAGTCCAGCACACGCGCCACCCCATCGAGATAGCGCCGGGGCTCGTCTTCGTCGATGCGGATCGGCGGCGCCCATGCCGGCAGCGGCGGCAGGGCACGCGCCCGTTCGATGTCCGCTTGGATGCGCGGGAGCCATGCCTCGAAGCCGGCCTCGGCGGCAGCCCGGAGCCCGCCGCTGCTGCGATCACGCAGGACCACCGCCGGACAGCGCAGCGCGATGGCCACGGGCAGCCCGCCCGCCGCCTGCGGCAGCGCCAGCACCGGCTCCACCTGCGCCGCAAGCTCGTATCCCAGCAGCAGCGCCCAGCCGCCGGCCAACGGCAGACCGGCGCCGGTCGCGGCCGCCCGCCATTGCCGGTCGAGCACGTCGAAGAACCCGCCTGCGAGCGCTTCGCCCGACAGCGTGCGCGCCACTCCATCGCGATGCAGGGCGAAGCCCTCGCCGGCGTGGGCCAGCAGCAGGTCACGACGACCGTGCGCGCCGGTGGCGCTGGACTCCAGCAGCACCGGGTAGCGCGCCGGGTCGAGCCGGTGCAGGTCGAGCAGGTCGATGTCGGCAGGCAGGGTGGCGGCAGTCATTGGTGAAGTGCACCCTCCCCGGCCCTCCCCTGCCGTGCAAAGGAGGGCATGGGCGTCAGATCCGCTTGAACACCAGCGTGCCGTTGGTGCCACCGAAACCGAAGCCGTTGGACACCACCACGTCGATCTTCGCCTCGCGCGCCACGTTCGGTACGTAGTCCAGGTCGCAGCCCTCACCCGGGGTTTCCAGGTTGATGGTGGGCGGGATGATGCCGGTCTGCAGCGCCTTGATCGAATAGATCGCCTCCACCCCGCCGGCGGCACCTAGCAGGTGGCCGGTCATGGACTTGGTCGAGCTGACCATCGTCTTGTAGGCGTGGTCGCCCAGCGCACGCTTGATCGCCAGCGTCTCGGCCACGTCGCCGAGCGGGGTGCTGGTGCCGTGCGCGTTGAGGTAACCCACGTCCTCCGGGTTGATGCCGGCGTCACGGAAGGCCATCGCCATGCAGCGCGCGGGCCCCTCGCCGTTCTCGCTGGGTGCGGTCATGTGGAAGGCATCGGAAGTCGCACCGAAGCCGGCCAGCTCGCAGTAGATGCGGGCACCGCGGGCCTTGGCGTGCTCGTACTCCTCCAGCACCAGCACGCCGGCGCCATCGCCCAGCACGAAGCCGTCGCGGCCGGCGTCCCACGGGCGCGAGGCGCGGGCGGGATCGTCGTTGCGGGTGCTCATCGCCTTCATCGCGCAGAAGCCGCCCATCGAGGTCGGCGAGCTGCCGCGCTCGGCACCGCCGGCGAACATCACGTCGGCGTCGCCGTACTGGATCATGCGCATCGCCATGCCGATGCTGTGGTTCGAGGTGGCACAGGCGGAGACCGCCGAGAAGGTCGGCCCCTTGATCCCGGTCATCAGCGAGAGCTGGCCAGGGAGCATGTTGATGATGGTGCTGGGGATGTAGAACGGGCTGATCTTGCGCACCCCGCCCTCGTGCAGCTTGATGGCGGTTTCCTCGATGCCCCAGATCCCGCCGATGCCCGCGCCGATCAGCGCACCGATGCGCTCGGCATTGGCCTCGGTCACTTCCAGCCCGGCATCGTCCTTCGCCATCAGCGAGGCGGCGATGCCGTAGTGGATGAAGTGGTCCATCTTCTTCGCATCCTTCACGTTCACCCAGCGGGTGACGTCGAAGTCGCGGATCTCGCCGGCGATGCGGGTCGGGTAGGTGCTGGCATCGAAGCCTTCCACCATGCCGATGCCGGAGCGGCCGTTGACGATGCCATCCCAGTTGCCGGCCAGGTCGTGGCCCAGCGGCGAGACGATGCCCATGCCCGTGACCACCACGCGTCGCTTGCCCATCGCCTTCTCCTCCACGCTTCTCGTTACGTTCGATGCAAACACAGGGGGCCGCATGCGCGGCCCCCGGGGTACAGCTGGCGGACGCCGGGCTTACGCCTTGACGTGGGCCTTGATGTAGTCGATCGCAGCCTGCACGGTGCTGATCTTTTCCGCGTCCTCGTCCGGGATCTCGCACTCGAACTCTTCCTCGAGCGCCATCACCAGCTCCACGGTGTCCAGCGAGTCAGCGCCCAGATCGTCGACGAACGACGCGCTGTTGGTGACTTCTTCTTCCTTGACGCCCAGTTGCTCGACGACGATCTTCTTGACGCGCTCTTCGATGTTGCTCATGTGGGTTGCTCCTCCCGGAAATCGGGTCGTTCAGTGGTGAAGTGTACGGTAAACCCGGGCGACAGGAAGTCAGGCCGCCCGGCTGGAAATCACGGCATGTACATGCCGCCGTTGACGTGCAGGGTCTCGCCGGTGATGTAGGCCGCCGACGGACCCGCGAGGAAAGCCACCGCGCGGGCGATGTCGGCCGGTTCGCCCAGGCGCCCAAGCGCGATCTGTCCCAGCATCGCCTCCTTCGCGGCCTCCGGCAGGTCGGCGGTCATGTCGGTGGCGATGAAGCCCGGCGCGACCACGTTCACGGTGATCCCGCGCGAGCCGATCTCCTTGGCCAGCGACTTGCTGAACGCGATGATCCCGGCCTTGGCCGCGGCGTAGTTGGCTTGGCCGGCGTTGCCGGTCACGCCGATCACCGAGGCGATGTTGACGATGCGGCCCTTGCGCGCCTTCATCATCCCGCGCAGCACCGCTTTCGACGCGCGGTACACGCTGGTCAGGTTGGTATCGAGGATGGCCTGCCAGTCCTCGTCCTTCATCCGCATCAGCAGGTTGTCGCGGGTGATGCCGGCGTTGTTGACCAGGATGGAGATTGCGCCGAACTCGGTGGACACGGCGTCCACCAGCGCCTCGATCGCGCCGGCCTCGTTGACGTCGAGCCGGCGGCCGTGGCCACCGCGCGCGGCCAGCCGTTCGCCGATCGCCTGCGCACCGGCATCGCTGGTGGCGGTGCCGATGACGGTCGCGCCCAGTGCCGCCAGCTCGTCGGCAATCGCCGCGCCGATCCCGCGCGATGCGCCGGTGACCAGCGCAACCTCGCCCTTCAGCAACAACTCGCTCATGAATTCCATTCCTCGATGGCGCCGGCGAATTCGGCCGGAGTACCCAACGCGCGGGCGTCGAGCGATTTGTCGATGCGCTTGACCAGACCGGTCAGCACCTTGCCCGGGCCGCACTCGGCGATCCGGGTGACCCCGCGCGCGGCCAGCGCCTGCACGCAGCCGGTCCACTGCACCGGCAGGTAGAGCTGGCGCACCAGCGCCTCGCGGATCGCGTCGACGCTGTCGTGCGCACGGGCATCCACGTTCTGCACCACCGGCAACGCCGGCAGCTTCCATTCCATCCCGGCCATGGTCTGCGCCAGCCGGTTGGCGGCCTCGCGCATCATCGGGGTATGCGACGGCACGCTGACCGCCAGCTTCACCGCCTTGCGTACGCCTTTCTCCTGCAGCAGCGCCAGCGCGCGGTCCACCGCCGCGGCGTCGCCACCGATCACGATCTGACCCGGCGAGTTGTAGTTGGCGGGCACCACCACCTGCGCGCCCGAAGCCTCCGCGCAGACGGCTTCGACCAGCGCATCCTCCGCACCCAGCACGGCCGCCATGGCACCGGTACCGGCAGGCGCGGCGTCCTGCATCAACTGGCCGCGGATGCGCACCAGATGCGCCCCGTCCTGCAGCGACAATGCGCCCGCGGCGACCAGCGCGGTGTATTCGCCCAGGCTGTGGCCGGCCAGCACCGACGGCATCGTGCCGCCCTGCTCGCTCCACAGCCGCCACACCGCCACGCCCGCGGCCAGCAGCGCCGGCTGGGTGTATTCGGTGCGGTTCAGCATTTCCTCGGGGCCGCCCTGCGACAGCGCCCACAGGTCCACGCCGGCGCCTTCGGAGGCCTCCTGGAACGTGGCCTTCAAGACAGGGTGCAGTTCGGCCAGCTCGGCCAGCATGCCGACCGCCTGCGAGCCCTGGCCGGGAAACACCAGGGCGACCGGATTGGATTGGATGGCTTCGCTCACGCTATGCAAACCGTGCAGAGGGGGCGCAGGACGGAGCCCTGCGATGGGGCGGGCATGATACGAGCAATTGCTCTAGCCTGTCTGTACCGCGGCGTATGCTCGCAGACGCCCGCCGGCGATGAGGGCGGGGGAGGAAGCGCCGCCCCGCCCGGCCGGGTTCAATAGCGCAGCAGTGCCGAGCCCCAGGTGAAACCGCCGCCGAACGCTTCCAGCAGCACCAGCTGGCCACGCTGCACCCGGCCCGAGCGCACCGCCTCGTCCAGCGCCAGCGGCACCGAGCCGGAGGAGGTGTTGCCGTGCCTGTCCACGGTCACGATCACCCGGTCCATCGGCATGGCCAGGCGCTTGGCGGTGGCTTCGATGATGCGCAGGTTGGCCTGGTGCGGCACCAGCCAGTCCAGCGCGGTGCGGTCCAGCCCGTTCGATTCCAGCGCTTCCTCGACCACCGAGTCCAGCGCCTTCACCGCGTGCTTGAACACCTCGTTGCCGGCCATCATCACCCGCACGCCGGCGTTCTGCTCTTCCGGCTTGAAGCCCGCCGAAACGCCCACCGGGTTCCACAGCAGTTCCGCCTTGCTGCCATCGGCATGCATGTGGGTGCTGAGGATGCCGGTGTCGGTATCGGCCTTGAGTACCACCGCGCCGGCACCGTCGCCGAACAGCACGCAGGTGCCGCGGTCGTTCCAGTCCAGCATGCGGGTCAGGGTTTCCGCGCCGATCACCAGCGCGGTCTTGGCCGCGCCCGAGCGGATGAACTTGTCGGCGATGGTCAGCCCGTAGATGAAGCCGGAGCAGGCCGCGTTGACGTCGAATGCCGGGCAGCCGGCGACGCCCAGCTTGTGCTGGATCAGGCAGGCGGTGGACGGGAAGATCAGGTCCGGGGTGGTGGTGCCGACCACGATCAGGTCGATGTCCGCCGCGGCGACACCGGCGGCCTCCAGCGCGCGCAACGCGGCCTGGTAGCCAAGGTCGCTGGTGGTCTGGCCTTCCGCCGCCACGTGGCGCTCGCGGATGCCGGTGCGTGCGGCGATCCACTCGTCGCTGGTGTCCACCATCTTCGCCAGGTCGTCGTTGGTCAGCACCTTCTCGGGCAGGTAGCTGCCGGTGCCGGCGATGCGGGCGTAGATGCGGCTTTCGGTCTGGCTCATGCGGACGGCAACTCCCCTGATCAAGCGGACAAGATTAGCCGATGCGGGGCGCGGGCGCGGCCGAGGCCACCGCCGGGGCCGCCGCCACCGGGATTGCAGGCGCAGAAACGCCAACGGCCGCGCCATGGGGCGCGGCCGGGCGTGGTGCTTCGTGACGCCGGCCTTGCGGCCGACGGATCACTCCTCGTCAGCCACCTTGGTCTTCGGCACGATGACCTGCTTGCCACGGTAGTAGCCGTCGGCGGTCACGTGGTGGCGCAGGTGGGTCTCGCCGCTGGTCGGATCGGTGGCCAGCTGCTTGGCGGACAGGGCGTCGTGGGCGCGACGCATGCCGCGGCGGGACGGGGAAACGCGGGACTTCTGGACGGCCATGGGACAACTCCAAGAAAAACGTATGTGACGCGCGATGCGGCGATTATCGCACTATTCCTTCTTCCACCCGGACAACGCCGCGAACGGGTTGGCCTGGGCGGCCTCCTCCGAAGTCGGCGCGAAATCGCGCTCGACTTCCTCGGCATCGGGCGACACCGGCACGACCGGCAACGCCAGAATCAATTCGTCCTCGACCAGCTCGGCCGGCCGCAGCATGCCGTCGGCGGGCACCAGCAGCGGTTCGTACTCCGGCGGCAGGGCCGCTTCGTCGGCCTCGTCGCGGATCAACCCCAGCCGCTGCACCATCTGCATCGGCTGCAGGAACCGCTGCAGGCCGCGCTGGCATTCCAGCGGCAGCTCCGCATCGATCCGCAGCTCGACGTAGGGCACCTTCAGGCTGTCGGTATCGAAGGCCAACAGGTAGCGAACCTCGCCTTCGGCATCGACCAGGCTGCCGCGCAGCCGGGTCATCGCCGCCAGCGGGATCCTGCCCTCGAACTCGCGCCGCGCCGCCACCATGCGCCAAGCATCCAAGACTTCGGGCACCCGGCTTGTCGGCTGTTCGGACATAAGCCGCAAAATGCTACGCGGCGCTCATGCCCGTGTCAAATCCACCAAAGGCGCGCCGCGCCAGGAATCCTCGCCCGTTTGCGGGCCCGGGCGGGCTCGCGCAGACTGCGCGGATGGGAATCCTCCTGCCATTGCTCCTCCTCGCGCTCGCTGGCGCCGCCGCCTTGCTGACGCTGCGGATACGCCGCGGCAGCCGCCGTAGACAGCAGGCGATCTCCCAGCTGCTCGACGCCGCGGATGCGCTGGAATCCCGCCTGCGCGCGGCGCGCGCCGAGATCGAGGCGGTCGCCGGCAGCGACGAGAACCCGGTGCGCGCGGCCATGCAGGAGCTGCTGCGGCAGCGGCTGTGGCTGCAGGACAACGCCGAGCGCGCCAGCCTGGAGCAGCTGCACGGCGTGCGCGATGCGCTGGACGCCGCCCGCGCCAGCATCGAGCGGCAGCTGCAGCGGGTGGATCGCGCCCGCGCCGGAGCGGTCTGACCGATGCCCCGCCTGACCCTCGCCTCGACCTCGCGCTACCGTCGCGAACTGCTGGAACGGCTGCGCCTGCCGTTCGACGTCGCGCGCCCGGAGGTGGACGAAACCGCCCTGCCCGGCGAATCGCCGCTGGCGCTGGCCACGCGTCTTGCCGAAGCCAAGGCGCAGGCGGTGGCGCAGGCGCTGGGCGATGACGGCTGGGTACTGGGCTCGGATCAGGTTGCCGATCTCGGCGGCAAGGCGCTGGGCAAGCCGGGCGGCCGTGACGCCGCCATCGCCCAGCTGCGGGCGATGTCCGGCGACGTGGTGCATTTCCATACCGCGCTGTGCCTTGCCCATGCCGACGGCCGCGCGCTTGCCGCCATCGACCTCACCGAAGTGCGTTTCCGCGCGTTGACCGACGCCGAGATCGAGCGCTACGTGGATGCCGAACAGCCGTTCGACTGCGCCGGCAGCTTCAAGTCGGAAGGACTGGGCATCACCCTGTTCGAGTCCATCGACAACCGCGACCCGACCGCGCTGATCGGACTGCCATTGATCGCCACCTGCGCGCTGCTGCGGCAGGCGGGTTTTACCCTGCCCTGAGCGCGCGCCGTCACTCGCCGGCGGCATGGTCGAACGGCGCGAAGCCCCAGCGGCGGAGCAGCACCAGACGCTGCCGTGCGGCATCGGCGCGGTCGCCATATGCCTGCGTCAGCAGGGTGTCGTCCAACGCCGGCCAGCCAGTGCGGATCTGCGTGGCATACGCAACTGCGCGCTGGTGCGTAGTCGAGGCCTTCTTCGCCAGATGCGCGCCGTTCACCGCCGCGAACAGCAGCGTGAGCAGCAACAGGGGCCGCTGCCGGCGCCACGCCCTGCCGGCATCGCCCCAGGCCAGCACCATCAGCCCCAGCCACCCGATCCAGAACAGCAGCGCGAAACTGGCGTACCGGGTCACGAATGCGTGGTCCGTGCCGAAGCTGCCGGCGCGCCCCAGCGCGGTGAGCAGGGCGCAGCCCAGCGCGAACGCCATCAGCGCCAGCCATGGCCGCGCCTGCGCCTGCCGGTAGCAGCGCCCGGCGGCGGGGATCGCCAGCAGCAGGGCCAACAGCGTCCACCACGGCGCCACGTCCTCGGCGAACCGCAGCACCCCGCCGCCAAGGTAATTGAGCGCGTACAGCGCCAGCACGCCGGCGCCGGGCAGCGTCACCGACTGTCCGCGCGCCGCCAGCAACCATGCCACCAGGCCGCCGCCGGCCAGCAGCCATGGCAGTGCAAAAGCGATGCGCCGCGACCACGGCCACTCGCCGCGCAGCGCCACCAGCGTCAGCGCCACAGGGAACACCGCCAAGGTGGTGGAAAACCCCAGCACGCCGACGATCGCCAGCACCACGCCAGCAAGGTTCAGCACCAGCGTGGGGCGTTCCAGCGTCAGCCAGTGGATCGGCGCCACCGCCCCCAGCAGGCTGATGAATACCGCCACCTGCCAGCCCCACTGCAGGTTGGCGAGATGGCCGGGATGGGCGATCAGCAGCAGCATCGCCCACCACCAGCCGCGCGCCACCCGGCCGCCACGCCAGCCGTTGCCGACCAGCCGCCACAGCGTCCACGCCAGCAGCGCGTAAAACGCCCAGCCGGCCACGCAGTCCAGCCACGGCCGCCCACCCGACAGCCAGGTGGTGGCCAGCAGCACCGCATAGGCGGCGGAATGGAAATGGCTGCCGTCGTGGATGCGCCAGAACTGCGAGGCGGCAAGCGCACCGCGCTGCCATGCGTCGTAGATCGGCACCAGGTCGATGTGGTCCCACAGCATCAGCGGCAGATGCAATTGCAGGGTGGCAGCCAGCAGCAGGCACAGGGCCAGCGGCAGCGCGACCACGGGCAGCGGGGAAAGGCGGGAAGCGATGTGCATCGTCGGGCTCAACGCAGCTGGACAGGTTGTGTGGGGCCGTCCTCGACCGCACTGTCGCCGCCGGTCACGCGCAGGCCCAGCCAGTGCGTGCCGGCCGGCAGCGCACTGGCGTCCACCTCGGCGGCGAACTGCACCTGCGGCACGGCCGGATCACGCGAGCGGCCCTGCAGGAAATCATCGACTACCCACGGATTGGCCCCCACGCGGCGCGCGGTGGCCACCACCCGCCCATCCAGCAGTACTTCCACCCTGCGCACGCCGACCACGTCCTTGGCCGCCCACGCCGACACCTTGAACCGCCGCTCCACCCGCGCGCCGGCTGCAGGCGCATCGATATTGGCCAGCGCCGGCGTCACGCACGCCCCGTCGCCGCGCTGCGCCGGCAATGCGAACAGCAGGAAGCGCTGGCGGCCGTGGTCGATGTTCAGCACGCGTGGCGGCGGCAGCGGGCCGACCTGCCCGCACAGCTGCTGGAAATACGCCAGCTCCTCGCGGAACTTCACGTCGGTGGCGGCGACCACCAGCAGCATCGGCGCATCGCGGGCGCCGTCGTGCTGCAGCCCCCACAGCGCCAGCTGCGGCGCGCGGCCGTGGTGGTGGTTGAGCGGATGGTCGAGCACGGCGATGCGCGGATCGTCGAGCAGGAACCCGAGCTCCGCGCCGATCTTGAAATTGCCGGCCAGCAGCCGCGTCCCGGCCGGCATGGCGGCACGTTCGCCGCGCACCGCCTCCGCCAGCGCGCTCCAGCCTGCGAAATTGGCCGGATACAGGCGGTGCCCCGCGGTCTGTTCGCGCCACGCCGGCACCGAGGCCATGAGGAAGAAGCCCAGCACCAGCACCAGGCCGGCCGCCGCGGTGGCCAGGGTGGCGACGCGCCAGCCGCGCGGCCAGCCGGCCAGCGCCGCCGGCAGCAGCGGCAGCAGCGCGACGAAGCCGGGCAGCGGCCAGTGGAAGCTGACCCGTTCGCGGTCGGCGAAGAACCCCAGCAGCAGGAAGCCCAGCACGATGCCGCCGCCGCACAGCGCCAGGTAGCGCGCGGCGGGACGCGGCTCGCGCATGCCGCGCCAGGCGGCCAACGCCATCGCCGCCAGCAGCAGCGGCGTGGCCGGCAACAGCTGCAGCAGGCCCAGCAGCAGGCCGTCGCCGCCGAAATGCCAGGGATGCCTGTCCACCAGCTGGAAGCGCAGGCCGGCATCGGCGTTGCGCAGGTTCCACAGCAGCAGCGGCAGCCAGGCCAGCGCGCCGATCGCAACCGCCACCCACGGTGCGCGATGCCGCAACGCTTGGTGCCCGTCGCGCAGCATCAACAACCCGGCAAAACCCACCGCGATCACCGCGACGAAGCGGTAATGGGTCAACCCGCCCAGCAGCAGGCCCAGCGCAAGTTCGCCCGCCCCCAGGACATCGACCCGGCGCAACAGCCGCAATCCGGCGTCGAGGCAGAGCAGCGTGGCCAGCAGCATCGGCACGTCCGGCAGCGCCAGCAGGCCCAGGCTGCCGGCCAGCGGCAGCAGCAGGGCGAGCAGTCCGGCCTGCCAGCCGGTGTTCGCGCCGAATTCGCGCGCGGCCATCCGCACCACCAGCCACGGGAGCGCCGCGCCGATCAGCAGGAACGGCAGCCGCAGCCCCAGCGCATGCTGGCCGAACACTTCCACGCCCAGCCGCGCCAGCCACGCGGTCAGTGCCGGCAGGTCGGAATAGGCCCAGGCCGGATGCTGACCCTCCTGCCAGTAGAAGGCCTCGTCGACGAACAGCGGCAGCTGCACCGCCAGTGCCAGCTTGAGCGCGCACAGCAGCAGCCAGCCGGCGATGAACCCGCGCCGCGCCGTCGCGCTTACCGCATCCTGCATTTCCGGGCGTCCTCGCTACACTCGTTGCCACTTCCGAGAACCGATGCCCAACGACATGTCCGCGATCCCGGTACCGGCGCCGATGCTAACCGATGAGCTGCAGCAAGCCCTGCGCGAGGCGCAGGCGCAGGTGAACACCCTGGTGCTGGGCAAACCGGTGCAGGTGCGGCTGGCCTTCGTCGCCCTGCTGGCCGGCGGCCACCTGCTGATCGAGGACCTGCCCGGGCTCGGCAAGACCACCCTGGCCCACGCGCTGGCCGCGACGCTGGGGCTGGACTTCGCCCGCGTGCAGTTCACTTCCGACCTGCTGCCGTCCGACATCCTCGGCGTATCGGTGTACGAGGCGCAGGCGCGGCGCTTCGAGTTCCATCCCGGCCCGGTATTCACCCACGTGCTGCTGGCCGACGAGATCAACCGTGCGCCGCCTCGCACCCAGAGCGCGCTGCTGGAGGCGATGGCCGAACACCAGGTCAGCATCGACGGCCAGACCCGCGCCCTGCCCGATCCGTTCCTGGTGATCGCCACCCAGAACCCAGTCGATCTGTCCGGCACCTACCCGCTGCCGGATTCGCAGCTGGATCGCTTCCTGCTGCGGCTGGCGCTGGGCTATCCCGATGCGGCGGCGGAACGCGCGCTGCTGGCCGGCAGCGACCGCCGCGAACTGATCGCGAACATAGCGCCGGTGCTGGACGCGCCGCGCATCCTCGCGCTGCGCCGCGCGGTGCCGCAGGTGCATGCCGCCGAGCCGCTGCTGGATTACGTGCAGGCGCTGATCGCGCGCAGCCGCCAGCAGCCCGGCGTACGGGTGGGCCTGTCGCCGCGTGCGGGGCTGGCGCTGCTGCGCGCGGCGCGCGCGCATGCGCTGCTGCTGGGCCGCGGCCACGTGGTGCCCGAGGATGTGCAGGCGCTGTTCCCGGCGGTGGCCGAGCACCGGCTGGTGGCGGATGCCGACACCCCGGCCGCCAGCCTGGCCAAGGCGATCCTGCACGCGGTCGCGGTGGACTGAGGTGATCGCCGCGCTGCGCAGGCGCATGCAGGCGTGGATGCGCCCGCGCGCGCCGGAAACGCTGCCGGCGCAGCTCACGCGCCACCGCATCTACGTGCTGCCCACCGCCAGCGGGCTGTTCTTCGGCCTGCTGCTGGGCGCGATGCTGCTGGGCGCACTCAACTTCAACAACAACCCGGCGCTGCTGCTGGCCCTGCTGCTGGCCGGCGCCGCGCAGGCCAGCCTGATCGCCGCGCATATGCAGCTGTCCGGGCTGCGGGTGGAAGCGGTGGCGGCCGAACCGGTGGTGGCCGGCGAGGACCTGCACCTGCGCATCGCGCTGGGCGCCGCCGATGCACGGGTCCGCCGCGGCCTGCGGGTGGCGGTGGGCGAACACGCCACCCACGTCGCGCTGGATGCCAGCGGTGCTTCCGCCGAGCTGCGCCTGCCGACCACGCGCCGCGGCCTGCTGCCGCTGCCGCGGCTGGAGCTGTCCAGCGTCCAGCCACTGGGGCTGGCGCGGGCCTGGGGGTACGCCTGGCCGGCGCAGTCGCTGCTGGTCTACCCGGCGCCGGAAACCCAGGCGCCACCGCTGCCGGTTCCCGCCAACGGGCAGGACCATGCGCAGGCCGCACGCTCCGGCGACGACCCGCACCACCTGCGCGGCTATCGGCCGGGGGACCCGCCGCGCACGGTCGCGTGGAAGGCTTCCGCCCGCCACGACAGCCTGCTGGTCCGCGACTACGAACAGCAGCGCGGCGGCGAACTGCTGCTGGACTGGCAGCAGACCGCCGGGCTGCCTTACGAGCAGCGCATCCGCCGGCTGGCGCGCTGGGTCGACGATGCCGAGCGCGACGGCCGCCGCTACGGCCTGCAGCTGCCGGCGCAACCGCCCATCGCCAGCGACCGCGGGCCGCCACACCGGCACCGCTGCCTGCGCGCGCTGGCGCTGCTGCCGCAGGACACGCCGGCGTCGGAGCCTGCGCATGGCTGAGCACGCATCGCCGCCGATGACGGCACGCGCCCGCATGCAGGTGCTGCTGGCGGCCGCCGCCTGCCTGCTGCCGCTGCTGCTGCAACTGCCGGCCTGGCTGGGGCCGGCCTTCGGCGTCGGCGCGCTGGTGGTGGTCGCGGCCTCCTGGCGGCGGCCGATGCCGGCGCTGCTGCGTCTGCTGCTCAGCGCCTGCGCACTGCTGGCGGTGGCGGTGGTGGCACCGGGCATCGGCCGCGATACCGCCTGCGCGGTGCTGGCCGCGATGCTGGCGCTCAAGCCCAGCGAAACCTTCAGCCTGCGCGACGGCCGCAGTCTGGTCGGCTTCGGCCTGTTCGGGCCGTTCGCCACTTTCCTGCTCGACCAGGGTCCGGCCAGCTTGGCGCTGGCGCTGCTGGCGGTGCTGCTGGCGCTGTTGGCGCTGCAGCGGCTGGCGGCAGACGAAGGCGAGGTGGCGCAGCCCGCCGGGCGCGGAGCGGCGACCTTCGGCGTGCTGCGCCTGTTCGCGCTCGGGCTGCCGCTGGCGCTGGCGGCGTTCTGGCTGTTCCCGCGGCTGCCCTCGCCGCTGTGGGGGCTGCCGCACCGCAGCGTCGCCACGCCGGGCCTGTCCGACACGATGACACCCGGCAGCATGGGCGAACTGCTGCTGGACGACAGCCCGGCCGCACGCGTGCAGTTCTTCGGCGGCGCGCCCGCGCAGGAGCAGATGTACTGGCGCGGGCCGGTGCTGTGGGATTTCGATGGCCGCAGCTGGCGGCAGGCGCGCGACCTGCAGCGCCTTCCCGCAGCACCGATGCGGCCGGCCGGCGCAGGCTGGGATTACCGCATCGACCTCGAACCGACCGAGGACCGCCAGCTGGTCGCACTGGACCTGCCCACGCAGCTGCCCGACGGCGCCTACGCCAGCCGCGATTACACGCCCTGGGCCGAAACCGCGCAGTACAACGTGTCGCGCTGGCGCATGCGTTCGGCGCCGCCGGCCGCGTTCGAGGCCGAGCTGCCGCCGCCGCTGCGCGCGCGTGCGCTGACGCTGCCGCGAGGCTACAACCCGCGCACCGTTGCGCTAGGCCGCCAGTGGCGGCGCGACGCCGGCAGCGACGCCCGGGGCCGCAGCGATGCCGCCATCATCGGCCGCGCGCTGGCGATGATCCGCCGCGATTTCGCCTACACCCTCAACGTGCCGCTGGCCGGCCGCAACGAGGTCGACGACTTCCTGTTCGACCGCAGGGAGGGCTATTGCGAGCACTTCAGCTCGGCTTTCGTGGTGCTGATGCGCGCCGCCGGCATTCCCGCACGGGTGGTCACCGGCTATGCCGGCGCCTATCGCAACCCGATCGGCGATTACTGGCTGGTACGCAAATCGGACGCGCATGCGTGGACGGAAGTGTGGCTGCCGGTACGCGGCTGGGTGCGGGTGGACCCCACTGCCGCGGTGGCGCCCGAGCGCGTGTACGACACCATCGCCGACCGCCAGCCGGGCCGCATCGCCGGGCTCGACGCGCTGGTGCCGATGTTCAACGCCAGCGACTGGCTGCGCCGCGGCTGGAACGACTTCGTACTGGGCTTCAACGCGCAGCGCCAGCAAAGCCTGCTCAAGCCGCTGGGGCTGGACCGGCTGGGCGCGGGCGCACTGGTCGCGCTGTTCGCCGCCATCGCCGCGCTGGCGCTGGCATGGATGGCCTGGCTGATCGCCCGCGGCGAACGCCAACGCGACCCGCTGCTGCGCGCCTGGCATGCGCTGGAGGCACGCTATCGCAGGCTTGGCCGCGGCCGCGCGGCGCACGAACCGGCGCTGGCCTGGGCCATCCGGGTGGCGGCGGACAGCCCGCGCGCCGGCCAGCACCTGGCCACGCTGGCCACGCGCTTCAACCTGGCGCGCTATGCACCGGCAGGCAACCGCGCGGAACTGCAGGCGCTGCTGCGCGATCTGCGCGCCCATCGCCCCTGAAGCCGCCCGCAATCATCCCGCCAGCAGGGGACCGGGCAGCGCCTCGGCCGGCATCGGCCTGCCGAACAGGTAGCCCTGGAACTTGTGGCAGCCGTGCGCGCGCAGGAACTCGAACTGCGCCTCGGTTTCCACCCCCTCGGCCACCACCAGCAGCTCCAGCGGCGCGGACAGCGCCAGGATCATGCGGATGATCGCCACGTCCCCGACCACATCCGGCAGCCCCTGCACGAACGACTGGTCGATCTTGAACTGGTCCAGCGGCAGCCGCTTGAGGAAGTTCAGCGAGGAGTAACCGGTACCGAAGTCGTCGAGCGAGAAACGCACGCCCAGCTCCCGCAGCGCCTGCATCTTGGCGATGCTGTCATCCAGGTCCTCCTGCAGCAGGCTTTCGGTGATTTCCAGCCGCAGCCGCTGTGGCGGCGCACCGCTCCGCGCAAGCGCGGCCTCGACGCCACCGACGAACTCCGGCATGCGCAGCTGGCGGGCGCTGACGTTCACCGCGACCGTCCAGTCGGCGCGCACCGGATCCCCCGCCCAGGCCGCGAGCTGGGCGCAGGCGGTATCGAGCACCCAATGCCCGATCGGCACGATCAGCGGCGATTGCTCCGCCAGCGGCATGAACAGCCCCGGCGAAAGCAGCCCGCGCACCGGGTGCTGCCAGCGCAACAATCCCTCCACTCCGACAACGCGCCGGGAAGCGTCGATGATCGGCTGGTAGTAAAGCCGCAGCTGCCCCTCCTCCAGCGCCGCGCGCAGGTCGCGCAGCACCGCGGTGCGGTGGTTGACCTCCTCCTGCAGCGCCGGATCGAAGAAACGCAGCTCGTTGCGCCCCTCGTCCTTCGCCTTGTACAGCGCCAGGTCCGCGCGCTTGAGCAGCTCTTCCGCATCCAGCGGCAGGTCGCCCCGCAGCATCACGATGCCGAGGCTCGGCGTGCACACTACCGGCTGCCCGTCCAGCACGTAGACGGGCGCCAGCATCGAGCGGATCTTCTCGCCGAGGTCGGCGGCATGGGCGGTGGCATCCTCGAGGGTCGAGCCCAGGTCCTCCAGCAGCAACACGAATTCATCGCCGCCGAGCCTGGCCACGGTATCGCTGCCGCGCACAGCAGCGCGCAGGCGGTCTGCCACGAGCCGCAGCAGCGCGTCACCCTGCGCATGCCCCAAGGTGTCGTTGACCTCCTTGAAATGATCGAGGTCGATCAGCACCAGGGCCCCGTACTGCTGCTCGCGCCGGCAGTGTCCGATCACCTGCGCCAGCCGATCGTTCATCAGCCGACGGTTCGGCAGTCCGGTCAGCACGTCGTAGAAGGCGAGCTGCTGGGCTTCCTGCTCGGCCAGCTTGCGGCGGGTGATGTCGGCGCGGATGGCGATGTAGCGCACCGGCCGCCCGTCGGCGCCGAGCAGCGGCATGATCGTGGTCTGCACCCAGTACAGGCTGCCGTCCTTGGCGCGGTTGCAGAGCTCGCCGTTCCAGACTTCGCCGCGCGCGATCGTCGCCCACATCTCGGTGAAGAACGCCTTCGGGTGGAAGCCGGAATTGACGACCGCATGGGTCCTGCCCACCAGCTCTTCGCGCGCGTACTGCGAAATCTCGCAGAACTTGTTGTTGACCTGGACGATGACCCCGCGCCGGTCGGTGACCGCGACGATCGCGTGGGCGTCCAGCGCCGCCTTCAGCTCGCGCGTCTCGCGCATGGACTCCTGCAGCGCCTGCTGGGCACGCTCGCGCGCACTGGTGTCCTGGATGATCACCAGCACGTGCTGGACCTGGCCATCACCGGCGCGTTCCGGCGTCGCCATCAGATGCCTGTGCAGCTGGCCCTGGGTCGGCGAGGCGAACACGTAATCCACCTCCGCCGCCTGCCCCCGCAGGGCCGACTCCAGGGCCGGCATCACCACTGCCGCCACCCCGGACGGCAGAATCTCGCCGATGGGACGGCCGCGCATTTCCTCGAACGTCCCGCCCAGGCTGGTTTCGATCAACGGGCTCGCCAGCCGCAGGCGCAGCCCCAGGTCCAGCCGCATCACGATGATCGGCAGGTTGTCGACCAGCGTCCGGTATTGCTGTTCCTTCAGCTCCAGCTGCCGCTGCGCCGCATGCAGGTGCTGGTAGGGGCGCCGCATCGCGGAGAGGAAAATCGCGCGGAAGACGAAGATGTACGCGAACACCTTGTAGACATGGCCCAGCACCACCTGCCATTCGCCGGCACTGGCGTAGCCGGTGAAGGCCAGCTCGCCGATGCCCAGGACATAACTCGCCCTCGCCAGCTCGGCCATTTCGTCGTCACCGCGGTTGGAGGCCTTGCGCCACAGCCGCCAAGCCAGCAGCAGGAACCCCGCGCACAGGGCATAGTCGGACGCCGCCTTGAACGCGGTGACGCCAACGCCGGGCAGGAACAGCGGTGGGAACATCGCCAGATGGCGGCCGCCCAGCCATGCCACCAGCCCGCTGCCGGCGATCCCCAGCAGGAACCAGGGCCAGCGCCCGCCCGGCAGACGGACCCGGCACAATGCCAGCGTGAAGCCGAGAACTTCCGCGGCGCGACCGAACATCCAGAAAAAGGCCGCCTTCGACATGTCGTTCGGCGTCCCGAGGAACGGCGGCATGCCCGGATAGGACAGCGCGTGCGCAAGGTCGATACCGGCGACCAGGGTGAAGACCAGGATCAGGCTGTTGGCAAGCGGACTGCGTTCCTCCTCCAGCGAGAAGAACGCCACGATGACCACCATCATGGTCACCACCACCGCGGCCAGTTCAAGCAGCAGGTGGCTCGCCAGCAGATCGCCCGACCCGACACCGAACAGCTCGTAGCCCGGCAACAGGAGCGCCGCCACCATCAGCAGCGCCGCGCCGGCAAACAGAAAACCATCCGATGACCGGATCCGCAAACGCATGACAGGTTTTTCCATGACCCTGCCCGCTGCTCCTGGCCGCATCTGTTCCGGGGTTGACCCGGTGTTTACGACATTTCGCCGGGAAACTTTAGCCAATCGACGTGCCGAACCGCCCCAGCGGCGCCCCGGCCAGCAGGTGCAGGTGGATCTGGAACACGGTCTGGCCGGCATCGCCGTTGCAGTTCATCACGATCCGGTAGCCGTCCTCGGCGAAGCCCTGCTGCTTGGCGTAGCGCGCGGCCGCGGTCGCAAGCCGGCCGACCACCATCGCCGCGTCTTCCGGCACGTCATTGAGGGTGGCGAAGTCCTGCTTCGGCACGAACAGCACGTGCACCGGCGCCTGCGGCGCGATGTCGCGGAACGCGATCAGGTGCTCGTCCTCGAACACGATGTCGGCGGGGATCTCGCGGCGGATGATCTTGTGGAAGATGGTGTCTGACATCTCGGACTCCTGGCGGACGCCCGATTGTAGGAGCGCACCGCGCGAATGCGATTCGAATGATTGATCGCTCCGGGACGCCCCGGTGCTACGGGATTTCGCTGCGGCTGCCGAAAGCGTGCGACAGGGTGCCGCGGTCCACGTATTCCAGCTCGCCACCCAGCGGCACGCCGTGCGCCAGCCGGCTGGGCTGGACGCCGCGCGCACGCGCCAGCTGGGCCAGGTAGTGCGCGGTCGCCTCGCCTTCCACGGTGGGGTTGGTGGCGACGATCAGTTCACGCACCTCGCCCTGCTCCAGGCGCTGCGCGAGCTGGTCCAGGCCCAGCTCGCGCGGGCCGATCCCGTCCAGCGGGCTCAACCGCCCCTGCAGCACGAAATACAGGCCGCGGAAGCCGGTGGCCTGCTCGATCGCCAACCGGTCCGCAGGTGTTTCCACCACGCACAGCAGCTGCGCATCGCGCGCGCTGCTGGCACAGGTCGGGCAGACCTCGGTCTCGCTGAAGTCGCGGCAGCGGCTGCAGTGGCGGATCCGCTCCATCGCCTCGGCCAGCGCATCCGCCAGCCGCCGGCCGCCGTCGCGCTGCCGCTCCAGCAGGTGGTAGGCCATCCGCTGCGCGGATTTCTGGCCCACGCCCGGCAGCACGCGCAGCGCATCGATGAGTTGTTCGAGCAGGGAAACGGTCATGGATCCGTAATCTGGCTGTACCGACGGAGGTGCGCATGCAGCGCACACCGGGCAACGCGCAGGCGGGCGAAAACCGCGCGGTCCGCCCGCGCTGCGAATTCGGCGGGAAGCCCCCTCATTCGCCGGGTCAGAACGGCAGCTTGAAGCCCGGCGGCAGCTGCATGCCGGCGGTGGCGCCGGCCATTTTTTCCTGCGAGGCGGCGTTGATCTTGTTGACCGCATCGTTGAACGCGGCGGCGATCAGGTCCTCCGCCATCTCCGGGTCGGCCAGCGCGGCCGGGTCGATGCGCACCTTGCGGCAGTCCATGCGCCCGCCCAGGGTCACGCTGACCATGCCGCCGCCGGCACTGCCGGTGGCTTCCAGCGCTGCCACTTCTTCCTGGGCGCGCTGCATGTTTTCCTGCATCTTCTGCGCCTGCTGCATCAGCTGGGCGATGTTTCCACGCATGTCGTTCTTCCGTTTGTTGCAGTGTGGGATGTTCAGTTGGCGTCGAGCGGGCGCACCGAGTCCGGCACGATCTGCGCGCCGAACTGCTGGACCAGCCGCTGGATGCCGGGATCGGCGACAAAACCGCTTTCCGCGCCGGCCTGGCGCGCATCGCGCTCGCGCGCGTTGCGGGCGTTCGCGGTTTCACCGCGCGGCTGGCCGATCTCGAAGCGGACCTGCACCTCGCCGCCCAACTGCCGGCCGATGGCTTCGCACAGCTGCAGCACCAAGCTGGGCGATTTCAGGTGCTCCTGCTCCGGCGCCAGCGACAGCCGCAGCACGCCGTCGGCGTGCCCGACGAAGCCGGCGTTCTCCGCCAGCAGCTTGGCCGGACCACGCAGGCCGCAACCGGCGACGAGCTCCAGCCAGTGTTCGGAATCGGTCACCAGCAGGGCGCTGGTGGAGGCGGGCGCCGGGGGTACGACCGGCGCGGGCGCCGCCGCAGGGGCCACCGGCACGGCTGGCGCCTGCACGGGCGGCGGTGGCATCGGCGCGGATTGCGGCGGTGATTCGACTGCCGGCGCCTGACGGGCACCCATCGGCAGCGAATTGGCCAAGGCGGCACGCGCACGCGCAGCAGCGTCGCTGCGCGCCTGTCTGGAAGCGTCCGGGGCGGCGGCCTGTACCGGTTGCGCCCGTGCCGGCGCCAGCTGCGCGGCGGCATCGGGGCGGAACGCCAGCATCCGCAGCAAGGTCATCTCGAAGCCGCTGCGCGGGCTCGGCGCGTGGCCCAGGTCGCGACGGCCGTTCAGCGCCATCTGGTACCACAGCTGCACCAGCTCCGGCCGCAGCTGCGCGGCCAGCCCTTCGACGTCGATGGCATCGCTGCCGATATCGACCGCGGGCACCAGCTGCTTCACCTGGATGCGGTGCAGCGCCTGCGCGAAAGCATCGAGGATGCTAGTCCAGTCCGGCGAGAATTCCGCCAGCTGCGCGACCTCGTCCATCAGCCGCGCGCCGTCGCCATCCGCCAGCGCGGCCAGCAGCGCCTGCACGCGGCTGCGATCCACCGTGCCCAGCATCGCGGCCACCGCCGCGCCGTCCAGCCGGCCGCCGGTATAGGCGATGGCCTGGTCGAGCAGCGAGAGGCCGTCGCGCAGGCTGCCGTCGGCCGCGCGGGCCAGCTGCGCCACGGCGTCGTCGTCGGCCTCGATGCCCTCGGCGCCCAGGATCTTCACGATCTGGCCGCGGATCTGCGCCTCGTCCAGCCGCTTGAGGTTGAACTGCAGGCAGCGGCTCAGCACCGTGACCAGCAGCTTCTCCGGATCGGTGGTGGCGAACAGGAACTTGACGTGTCCCGGCGGCTCTTCCAGCGTCTTCAGCAGCGCGTTGAACGCCGGCTTCGACAGCATGTGCACTTCGTCGATCAGGTAGACCTTGTACTTGCCGCGGCTGGGCATGTACTGCGCGTTCTCGATCAGCTCGCGGACGTTGTCCACGCCGGTGTTCGACGCGGCGTCGATCTCCAGCAGGTCGATGTAGCGGCCGGCATCGATGGCCTTGCAGGTCTCGCACTCGCCGCAGGGATCGGCGCCGCTACCGCGCTCGCAGTTCAGGCTCTTGGCGAAAATGCGCGCGATGGTGGTCTTGCCGACCCCGCGGGTGCCGGTGAACAGGAACGCGTGGTGGACGCGGCCGGTTTCCAGCGCGTTGGTCAGCGCGCGCACCACGTGTTCCTGGCCGACCAGTTCGGCGAACCGCTTTGGGCGCCACTTGCGGGCGAGCACGAGATAGGACATGCCGTCATTGTGGCATGGGCCGCCGGCCGCCCGGCGCCCGCCCGCGCGGTTCTGTTGTGGAACCGCCGGGCCACCGCTAGAATGCGCGATCCCGGAGAGGTGTCCGAGTGGTTGAAGGAGCACGCCTGGAAAGTGTGTAAGCGTCTAAACCGCGCTTCGGGGGTTCGAATCCCCCTCTCTCCGCCAGGTTCCAGGGCCGCGCGCTGCGCGGCCCACGTCTATGGTGGCCCCGTCGGCCCCTCGCGACGCTAGGTCGAAAACCCCGCCAGGGCCGGAAGGCAGCAACGGTATCGACTGACGCGGGCGCCGAGGCCAGCCGGCGGGGCCACCGCCTTTTTCCGGCTTCGCCCATCAACCCGGCCTTGCTTCGCAAGCTGCGGACTCCCGGTGCCCGGATCCAGCCCCCGCTTCTGCCCGGCCTCCGGACGGAAGAGCCGTTCGGGCCCGCGGTCCTGCGTTCAGTAGCCGCGATCCCACGCCACCGTGTAGGCCGCGCGCAGACGGGCGAAATCGGCGTCCACGTCCTCCGTGCTGCGCATGCCGCGCAGCTTGCGCAGCGAGCGGTGCAGGCGCGCGAGGTTGGCTTCGCGCCAGGCGGTGGCGGGGATGCGCAGGCGCGACTGGTCAAGATCGATGAACCAGCCCCGTCCCTGCCCATCGAACAGGATGTTGTGGGCGTTCAGATCGGCATGGTCGAGCCCGGCACGGTGGAACTGCGCAACCAGCTGGCCCACCGCCTCCCAGGGCGCGATGCCCTCGGCCGCAAGCGCGGCCAGCGGGCGCACGTCCTGCAGCCGCTGCATCAGGATCGCTGCCCGGTAGTGCAGGCCATCGCGGTGGTACCAGGCGGCGAACGGCAGCGGCACCGGCAGCTTCCTCGCCCGCAGGGTGCGCAGCAGGCGGAACTCGGCGAAGCTGCGCACGCGCTGGATGCCGCGCCACAGATGGCGATCGCGACTGAAGCGCGCCACCAGGCCGCCGCGCAGGTAATGACGCAGCAGCGCATCGCCCTGGCCGAAATCGATGAACCACGCGCCGCCGCGGCCGCCCTCCGACACCTGCTGGGCGGCCATGCCCCAGTGGTCCGGATCGAACCAGGCCGGCTCGGGTTGCCGCACCTGCGTGCGGTCGAACAGAATCGCGCCGTAGCCGCGCGCGTCGCGGAACGGCGTCAGATGCTCGTTGGCGTCGAAACCCGTCATCCTTCCGAGTGTAACAACCGCGTGCAAAAAGCCCATGCCCTGCGTTCGATCTGCCTGCTGCGGCTGTCCGCGCTGGGCGACGTCACCCACGTGCTGCCGCTGGTGCACACCCTGCAAACCGGGCTGCCGGGCATCGAGCTGACCTGGATCATCGGTCGCGGCGAGCGCCTGCTACTGGACGGCCTGCCCGGGGTGCGCTTCGTGGAATACGACAAGAAGACCGGGCTGGCCGGCATGCGCGCGCTGCGCCGCGAACTGGGCCAGCGCTTCGATGCGCTGCTGCAGCTGCAGGTGTCGGCGCGCGCGAACCTGCTGTCGGCGTTCGTGCCGGCGCAACGACGGATCGGCTACGACCGCTCGCGCAGCAAGGAAGGCCACGGCCTCTTCATCAACGAACGCATCCCCGACCACGGAGACATCCATGTGCTGGACGCCATTGGCAGCTTCTGCGAGCCACTGGGACTGGTGCGCGAGGACGTGACCTGGAACCTGCCGGTGCCGGAGGACGCCCACGCCTGGGCGCGTGCGCAGTGGGACGACGACGGCCGCCGCACGCTGATGATCTCGCCCTGCTCCAGTCATGCCCTGCGCAACTGGCGTGCGGAGCGCTACGCCGCACTGGCCGACCACGCCGCGGCGCAGGGCTGGCGGATCGTGCTGTGCGGCGGGCGCAGCGCACTGGAGCGCAGCACCGGCGACGCCATCCTCGCCGCGATGGCCGCACGCGACGGCGTGCTCGACCTGATCGGCAAGGACACCCTCAAGCAGCTGCCCGCCCTGCTGGCCCGCGCCGACCTGCTGGTGACGCCGGACTCCGGCCCGATGCACATCGCCAACGCGATGGGCACCGCGGTGTTGGGCCTGCACGCCGCCACCAACCCGCACCGCAGCGGCCCGTATTCCGACCGGCGCTGGTGCGTGAACCGCTACGACGATGCCGCGCGCAAATACCGCGGCAGGCCGGCGGCGGACCTGAAATGGGGAACGAAGATCGAGGCCGAGGGCGTGATGGACCTGATCGGCGTGGCCGATGCCATCGGCGCCTTCGAGCGCTTCCGGACCAGCTTCTGCTGAGAGCTCAGGCGCCCTTGCCGCTGCCGTAGTCCTGGTAGGACTTTTCCTCGACGTAGGCCGAGCCCAGCGCCAGGTTGATGTCCTTCTTCACCCGCGCGCGGATGTCGTTCTGGAAATACACCGAGCGTGCCAGCTCGATGAACTCCTCGTCGAAGGCCTGCACCTTTTCCTTCAGGCGGATGTCGTCCTCGATCACCCACAGGCGCTCGTTGACCGCCTTCAGCTCGGCGCGCAGCTTGACGATGTCCTGGCCGGCGGCGGGGTGCGCCATCCAGGTTTTCTCGAGCGCGGACAGCTCGGCGCGGACGTTCGCCAGCTTGGCCGGGTCGGTCATGCGCTCGGACTTGATCTGCAGGATGGCGATCTTGTCCAGCAGCTCGCCGAACGACACGGGCACCAGGATTTCGGACATCGGGACGCAGCCTCCGGAGGGGCGGCCAGTGTACCGCCTTGCCGAGCGGCCACGCGCCCCGTATCATGCGTGGCCCACTTCCGGAGAGGTGGCAGAGCGGTTGAATGTACCTGACTCGAAATCAGGCGTAGGTTTATAGCCTACCGAGGGTTCGAATCCCTCCCTCTCCGCCAGACATGAAAGCGCCCCCGCCAGGGGGCGTTTTCATGTCTGCGGGGACGCGCCGGACAAGCGCCCCCGCAGGGCGAGGGCCATGGACG
This sequence comes from Thermomonas sp. XSG, assembly GCF_014678725.1. NCBI lineage: Bacteria > Pseudomonadati > Pseudomonadota > Gammaproteobacteria > Lysobacterales > Lysobacteraceae > Thermomonas > Thermomonas sp. XSG. Next base: position 2,254,192 of record NZ_CP061497.1, on the reverse strand, counting down.
GCGCAAGTCCATCCCTCCCTCCGCGACAGACCCAAGCGCCGCCCACGCCGGACTTCCGGCACAGGCGGCCGGCCACCGTCTGCCCAACCATCGCCCAACGGCAACGCAAATCCGCATTGCCGTTCCGTCCGGTTCCTGCGCATGATTCCGTTATCTCCCATGACCACCCGGACGAATGCTGCGCGCATGATCGAATTCGGACATCTGACCCATGTCGGCCTGCGGCGCGAGCTGAACGAAGACACCTATTACGGCGACAGCGACCTGGGGCTGTGGCTGGTGGCCGACGGCATGGGCGGCCACGAATACGGCGAGGTCGCCAGCGCTCTGGCACGGGAGACCATCGTGCGCCAGGTGCGCGCGGGCAGCAGCCTGGCCGAGGCGATCCGCATCGCCGACGAGGAAATCATCCGCTGCTCGCGGCGCCGCGGCGACAGCCTGCCGATGGGCACCACCGTGGTCGCGGCCCGCGTCAACGGCAATCGCTTCGAGGTGGCCTGGGTCGGCGACAGCCGGGTCTACCTCTGGCGGGACAGCACCCTGACCCAGATCTCGCACGACCACAGCTACGTGCAGGAACTGATCGCCCAGGGCGCCATCAGCGCCGACCAGGCCCGCAGCCACCCGCATCGCAACGTGGTGACGCAGGCACTGGGCGTGACCGCGCCGGAGCAGCTCAACGTGGAAACACTGGCGGGCGAGCTGCGCCCGGGCATGCAGCTGCTGCTGTGCAGCGACGGCCTGACCGAAGAAGTCGACGACCGCCATATCGCGCAGGTGCTGGCACACCGCGAGTGCAGCGCGCAGGAATGCGTCGACGGCCTGGTCGCGGCGGCGCTGGACGGCGGCGGTTCGGACAACGTGACGGTGGTGCTGGTCCGCCGGCACTGAGCCACTCCTGCGCACCACGCAGCGGCAGGCGCTGCCCGCGCCCTGCCGGCTTTACGCCAGGCCCGCTTCGGGCTCCGCTTCCAGCACCAGCCATACGGCCTGCCCGGCCTTCTTGGCCAGACCGGCCAGTCGAGCGGCGTGGGCCTCGGCCTCCTCGGCGGAGACACGTACCCGCGGGCGCGGCGCTGCGGCCCCCGCGTCCACCTCGAAGATGACAGCGGCGGCAGCCTGCGGCGCCGCGTCGCTGTCGAAGCCGATCTCGCTCTGGCCCGAGGTCAGCGCCAGGTACACATCCATCAGGATCTGGGCGTCGAGCAGCGCGCCATGCAGCTGGCGCTGCGAGTTGTCCACGCCCAGCCGCTTGCACAGCGCATCCAGCGAGTTGCGCTGGCCCGGATAGCGCTGGCGCGCCATCAGCAGGGTGTCCTCCACCGTGCAGCGGTCCTGGATGCGCCCCAGCCCGTCCAGGCGCGCCAACTCGGCATTGAGGAAGCCGAGGTCAAAGGCGGCGTTGTGGATGATCAGCTCGGCGCCATCGATGAAGTCCAGGAACTCGCCGGCGATCTCGGCGAAGCGCGGCTTGTCGGCAAGGAACTCCAGGGTCAGCCCGGTGACTTCCTGCGCACCCGGCTCGAACTCGCGGTCCGGCCTCAGGTAGCGGTGGAAGGTGCGCCCGGTCGGCCGCCGCTCGACCAGTTCGACGCAGCCGATTTCAACAACCCGGTTGCCCTTCTGCCATTCCAGGCCGGTGGTTTCGGTATCGAGGATGACCTGCCGCATCAGCCCGTGTACTCCTTGTGCTTGAGCGCCTGCAAACGTGCCAGCTGATCGACCCGCTCATTCTCGGGATGCCCGGCGTGCCCCTTGACCCAGCGCCAGTCGACTGTGTGCCGGCCGGCGGCGGCATGCAGGCGTTCCCACAGGTCGCGGTTCTTGACCGCCTCGCCGCCGGAGGTTTTCCAGCCGCGCCGGATCCAGCCGGCCATCCACTCGGTGATGCCTTGGCGGACGTACTGCGAATCGGTGGTCAGCACCACGTTGCACGGCTCCTTCAGGGTCTCCAGCGCGGCGATCGCCGCCATCAGCTCCATCCGGTTGTTGGTGGTGGCCGGCTCGCCCCCCGACAGCTCGCGCTCGACGCCCCGCCAGCACAGCAGCGCGGCCCAGCCGCCCGGCCCGGGATTGCCCAGGCAGGCGCCGTCGGTATGGATATCCACGTGCTTGCGTGCAGGACTCACGCAGCCGCCCCTGCCTGCAGCGCCAGCGGGCGCGGCTTGCGCAGCGGCGTCATCGGCAGCCTGCGTTTTTCGGCGCGCAGCAGGAAAGCGGCGCGCAGGCCCACGCCGTCCTGCAGGCGCGCATCCACGGCAATGTCCCAGACCGGGCCGATCCCTTGGGTCAACGAGTCCGGCGCCAGCCCGGCCGCGCGCAGGCGCTTGCGCCAGGTCACCGGCTCGCGCGCATGCAGCCCCTGCCCCCGCCAGCGCAGGCGATAGGGCGAGAGCGGATTCAGCGCCAGCAACCACAGCCAGCCACCCGGCAGCAGCACCCGCGCGCATTCGGCCAGCAGCGCCGCCTGGTCGCAGCCGGATGCGTCGCCATGCTGGACGATGACCACCGCGCAGGAATCGCTGGCCAGCGGCAGCGGCAGGCCGCAGCGCAGGTCGCCATGGAAGGCGGTGCCCCCCATGTGCAGGCGCACGGGCAGCGGACTCTCGCTGCCATCGGGCAGCGACGCGGCCTCAGGTCCCAGCCACAGCGCAGCCTGCCCCGGCCGCTGGCGCAGCGCAGCGGCCACGCAGTCGACTTCGCTGTCCAGCAGCATTTGCCCCATCGCCCCTGCGAACCAGGCGGCAGCAGCGGCGGGATCGGGTTGTGGGCGGAACGAGGACAGCGGCATGATCGGGATTCTGCGGGAAAGCCCGCACCACGTCACGGCTGGACAAATGCACCTGCTGTCGCTCCCGGCATTCGATGACAACTACATCTGGCTGCTCCGCGACGCCGCCGGCCGCGCGCTGGTGGTCGATCCGGGCGATGCGGCCCCGGTGCTGGCCGCACTGGGCGACGGCCCGCCGCCGCACGCGATCCTGCTGACCCACCACCACGGCGACCATGTCGGCGGGGTGCCTGCGCTGCTGGCGCGGTGGCCGTGCACGCCGGTGTTCGCGCCCGCCGACGAGCGCATCGGCACCGCCAGCCAGCGGGTGGCGGATGACGAGGAAGTGGCCGTCGGGCCGTGGCGCTTCCGCGTGCTGGCCGTCCCCGGCCACACCCGCACCCACGTGTCCTACTACGGCGAAGGCCTGCTGTTCTGCGGCGACACGCTGTTCAGCCTGGGCTGCGGGCGGATGTTCGAGGGCACGGCTGCGCAGATGCACGCCTCGCTGGCGCGCCTGGCCGCGCTGCCGGGCGATACCCGGGTCTGCTGTGCGCATGAATACACACTGGCCAATGCGGCGTTCGCACTGGCCGTGGATCCCGACAATCCGCCGCTGCGGGCGCGGGCGGACGAAATCCGCCGCCTGCGCGCGACGGGCCAGCCCACCCTGCCGACACGGCTAGGGGAAGAGCGCGCCTGCAATCCGTTCCTGCGCTGCGCCGAACCGGCCGTGCACGCGGCGGCGCAGCGCCACGCCGGCCGGCCGCTGGCCAGCGGCACCGAAGTGTTCGGGGTGTTGCGCGCGTGGAAGGACGGCTTCCGCACCTGAGCCAACCATACGGGCGCGCACACTGGCCGCAACCCCGCGCGCAGGGCACACTAGAGCATTCGCTCGACGCGCCCCACGCGCACATTCAAGGAGACACCATGGGATTCCTGCAGGGCAAGCGCGCGCTGGTCACCGGCATCGCCAGCCAGCGTTCGATCGCCACCGGCATCGCCGACGCCTTTCACCGCGAAGGCGCCGAACTGGCGCTGACCTACCAGAACGAAAAGCTCAAGTCGCGCGTCGAGGACGCCGCCGCCGGGTACGGCAGCAACATCGTGCTGCCGCTGGACGTGGCCGACGACGCCCAGATCGACAACTGCTTTTCCGAGCTGGGCAAGCACTGGAGCGACGGCTTCGACATCCTCGTCCACTGCATCGCCTTCGCCCCGCGCGAGGCGATCGAGGGCGACTTCCTCGACGGCATCAACCGCGAGCGCTACCACATCGCCCACGACATCAGCGCCTACTCGCTGGCCGCACTGGGCAAGGCCGCGCGCCCACTGATGAAGGGCCGCAACGGCAGCATCCTCACCCTGTCCTATCTCGGCGCGGAGCGCGCGCTGGCGAACTACAACACGATGGGCGTGGCCAAGGCCTCGCTGGAGGCCACCGTGCGCTACATGGCGATGGCACTGGGCCCCGAGGGCACCCGCGTCAACGCGATCTCGGCCGGCCCGATCCGCACGCTGGCCGCGTCGGGCGTCGCCAATTTCCGCAAGATGCTGAGCAGCTTCGAAGCCGCCGCGCCGCTGCGCCGTGCGGTCACCATCGAAGACGTGGGCAACACCGCCGCGTTCCTGTGCTCCGACCTGGCCAACGGCATCACCGGCGAGATCACCTACGTCGACGCCGGCTACAACATCATGGGCATGAGCGGGATCGACTGATCGCGCGCCCTCTCCCCGCGGTACGGGGAGAGCTGGGCTGGCGGGTGCGGCATCGACGTTGCCCATCCGCTCCGCCAAACGAAAACGCCCGGCAGTGCCGGGCGTTTTGCGTTCTGGCGAAAGCGGCGTCTCGTGCGCCGCCTGCCGCGCATCACAGGCGGTCTTCAGCCACCTTGATGCTGTACTTGGCGCGCGCCGCACGGATGAAGGCGTTCTGCGCCTGCATGCCATGCGCCGCCGACATCTGCTTGCGCAGGGTATCGCGCTCCTGCGGCGTCACCTGGCCGATGTCCGCGTCACGCACCGCACGTACCGCGAACACCAGGTACTGGTCGCCGACCAGCACCTTGCCGACCGACGCGCCGCCGGCCTTGGGACGGGGCTGATCGAAGAAGGCCTGCGCCGCCTGCGGCGATGGCACCGGCATGCCACGGGTGATGTCGTTCAGATCGGCCACGACCAGCCCGGCTTCCTGGGCGGCAACCGCCAAGCCCTTGGCCTTCGCTGCCTTCACCAGCGCATCCGCGGCAGTGTCGGCGGCCTTGCGCTGGCGATCCGCCCGGATCGCCGCCACCACCGCGTCACGCACCTGCGTCAGCGGCAGCGCCTTCTCGGCCTCATGGTCGATCACCCGGATCAGCACCGTGCGCTCCGGACCCAGTTCGATCGGGTCGCTGGCGGTGCCGTCCTGCAGCATCGTCTCGGAGAACGCCACCCGCAGCACCTTCTGGTCGCTAGCGATGCCGGGGCCACCGGCGCGGGTGAACGCCGGGGTGGTCTGCAGCGGCAGGCCCAGCGCCTTGGCGGCCGGCTCCAGCGAGGTCGGCGTGCGGTAGGCGGCATCGACCAGCTTGCCGGTCAGCTCGTTGAAGGCGCGCTCGCGCGAGCCTTCCTGCAGTTCCTTCTCCAGCTCCGCGCGCGCATCTTCGAACGGCCGCTGCACCGCGGCCTGCACGCCATTCACCCTGATGATGTGCCAGCCGAAATCGGTCTTCACCGGGCCGCGCACTTCCCCCGCCTGCATCGCGAAGGCAGTGTCGTCGAACGCGCCCGGCATGCCACCCTTCGTGATCAGGCCGAGACTGCCACCACTGGCCTTGGAGCCGGCGTCATCCGAACTGGCACTCGCCAGTGCGGCAAAGTCCGCGCCCGGCGCCTTCGCCTCGGCGGCCAGCCTCCTGGCCTTGGCTTCCGCAGCCTTCTTGTCGGCGTCGCTGGCGTTGGCCGCCACCGCCACCAGGATATGCGCGACCTCGCGCTTCTCGGCCGAGGAATACTTGGCGATCTGCTCCTGGTAGCGCTTGCGCAGCGCCGCCTCGTCCACCGCCGGCGCCGGCAGCGCGCTGCCGTCAACCTCGACGTATTCCAGCCGCACCGACTCCGGCTTGCGGTAATCGGACTTGTGGGCCTGGTACCAGGCATCGATCTGCGCGGCCGTCACTTCGGCGGTATCCGGCGCAGCCGGCGGCAGGGTCACGAAGCCGACGTCGCGGCGCTCGCCCAGCAGGCGCATCAGGCGATCCAGCTCGGCATCGGTGACGAAGGCGGAACGGGCGATCCCTGCGGGGATCAGCTCGTTCTTCAGGCTGTCGCGGATGCGCGCCTCGAAGTCGCGCGGGGTCAGCGGCGGGTTCTGCGACGCCAGCAACAGCTGGTAACGATCGGCGTTGAACGCGCCGTCGACCTGGAAGTCCGGGAACTTCTGGATCGCGTCGCGCACCGCGACGTCGCCGATGACGATGCCATCGCGCTCGGCGGCCAGCTTCATCAGCTGCTCGTCGATCAACGCATCGAGGATCCGACGCTTGTTCTCCACCGATTCGAACGCCTTCGGATCGAAGTTCTCGCCCTGCTGCTCGCGCATGTTCATGCGCGTCACCTCGAGGCGCTCGCGGTAGGCCTGCGCGTCGATGTCATGGATCTTCCACAGGTACGTCACCGGCCACACCTGCGGCGCCGACTTCCACCACGATGGCGGCTGGGCGATGCGCGCGGCGTAGTTATCCACTTGCTGCGACATGTAGGACTCCATGCCGAAGAAGGCGAACGGGACGATCAGCAGGCCGAGGATCACGGTGGCGATCCAACCGGAAGTCTTTTCGCGGAGTTTCTGCAGCATGGGCGAACCGGCAATGAGACGTAGCCGGGTAGTCTAACCCGAGCAGCGCGGCAGGCAGCGGAGATTGCGGCGCGCGCACAGCAAAAAGCCCCGCATTTCTGCAGGGCTCTTGCTTGTAACTGGCGGAGTGGACGGGACTCGAACCCGCGACCTCCGGCGTGACAGGCCAGCATTCTAACCGACTGAACTACCACTCCGCTGTGAGCCCGCAATCATACCTACATTTTCCGCAGGCGCAACACTTTTCTTTCGCAACCTGGTGGGCACTGAGGGGATCGAACCCCCGACCCGCTCCTTGTAAGGGAGCCGCTCTACCGCTGAGCTAAGTGCCCGGGTCGGCGATTATCGCAGCCCGCGCCGCGCAACGGAACCTTTGACTGCAGGCGCCAGTCACGAAAAAGCCCGGCTTGTGGCCGGGCTTTTCGGATGCTCCCCTGAGGGAAGATCAGTTGACCGCGTCCTTCAGCGCCTTGCCGGCCTTGAACGCCGGGTTCTTGGAGGCCTTGATCTTGATGGTGTCGCCGGTGCGCGGGTTGCGGCCGGTGCGGGCGCCGCGCTTGCGGACCGAGAAGGTGCCGAAGCCCACGAGGGTCACGGTGTCGCCCTTCTTGAGGGCCTTGGTGATGGCGGCGACCATCGCATCAACAGCGCGACCGGCATCGGCCTTGGTCAGTTCGGCATTGTCGGCGACGGCTTCGACGAATTCGGCTTTGTTCATTTGCTTGTTGGCTCCGTTGCGGAAAGTGACGCGGAGAATTCTCGTTGACCGGAACCGCGGCGCTCCCCTGCCGTGGTTCCGGGCTTGCCGCGACGCCAGACCAGGCCGCCGCGGTTGCCAACCTTATACCAGCGCCGTTTCCGGTGCGCAACACGAAAGCGAGCAGTGGTGCGGCTTTCAGACACATGCGATCAATCCTGCATGCATATCCGCGTACAGGGTTCAATGCTGCACGGCGGGACGGCCGCCCGCCCTGCCCCTGGCCTTGCCCTTGGAGGCCGCCGCTGGTTTGGCGCCGCCACGGGCCTGCGCCGGCAACGGCCGCTCCAGCGCCAGGTCCAGCACCTCGTCGATCCATTTCACCGGCACGATCTTCAGATGCTTCGTCACCGTTGCCGGGATGTCGGCCAGGTCCTTGCGGTTCTCGTCCGGAATGATCACCGTGCGGATGCCACCGCGCAGCGCCGCCAGCAGCTTCTCCTTCAGCCCGCCGATCGCGCTGACCTTGCCACGCAGGGTGATCTCGCCGGTCATCGCCACGTCGTGGCGCACCGGGATCTTCGTGAGCATCGACACCAGCGCGGTTGCCATGGCGATGCCGGCGCTGGGGCCGTCCTTCGGCGTCGCGCCGTCCGGCACGTGCACGTGGATGTCGTGCTTCTGCAGGAAATCGAGCTCGAGGCCGAGCTGTTCGGTGCGCGCGCGCACCACCGACAGCGCCGCCGATGCCGACTCCTTCATCACGTCGCCAAGCTGACCGGTCAGGATCAATGCGCCCTTGCCGGGCACCAGCGTGGACTCGATCTGCAGCAGGTCACCGCCGACCTCGGTCCATGCCAGGCCGGTGACCAGGCCGATCTCGTTCTCCGCCTCGGCGCGACCGAAGTCGAAGCGCTGCACGCCCAGGTACTTGTCGAGGTTCTTGTCGGTGACGACGATGGTCTTCGCCTTCGCCGCCTTGCCCTTCTTCGACGCCGGCTGTGGGCCCTTCAGCGCGATCTCCTTGACCACCTTGCGGGCGATCTTGGCGATCTCGCGCTCGAGGTTGCGCACGCCCGATTCACGCGTGTAGTAGCGCACGATGCCGGTGATGGCACTCTCGGCGATCGACAGCTCGCCCTCGCGCAGGCCGTTGGCCTTGAGCTGCTTGGGCACCAGATAGCGCATCGCGATGTTGAGCTTCTCCTCCTCCGTGTAGCCGGGGATGCGGATCACCTCCATGCGGTCCAGCAGCGGGCCGGGGATGTTCAGCGAGTTGGAGGTGGCGACGAACATCACCTCGGACAGGTCGAGGTCGACCTCCAGGTAATGGTCGTTGAAGGTGTGGTTCTGCTCGGGATCGAGCACCTCCAGCAACGCCGACGACGGATCGCCGCGGAAGTCCATCGACATCTTGTCGATCTCGTCCAGCATGAACAGCGGGTTGCGGGTGCCGACCTTGTTGAGGTTCTGCACGATCCGGCCCGGCATCGAACCCACGTACGTGCGGCGATGGCCGCGGATCTCTGCCTCGTCGCGCACGCCGCCCAGCGCCATCCGCACGAACTTGCGGTTGGTTGCCTTGGCGATGCTCTGCCCCAGCGAAGTCTTGCCCACGCCGGGCGGACCGACCAGGCACAGGATCGGGCCCTTCATCTTGGCCACGCGCGACTGCACCGCCAGGTATTCGAGGATGCGGTCCTTGACCTTCTCCAAGCCGTAGTGGTCGGCGTCCAGCGTCTCCTGCGCACCCTTGAGGTCCTTGCGCACCTTGCTGCGCTTCTTCCACGGCACGCCCAGCAGCCAGTCCAGGTAGTTGCGCACCACCCCGGCCTCGGCCGACATCGGCGACATCTGCTTGAGCTTGGCCAGCTCGGTGCGCGCCTTGGTTTCCACCGCCTTTGGCATGCCGGCGTTGGCGATCCGGCGTGCGATCTCGTCGAGGTCGTTGGGCGCGTCGTCGAGCTCGCCCAGCTCCTTCTGGATCGCCTTCATCTGCTCGTTGAGGTAGTACTCGCGCTGGCTCTTCTCCATCTGGCCCTTGACCCGGCCGCGGATGCGTTTTTCCATCTGCTGCACGTCGATCTCGCCATCGACCAGGCCCACCAGCAGTTCCAGCCGGCCGGCGGTATCCAGCGTCTCCAGCAGCTTCTGCTTGTCGGCCAGGCGCACGCCCAGGTGGGCGGCGATGGTGTCGGCCAGGCGGTCGGGCTCTTCGATACCGGACAGGGTCTGCAGCAGCTCCGGCGGCAGCTTGCGGTTGGTCTTGATGTACTGCTCGAACAGCGACAGCAGGGTGCGCACGATCGCCTGCACTTCGCGCGGCTCGCGCTCCTCGCCCGCGGCCACTTCATGCGCGGTGGCGAACAGTGCGCCGTCCTTCGCATGCACTTCGTCGGCGCGCGCCCGCGACAGCCCTTCCACCAGCACCTTGATGGTGCCGTCCGGCAGCTTCAGCAGTTGCAGCACCTGCGCCATGGTGCCGATGGCATGCAGGTCGCCGGCTTCGGGATCGTCGGTATCGGCGGCTTTCTGCGCCACCAGCAGGATGCGCTTGTCGCCCTCCACGGCGATGTCCAGCGCGCGGATCGACTTCTCCCGCCCCACGAACAGCGGGATCACCATGTGCGGGAACACCACCACGTCGCGCAGCGGCAACACCGGCAGTACGGGGGATTCGGATCGGGTCTGGGCGGGCATGTGGGGGACTCCATTGCGACCGCGGCGCGCCGGCGCCGCCATGTCTCGTTTATGGGGATGTTGCACCCGGGTTGCAAGCGGCCTTCACCATGGCCGCACAATCCCTTTCAGATCAGGGTGTTGCACCCGTGTTGCACGACACGGACAGGCGCATCTTTCCCGCTGAAACGCGAAAGCCGCCCGAAGGCGGCTTTCCACGCAGCTGCGGCGGCGGTTCAGTCGGCGGCAGCGGCCTTGGCCGGCGCCGGCACCGTCTGGTAGATCAGATACGGCTCGGACTTGTGCTCGATCACCGACTCGTCCACCACCACCTTGCTGACGTTCTCCAGCGACGGCAGTTCGTACATGGTGTCCAGCAGCACCGATTCGACGATGGTCCGCAGGCCGCGCGCGCCGGTCTTGCGCTTGATCGCCTGCTTGGCGATCGCCGCCAGTGCATCGGGGCGGATCTCCAGCTCCACGCCTTCCATCTCGAACAGCTTCTTGAACTGCTTGGTGATGGCGTTCTTGGGCTCGGTGAGGATCTTGACCAGCGCCGCCTCGTCCAGCTCTTCCAGCGTGGCGACCACCGGCAGGCGACCGACGAATTCGGGGATCAGGCCGTACTTGATCAGGTCCTCGGGCTCGACCCGCGCCAGCACCTGGCCGACGTCGGCCTTGCGCTCCGCGCTCTTCACCTTGGCGCCGAAGCCGATGCCGCCCGCTTCGGTGGATCGCTGCTGGATGACCTTGTCCAAGCCGGCGAACGCGCCGCCGACGATGAACAGGATGTTGCGCGTGTCGACCTGCAGGAACTCCTGCTGCGGATGCTTGCGCCCGCCCTGCGGCGGCACGCTCGCGAGGGTGCCTTCGATCAGCTTCAGCAGCGCCTGCTGCACGCCTTCACCGGACACGTCGCGGGTGATCGACGGGTTCTCGGACTTGCGGCTGATCTTGTCGATCTCGTCGATGTAGACGATGCCGTGCTGCGCCTTCTCGACGTCGTAGTCGCACTTCTGCAGCAGCTTCTGGATGATGTTTTCCACGTCCTCGCCGACATAGCCGGCTTCGGTCAGCGTGGTGGCGTCGGCCATGGTGAACGGTACGTTGAGCATGCGCGCCAGCGTTTCCGCCAGCAGCGTCTTGCCCGAGCCGGTCGGGCCCACCAGCAGGATGTTGGACTTGGCCAGCTCGACCTCGTCGTTCTTCTGCCGGCTCTCGATGCGCTTGTAGTGGTTGTAGACGGCCACCGCCAGCGTCTTCTTCGCGCGCTGCTGGCCGATCACGTACTGGTCCAGCACCTCGAGGATCTCGCGCGGCTTGGGCAGCGAGCTGCGGCTGGACTGCGCCTTCTCCTCGAGTTCCTCGCGGATGATGTCGTTGCAGAGCTCCACGCACTCGTCGCAGATGAACACGCTGGGGCCGGCGATTAGCTTGCGCACCTCATGCTGGCTCTTCCCGCAGAAGGAGCAGTAGAGGATCTTGCTGTTGTCGCCGGTGTTGCGTCCCTGACGGTCTTCGCTCATTCGCCACTCGCTCGCCGCGCAGTGCGGCTTCGGCCCGAGAATACCATACGCCCCCGCCGGGCCCAGTCGGGGCGGTTGTTCGTTGTACGCCAGTTATCGGCCAATGGATCGGAACCGTGAGCCACGGCCCGCCATCCGGTTCAGCTGGTTCAGCTGGTCTGGATGGACTCTTCCGGGCGCCGGCTGAGCACCTCGTCCACCAGCCCGTAGTCGCGGGCGGCCTCGGCGCTCTTGAAGTTGTCGCGCTCGGTGTCGCGGGCGATCACGTCGATGGCCTGGCCGGTATGGCGGGCCAGGATCTCGTTCAGGCGCTCGCGCATCGCCAGGATCTCGCGCGCCTGGATGTCGATGTCGGTGGCCTGGCCCTGGGCGCCGCCCAGCGGCTGGTGGATCATGACCCGCGAGTTCGGCAGCGCGTAGCGCTTGCCGGCGGCGCCAGCCGCCAGCAGCACCGCGCCCATCGAGCAGGCCTGGCCGACGCAGATCGTACTGACGTCCGGCTTGATGTACTGCATGGTGTCGTAGATCGCCATGCCCGCCGTGACGATGCCGCCCGGCGAGTTGATGTACAGGCTGATGTCCTTCTCGGGGTTCTCCGCCTCGAGGAACAGCATCTGCGCCACGACCACGTTGGCCACGTGGTCGTCGATGCCGCCGACCAGGAAGATCACCCGCTCCTTCAGCAGGCGCGAGTAGATGTCGTACGCGCGCTCGCCGCGGCTGGTCTGTTCGACCACCATCGGCACCAGGTTGAGGTTCTTGATCGGATCCATGGGTTCTCGCTCGGCGTGTCCGCCTGTTGAAGGTTACTGGCTGATCGCTTCCTGGAAGCTCAGCGCCTTTTCGGTGTGCTGGGCGCGCTCGGCGATCCAGTCGGTGACCTGTTCTTCCATCACGCGGTTCTGCAGGCCCTGCATCAACTGGGGATCGTTGCGGTACAGATCAATGACCTGCTGCGGCTGTTCGTAGGTCGAAGCGATCAGGCGCATGGTTTCGTTCAGGCGCTCCGGCTCCAGGCGCAGTTCGTTGCGGCGGGCCACTTCGCCCACCAGCAGCGCCACCAGCACGCGCTTGCGCGCCGCCTCCTGGAAGGCTTCCGGCGCGGCAGCCAGCTGCTGGCCTTGGCGACGGGCCTGCTCGGCGGCGTTGGCCATCAGCGCCTGCGCCTCGGTTTCGACCAGGCGCGGCGGCAGCTCCACGTCCTTGTAGACGGCCGCCAGCTGCTCCCCGACTTCGCGACGCAGGCGATTCATCAGCGCACCCTTGAGCTCGCGCTCCAGGTTGCTGCGGATGTCGGCCTTGAACTGCTCGAGATCGCCGCTCTTGACGCCGAAGCTGCGGATGAACGCGGCATCGACTTCCGGCAGCACCTGCTCGGCGACGTCGAGCAGCTTGAAGGTGGAGGTGATGGTCTTACCGGCGAACTGCGCGGCGTGCCAGTCGGCCGGCAGGGTCACGTCGAGGGTCTTCTCCTCGCCCGGCTGCATGCCGGCGATGGCGGACTCGACCTCGGGGTAGATCGCCGCCGAGCCCAGCACGGTGCTGGTGCGCTCGACGCCTTCGGCCGGCATGCGGGTGCCGTCGACGGTGCTGCTGGTCTCGAGGTTCACAAGGTCGCCGGCCTTGGCGGCACGGGTGACCTGGGTCCAGCTGGCGCGCTGCTGGCGCAGATTCTCGAGCATGCGCTCGACGTCGGCGTCGGTGACCTCCGCGGTGTGGCGCACGACTTCCAGCTTGCTCATGTCGAGCTCGCCGAAGTCAGGCGCCAGCTCCACCGACGCCACGTACTTCAGTTCGCCCTCGGCGGCGTCCTCGCCCGGCATCATCTGCGGCGCGCCGACGACGTTCAGTTCGTTTTCGCGCACCGCCTTGCCCAGCCCCTCGCGCAGCAGGCCGTCGAGGATCTCGGCGCGAACCTGGCCGCCGTACCGCTGCTCGACCACCTTGGCCGGCACCTTGCCGGGGCGGAAGCCCTTGATCCGCACGTTCTGCGCGATCTCGCGCAGGCGGCTGCCAATCTGCGCCTCGACGTCGTCGGCGGGCAGGCTGAGGATGACGCGGCGCTCGAGGTTGCCGACGGATTCGACCGAGACTTGCATGATGCGATGACTCCTGGGCGGGTTCGCGCGAACCCGGAATTGTGCGGATGGATGCGGTTACCGGGGCAACCACCCCGGGCGCGGCCACGACCGCGCGGAACTTGCTAGTTTCCCCGATTTCCGCCCGCCTCGCCACCCACCCGAAGATGATGCGTTGACAGGAGGCGTGCGCAGTCGGACAATGCCCGGCCTTTCGTTGCGCTGGCGTGCTCGGAAGACAGTGATCGCAGCAACCGGGCGGGCGCTGGAATGAATCGGTTCCATCGGGCGGGGTATAGCGCAGTCTGGTAGCGCGCCTGCTTTGGGAGCAGGATGTCGGGGGTTCGAATCCCTCTACCCCGACCATTCCGGTGTCGCCTGGTTCGAGTTCCGGACCGGGCGCCCGTAGCTCAACCGGATAGAGCACCGGCCTTCTAAGCCGGTGGTTGCAGGTTCGATTCCTGCCGGGCGCGCCAAACAGCGGGACAGTTTTCGGTGGTGGCTGTAGCTCAGTTGGTTAGAGTCCTGGATTGTGATTCCAGTTGTCGAGGGTTCGAGTCCCTTCAGCCACCCCACCCTTTGATGAACGATCGGCCGCGGGTACTTGCAGTTGATCTGGTGTTTGCTACAATTTCGCTTCTTCGGGGCCGTTAGCTCAGTTGGTAGAGCAGTTGACTCTTAATCAATAGGTCCAAGGTTCGAATCCTTGACGGCCCACCAAACCCCGAAACGCCCGGCCGCAAGCCGGGCGTTTTCTTTTGTCCGACGCCTGCCAACGAAGGATTCGAACCTGCGGTTCGCCCGCTGCGCCAGTCGGCGCCGCTACAATGCCGGCGCGCGAAAGTGGCGGAATTGGTAGACGCCCTGGATTTAGGTTCCAGTGCCGCAAGGCGTGCGGGTTCGAGTCCCGCCTTTCGCACCAGCGGTGGCAGGCTTCAGTCGCGCGGGCTATCCTCGGGCAATCCCGGCAACGGCCGGCCAAGCACAGGATGATCCCCATGCGCAGCGGCAATCCCGCACTCAAGGACAACACCTTCCTCGACCTCGGCAGCGGCACCCTGGTGCAGGGCGACGCGGGGGCGATGACGCTCAACGGCGCGGTCAACAAGACCGCCATCCTGCTGGTCCTGACGCTGGCCGGCGCGCTGTTCACTTGGGCGCAGTTCTCCGCGGCGATGGCAGCCGGCAATCCCGGCGCGGTGATGCCCTACGTCTGGGGCGGCGCGATCGGCGGCTTCATCGTCGCGCTGGTGACGATCTTCAAGAAGACCTGGTCGCCCTACACCGCCCCCGCCTATGCGGTGCTGGAAGGGCTGTTCCTCGGCGCGGTGTCGGCGATGTTCGAACTGCGCTTCCCGGGCATCGTGATGCAGGCGGTGGGCCTGACCTTCGGTACGCTGGCCGCGCTGCTGCTGGCCTATCGCAGCGGCCTGATCAAGGCGACCGAGAACTTCAAGCTCGGCGTCGTGGCAGCCACCGGCGGCATCGCACTGCTGTATCTCGTCCAGATCGGACTGGGCCTGTTCGGCTTCAAAGGCATGAGCTTCATCCACGACAGCAGCTTGATCGGCATCGCGTTCTCCGGCTTCGTGGTGGTGATCGCCGCGCTGAACCTGGTGCTGGACTTCGACTTCATCGAGCAGGGCGTGGAACAGGGCGCACCCAAGTACATGGAGTGGTACGCCGCGTTCGGCCTGCTGGTAACGCTGGTATGGCTGTACCTGGAGCTGTTGCGCCTGCTCAGCAAACTGCAGTCGCGCAACTGAGCGCGGGCGACCGCCAGCCATGAAAAAGGGCACCTTGCGGTGCCCTTTTCCGTTGCAGCGCCGAGTCCGACGCGCGATGGAGGCTTACAGGCGCGACGCGATCGCCTTGGCGAACGACATCGTGTTGCCCTCGCCCCCCAGGTCCGGGGTCAGCGAATCCCTGGCTTCCAGCGTGGCGACGATGGCCTCGCGCAGCCGGGTGGCCTGATCCGGCTTGCCAAGATGGTCCAGCATCTGCGCCGCGCCCAGCAGCAGCGCGCACGGGTTGGCAACACCCTTGCCGGCGATGTCCGGGGCGGAGCCATGCACGGCTTCGAAGATCGCCACGTCGGTACCGATGTTGGCGCCGGGCGCCAGGCCCAGGCCGCCGACCAGGCCGGCACAGAGGTCGGAGATGATGTCGCCGAACAGGTTGGTGGTGACGATGATGTCGAACTGCTCCGGCTTCAGCACCAGCTGCATGCAGGTGTTGTCCACGATCATCTCGTTGCACTCGATGTCGGGGTACTGCGTCGCAACTTCGCGCGCGGTCTTGAGGAACAGGCCGGACGTGGACTTCAGGATGTTGGCCTTGTGCACCACCGTGACCTTCTTGCGGCCGGTCTTGCGAGCCAGGTCAAAGGCGTAGCGGACGATGCGCTCGGAGCCCTTGCGGGTGACCTTCTGGGTCAGCACCGCGGTCTCGCCATCCTCGGAAACGCTCTGGCCCTCGCCGATGTAGGCGCCTTCGGTGTTCTCGCGCACGGTGATCAGGTCGACGCCGCCGCTGAAGCGCGACTTGGTGTTCGGGAAGCACTTGGCCGGTCGCACGTTGGCGTACAGGTCGAAGCGCTTGCGCAGCTCGACGTTGATCGAGGAGAACCCGCCGCCCACCGGGGTGGTCAGGGGCGACTTCAGCGCGATCTTGTTCTTGCGGATCGAATCCATGGTCGCCGCCGGCAGCAGGTCACCGTGCTTCTCCAGCGCGACCATGCCGGCGTCCGCGTACTCGTACGAAAGGCCCAGCTGCATCGCGTCCAGCACGTGCAGGGTGGCGTCCATGATTTCCGGGCCGATGCCGTCGCCGCGGATGACCGTGATCGTTGTCATTTTCCAGTTTCCAGACAGGCCGTCACCGCGCGCCGCGCGATGCCGGGGGTGGGGGCAGATAGCCCGCGATTATCGCAGATGCCGTGCGACGACGTATGTCCGCCGACCTTCAACCATGGTCGTGGGTGGAAGGCGCCTCGGCCTCGCCCTGCTCCAGCCGGTCCAGGAAATCCACGGCGCGGCGCAGGTGCGGGATGACGATGGAGCCGCCCACCACCAGCCCGACCGAGAACGCCTCGAACATCTCCTCGCGGGTGACGCCGGCATCCTTGCACTGGGCCACGTGGTAGCTGATGCAGTCATCGCAGCGCAGCACCATCGAGGCGGTCAGCCCCATCAGTTCCTTGGTCTTCACGTCCAGCGCGCCGGGCTGGTAGGTCTGGGTGTCGAGCGCGAAGAACCGCCGCACCACCTGGTTGGGTTCGTCCAGGATGCGCTTGTTCATGCGCTGGCGGAATTCGGTGAACTGCTTCACCCGGTCGTCGGCGCCGCTCATGCGGGCTTGCCCTCGAGCAGCGGCTCCAGCTTGCCCTCGCGGTGCAGCGCCATCATGTCGTCGTAGCCGCCGACGTGGACGTCGCCGACGAAGATCTGCGGCACGCTGGTGCGCTTGGTCAGGGCGACCATCTTTTCCCGTTCGGCCGGGTCGGTGTCGATGCGGACCTCGGTCCACTCGCGGCCCTTGCTCTTGAGGAAGTTTTTGGCCATCACGCAGTACGGGCAGACCGCCGTGCTGTAGATGGTGATGGCGGGGGTCTCTGCAACGCTCATGGGGTCTCCTGAACCTGTGGGCTGGATTCTGGTCGAATATGGGGTCGCCGCGCTGGATTTCCAGCCGCTCAAGCCCCATTCACGCCCCGCCCCCGCCCAGCCCGCATCCTGTCCGCATGACTCTTTTCCCGCGCCGCCTGTCCACCGCCCTGCTTGCCTGCCTGCTGGCCACCGGCACCGCCACGGCCATCGCCCAGGACCGCGGCCTGCCGGACATCGGCTCCTCGGCCGGCAGCATGCTCTCGCCCGCCCGCCAGGCCGAATACGGTGCGATGGTGCTGGCGCAGCTGCGCCACGCCGGCTACGTGCTGGACGACCCGCTGCTGGACGGCTGGCTGATGGATGTCGGCCAGCGCCTGTCCGGCGCCAGCGACCGGCCACAACAAAGCTTCACCTTCTTCATGCTGCGCGACCGCCAGATCAACGCCTTCGCCACCCTGGGCGGCTATATCGGCATGAACGCGGGCCTGGTGCTGGCGGCCGACCGCGAGGACCAGGTGGCGGGCGTGCTGGCGCACGAGATCTCCCACGTCACCCAGCAGCACGTGCTGCGCGGCGCCGAGAAGGCCCAGCGCGAGAGCCTGCCGATCCTGCTGGCCACGCTGGGGGCGATCGTGGCCGCCCAGCAGGCAGGCGGCACCTCCAGCGGCGACGCCACTTCGGCGGCGCTGATGACCGGCCTGGGCGTGCTGCAGCAGCGCCAGATCAACTACACCCGCGACAACGAGGCCGAGGCCGACCGCATCGGCATCCGCACGCTGGCCCATGCCGGCTACGACCCGGAGGCGATGGCGGACTTCTTCCAGACGCTGCAGTCGGTGGTGCGGATGAACCAGGGCGACGAACGCGGCGCCGTGCCCGGCTACCTGCAGACCCACCCGCTGACCCTGACGCGCATCAGCGAGGCGCGCGAACGCGCCGCCAAGCTGGAGCCCACGCTGGCCAACACCGCCGCCGGCCCCAGCAACAACCCGCTGCTGCCGCCGGGGCTGCGCATCGCCACCGGCGCGCGCAGCCGCCAGGGCCAGGGCAGCACCGGCGACTTCGACTGGGCGCGCGAGCGCCTGCGCGTGCTCAGCGCGCCAACGCCGGCGCAGGCGATCCGCGAATACCAGCAGATGCGCGCCAAGGCGCCGCTGGATGAGGCGCGCCGCTACGGACTGGCATTCGCCCACCAGCAGGCCGGGCAGCATGCGCAGGCCCTGCAGGAACTGGGCCCGCTGGCGCAGGCGCGGCCGGACAACCTGTGGGTGCAGATTGCGCTGGGCGAATCCGAGGCCCGGACCGGCCACGCCCAGGACGCCGACCGCCGCTTCGAGGCGCTGCTGGCGCGGATGCCCACCCACCGCGCGCTGGCGCTGGGGTATGCGCGGCTGCTGGGCGAGCGCAATACCCGCGAAGCCGGTATCCGTTCGGTTGCCGTGCTGCGTCCCCTCCTGGGCGGCGCCGGCGACGACCTGCCGTTCCAGCAGGCCTATGCGCGCGCCAACGAGATCGCCGGCGAACCGGTGCGCGCCGGCGAGGCCTGGGCCGAGGCGGCCTACCTGTCCGGCCGCCCGGAGCAGGCGCTGGTGCAGCTGAACAACCTCAAGAAGCGCGACGACCTCGACTACTACGCCCGCGCCCGCATCGACGCGCGCATCGCCGCGATCACCCCGACCGTGCTGGAACTGCGCAGGCAGGGCGTCCACGACGAGGAGGTGCGCGGCGGACGGCTGGGCTTCGGGGTCCGTACCGGCAGGTGACAGGGTCACGAAACTGTCACCAAACCGTCGTGTAATGATGGCGTGCGCCCCACCGCGGCGCGACCATCGGACGACATGCAAAAGCACATCCTGATCGTCGAAGACGAGCCCGCGATCCGCGACATGCTGGCCTATGCGCTGCGCAAGGGCGATTACGCGCCGCTGCTGGCCGCCGACGCCCGCGAGGCCCAGGAGCGCATCGCCGAACGGGTGCCGGACCTGATCCTGCTGGACTGGATGCTGCCCGGCACCAGCGGCCTGGAACTGGCCCGGCGCTGGCGGCGCGAAGCGCTGACCCGCGACATCCCGATCATCATGCTGACCGCACGCGGCGAGGAAAACGACCGCGTCGGCGGGCTGGAAGCGGGCGTCGACGACTACGTGGTCAAGCCGTTCTCCGCACGCGAGCTGCTGGCGCGGATCCGCGCGGTGCTGCGGCGGTCGCGCGACGACGACGACGACGGCAGCGTGCAGGTCGGCGCGTTGCGCATCGATGGCGCCGCGCATCGGGTGTTCGCCGACTTGGACGGCACCTCGCACCCGATCCAGATGGGACCCACCGAATACCGGCTGCTGCACTTCTTCATGACCCACGCCGAGCGCGTGTATTCGCGCACCCAGCTGCTGGACCACGTCTGGGGGGGCAGCGTGTACGTGGAAGAGCGCACCGTCGACGTGCACATCCGCCGCCTGCGCAAGACCCTGGAGCCGCACCAGCTGGATGCAATGGTGCAGACCGTGCGCGGCGCCGGCTATCGGTTCTCCGCGGCGGTCTGAACCCGCTTCGTCCGGACGCGGGCGAAGCCGCGGCGCAGATCGCACCGTGCCGCCCACCCTCCCCCGGCAAGCAGGCCCGGGAGCAAACACGGATACTTGCCTGATGTCGCCCGAAGCCCGCCAAGCCTGGTTCCGCACGCTGGGACAACTCGCCCTGGTGCTGCTCGCCGGACTGGCCCTGGGCCTGCTGCTGGGCCAGCCCTGGCCGGCGCTGGCGGTCACCGCGCTGGGCGTGGTGGCCTGGCACTACTGGCGGCTGCACCGGGTGCTGCGGCGGCTGGCGGCGCGCCAGCGGCCGGCGCCCGGCGCCGACGGCGGCGCCTGGAACGCGCTGGACGCCCTGCTGTTCCGCGGCCAGACCGAGATGCGCGCGCGCAAGCGGCGGCTGCTTGAGATGCTGCGCGCCTACCGCGCGGTGGCCGCGGCGCTGCCTGACGCGGTGGTGCTGGTGGAACGCAACAGCCAGCGCGTACTGTGGTTCAACGAGGCCGCAACGCCGCTGCTGGGCCTGCGCTACCCGCAGCACCACAACGCGCCGGTGGCGGACGCGCTGCAGCCGCTGCCGATGGCGCAATGGCTGGCCGCGGGGCGCAATGCCGAACCGATGGAGGACGTGGCCTCGCCGGTCGACCCCGGCCGCCGCCTGAGCCTGCGCCTGATTCCCTATTCCGACGAGCTGTGGCTGCTGCTTGCGCGTGACGTCAGCAAGCTGCTGCGCCTGGAACACATGCGCCGCGACTTCGTCGCCAACGTCTCGCATGAGCTGCGCACCCCGCTGACGGTGATCCACGGCTACCTGGAGATGCTGGACGCCGACGACAACCCGGAATGGGCGTCGCTGCTGGCGGAAATGCGCCGGCAGTCGCAGCGCATGACCCGGCTGGTCGAGGACCTGCTGACGCTGTCGCGGCTGGAAGCGCGCGACCAGCTGCCGGAAGAGCACGTGGCGATGGCGCCGATGCTGGCCAACCTGCGCCGCGAAGCCGAAGCACTGAGCAGTGGTCGCCACCGCGTGCAGGTCGAGGACCTGGCACAGGTGGACCTGCGCGGCGCGGCGAAGGAACTGCACAGTGCCTTCGGCAACCTGGTCAGCAACGCGGTGCGCTACACCCCCGACGGCGGCGAGATCACCATCCGCCTGAGCCGCGATGCCGGTGGCGGAGCGGTGCTGGCGGTGCGCGATTCCGGCTACGGCATCCCGGCCGCGCACCTGCCGCGCCTGACCGAACGCTTCTACCGCGTCTCCACCAGCCGCTCGCGCGAATCCGGCGGCACCGGCCTCGGCCTTGCCATCGTCAAGCACGTGCTGGGCCTGCACGAAGCGCAGCTGCGCATCGAAAGCGAAGTGGGCGCCGGCAGCACCTTCTCCTGTCATTTCGGCCCCGCGCGCGTGCTCGACCGCGGCCTCGACCACGACTCTTTGGCATCCTTCCCGACATGACCGCCGATTCCAGCCCGCCATCGCTGCACGACCCCTCGCTGTATGCCAACCGCGAACTGGGGCAACTGGATTTCAATTTCCGCGTGCTGGCGCAGGCGCAGGATCCATCGGTGCCGCTGCTGGAACGCCTGCGCTATCTCTGCATCTCCTGCACCAACCTCGACGAGTTCTTCGAGATCCGCGGCGGCGCGGTGCGCCACGCGGTCGAGCTGAACCTGCCGGCGGGCACCGACGGCCTGGCGCCGGCGGTGCTGCTGGAGCGCATCCACGAACGCGCGGCGGCGCTGGTGGACGCGCAGTACCGCTGCTTCTACGAGGAGCTGCGGCCGGCGCTCGCCGAACAGGGTATCCGCCTGCTCCAGCGCGAGCAGTGGACGGCGGAGCAGGCCGGCTGGCTGCGCGCGCATTTCCAGGAAGAGATCATGCCGGTGCTGTCGCCGCTCGGCCTCGACCCGGCGCACCCCTTCCCCAAGATCCTCAACAAGTCACTCAACGTGGTGGTGCAGCTGGAAGGACGCGATGCCTTCGGCCGCGAAGGCCACCTCGCCATCGTGCGCGCGCCGCGTTCGCTGCCGCGGATCATCCGCCTGCCCGACGCCGACGGCGACGGCGACGCCTTCCACGACTTCGTGTTCCTGAGCGAGGTGCTGTCCGCGTTCGTGCACGAGCTGTTCCCGGGCATGAAGGTCAAGGGCGCGCACCAGTTCCGGGTGACCCGGAATTCCGAGCTGATCGTCGACGAAGACGACATGGACAACCTCGCGCTGGCGTTGCGCGACGAACTGCTGGGCCGCGGCTACCTGCGCGCGGTGCGGCTGGAGATCGACGAGCGCTGCCCGCAGCCGGTGGTGGACAGCCTGCTGGCGAACTTCGACCTGTCGGAAAGCGCGGTCTACAAGATCAATGGCCCGGTCAACCTCAACCGGGTGGTGCAGGTCTACGACATGGTGCAGCGACCGGACCTGAAGTTCCGGCCGTTCCAGTCGCGCGTGCCGCGCGACATGGACGCGATGTTCGAACTGATCCGCCAGGGCGACGTGCTGCTGCACCATCCCTACGACGGCTTCACCCCGGTACTGGAGCTGATCCGCCAGGCCGCCGAGGATCCGGACGTGCTGGCGATCAAGCAGACGCTGTACCGCACCGGCCGGGAATCGCCGATCGTCGAGCACCTGATCCAGGCCGCGCGCAACGGCAAGGACGTGACCGTGGTGGTGGAACTGCGCGCGCGCTTCGACGAGGAAGCGAACCTGCGCCTGGCCGACCGCCTGCAGGATGCCGGCGTGCAGGTTGTGTACGGCGTGGTCGGCTACAAGACCCACGCCAAGATGCTGCTGATCGTGCGCCGGGAGGGCAGCATGCTGCGCCGCTACGTGCACCTGGGCACCGGCAACTACCACAGCGGCACCGCGCGGGCTTACACCGACTTCGGCCTGCTGACCGCGCATCCGGAAATCGGCAACGACGTGCACCTGATCTTCCAGCAGCTCTCGGGCCTGGCCGCGCCGCTGAGCCTGTCGCGCCTGCTGCAGTCGCCGTTCACCCTGCACCCCGGGGTACTGGCACGGATCGCGCGCGAGGCCGCGCATGCGCGCGCCGGCCGGCCGGGCCGGATCGTCGCCAAGATGAACGCGCTCAACGAACCGGAAGTGGTGCGCGCGCTCTACGAAGCGTCGCAGGCGGGGGTGGAGATCGACCTGATCGTGCGTGGCGCCTGCGCGGTGCGGCCGGGCATCCCCGGGATTTCCGAGAGCATCCGCGTGCGTTCGGTGGTGGGCCGTTTCCTCGAACACCACCGGATCTGGTGGTTCGGCAACAACGATGCGCCGGAGCTGTTCTGCTCCTCGGCCGACTGGCTGGAGCGCAACCTGCTGCGGCGGGTGGAGACCGCCTTCCCGCTGCTGGACCCCGGCGTCGCCGCGCGGGTGCAGCGCGAAGGCCTGCTGAACTACCTGGCCGACAACCAGAACGCATGGGAACTGCGCAGCGACGGCTGCTACGAGCGCCGCCTGCCGGCGCCCGGCGAGGAGCCGTTCTCGGCGCAGCTGGCCCTGCTGGCCGCGCTGGACGCCTGACGGCGGCCACGCAGGCGATAATGACACATGCGCCATCCTACCCTTCCTACCGCATGAGCCCGCTTCCGCCACGCGCCCCCGCCCCGCTGCGCGACGGCGACCTGGTGGCAGCGGTGGACCTCGGGTCCAACAGCTTCCATATCGTGGTGGCGCAGCGCGTGCTGGGCCAGCTGCGGGTGGTCGACCGCCTGCGCGAGACCGTGCGCATGGGCGAAGGCCTGAACGCGCTGGGCGGGCTGTCGCCGGAGGTGCGCGACCGCGCGCTGGCCTGCCTGGCGCGGTTCGGCCAGCGCATCGCCGAAATCCCGCCGCGGCAGGTGCGCGCGGTGGCCACCCATACCGTGCGCCAGCTGCGCGCGCCGGAATCGTTCCTGTCTCCTGCCGAGGCGGCGTTGGGCCATGCCATCGACGTGATCTCCGGCCGCGAGGAAGCACGCCTGGTCTATCTCGGCGTGGCCCACGAGCAGCCGCCGCAGGAAGGCCAGAAGCGGCTGGTCATCGACATCGGCGGCGGCTCCACCGAATGCATCATCGGCGAGGGCTTCACCCCGCTGGAGCGCGAGAGCCTGCAGGTCGGCTGCGTGGCCAGCACGCGCCGCTTCTTCGAAGGCAACAAACTCACCCGCAAGCGCTGGAACGCGGCGTTCACGGAAGTGTCGGCGCAGCTGCAGCAGTTCGCCGCGCCCTATCGCCGGCTGGGCTGGGACGAAGCCATCGGCACCTCCGGCACCCACAAGGCGATCGGTGGCATCTGCGCGGCGATGAAGCTGACCAAGGGCGCGATCACCTCTGACGCGCTGGTGCAGATCCGCGACCGCATCCTGCAGGCCGGCAGGATCGAGGACATCGACCTGCCCGGCCTGTCCGACGACCGCCGCCCGGTGATCGCCGGCGGCGTGCTGGTGCTGGAGGCGGTGTTTGCCGCGCTGCGGCTGGAACGGCTGCAAGTGAGCAAGGCCGCGCTGCGCGAAGGCGTGCTTTACGACCTGCTGGGACGCGGCGGTGCCGACGACCCGCGCGACGTGTCCGTGGCCGCGCTGATGCAGCGCTACGGCGTGGATACCACCCAGGCGATGCGGGTGGAGGCCACCGCGCTGGGCCTGTTCGAACAGGTGGCGGGCGACTGGGGGCTGAGCGCCGACGACCGCGCGATGCTCGCCCGCGCCGCCCGCCTGCATGAACTCGGGCTGGCGATCGCCCACAGCGGCTACCACACCCACGGCGCCTACGTGCTGCAGAACTCCGACATCGCCGGGTTCTCGCAGCAGGGACAGCGCTTCCTCGCCGCGCTGGTGCGCACGCACCGGCGCAACGTGCCCAAGTCGGCGTTCGAGATGATTCCCGACCGGCTGCTCGCCAACGCGCGCCGCACCGCCGCGCTGCTGCGGCTGGCGGTGCTGCTGCACCGCTCGCGCGGCAGCGAGCAGCCGCAGGGCCTGCAGCTGCAGGCCGACGGCGACCGCCTGCTGCTGCAGTTGGACCGGCGCTGGCTGCTGGGCCGCCCGCTGCTGCGGGCCGACCTGGAAGCGGAACCCGAGGACATGCTGGGGCTGGGCATCAACCTGAAGCTCGCGCTCGACTGAGCCACGGCCGTGCGCCGCTGCGCTGGCGCAGGCACAAAAACAAAGGGCCGGCACATGGCCGGCCCTTCGCATTCCCTCGCGGGAACCGCTTACTTCGTTTCCACGAACGCCTTGCGCGGCAGCTTGCCCGGGCGCATCGCGGTGTTATAGACGAACGAAGCGACGATCGCCGAGGCCTGCTTCAGGTCGTTGGCCACCGCGTGGTCCTGCACGTCCAGATGGGTGTGGTGGACGTGGCTGAAGTAGTCCAGCTGGTCCTGCACGAACTGGAAGCCGGGGATGCCCACCGCGTCGAAGCTGACGTGGTCGGTGCTGCCGGTGTTGCGCTGGGTGACGATGGTGGCGCCCACGTCGTTCCACGGCTTCAGCCATTCCTCGAAGATCGGCGCCACGGCGAGGTTTTCCTGCGCGTAGATGCCGCGGATCTTGCCGCTGCCGTTGTCGAGGTTGAAGTAGGCGGAGATCCTGCCGTGGTCGGCGGTGCGGATCAGCTTGCCCTTGCTCTGGCGGAAGAACGCCGGCAGCGCCTTCTCGGCCGGATCCTTCGGCTCCTCGAACTTGCCGAAGTGCTTGCCCACGTACGACTGCGAGCCGATCAGGCCCTGCTCCTCGCCGGTCCACAGGGCGACGCGGATGGTGCGGTTGGGCTTGGCGCCGACCGCCTTGAGGATGCGCATGGCCTCCATCATCACCGCCACGCCGGCGCCGTTGTCGTTGGCGCCCGAGCCGGTGTGCCAGGAATCCAGGTGCGCACCCAGCATCACCACTTCGTTCTTCTGCGGGCCGGTGCCGGGGATTTCCGCGATGGTGTTGTAGCCCGGCTGGTTGGCCTCGTCAGTGAAACGCGCGTCCACATTGAGGCGCAGCTTCACCGCTTCCTTGCGCTCCAGCGCGCGCATCACCGTGTTGTAGTGCTCGGCCATCATCACCAGCGCCGGCACGCCGACCGACTCGCCGGCCTTGCGCGAGCCGCCGCCCATGACGCGGACGATGCCGTCGTTCCAGCTGCTGATCGACACCGTGGCGGCCACGCCCTCGTCGATCAGGTACTGGTTGATCAGCGGTGCCAGTTCCATGCGCGCGCGGAAACGCGCCATCATTTCCGGATCGCTGTTGCGCTCCTGCGGCAGCGGGTAGGACAGCAGTTCTTCCAGGCTGTCGTGGTCGTGGCGGCTGAAGTCCGACTTCTCGTTCGGCTTGTACGGGCGCAATGCGTCGGTGAAGACGATCTTGCCCTTCAGCTTGCCCTTCCACTTCTCCAGGTCGGCCTTGGACTCGATCTTGGCGAAGATCGCCTCGCCTTCGACCGCGCCGTTGGTGCCGGGCGTCCACGCCTTGGGCAGCGCGTGCAGCGGCATCGCGCGCGGGGACAGCATCTCCATGCTCGCATCGGTGAACACCCAGCCGCGGCCGATGTCCTCCACCGCCTCGTCGTGCACGTTCGCCAGGCCCCACTCGGTGAACTGCGAGCGCGTCCACTGGTTGGCCTTCGCCATCGACGGCGAATTGGTCAGGCGCGGCCCGATCACATCGGTCAGGTGGTTCAGGGTCGCCATCACCTGCGAACGCTGGAAGGCTTCCTGGCGGATCTGCGAGGTCACGTCCAGGTCCACTTTTTCCTGCGCCTGCGCGCAGCCCAACCCGGCCACCAGCAAGGCGGCCGTCAACATCAATCGCTTCATCGTCATCCCCGGGGAACTGCGGCAAAGACCCGAGTCTAGCCAGCCCCCCGGCACCAGCACCCGGGCCTTTGGTCATGCCCGCCGCCGGCACCGTGACGGGGCGCACGTTAAGAGCGCCCCGCCACAGCCACGTCCGTGCTCAGCGCAACCCGCCCTCCTCGCGGCCGGACAGCTGGTACCAGTCCACCCGCCGGGTCGCCACCATGATCGCCGCCAGGATCGCGAACAGCAGCCCCGCGCCCAGTGCCAGCGCGTTGTCTTCCGACAGCAGCAGCCCGTACAGGGCCGCGTACAGCGCGCCCAGCATCACCGCGAAACCCAGCCCGCGTGCGCGACTGCGCAGCACCGCCGACAGGTAGAAGCCGATCAGCCCGACGCAGGCGGCGGCCGCCAGCAGGTAGGACAGGCCGAAGTCCAGATGCTCGCTCAGGCTCAGCAGCAGCAGGAAGAAGATCGCGATGGCCATGCCCACCAGCAGGTACTGGATGGGATGCACGCGCACCCGCTTGATCAGCTCGAACATGAAGAAGCCGACGAAGGTCAGCAGCACGAACAGCAGGCCGTATTTGCTGGCCCGGTCGGCCTGCAGGTACGGGTTGACCGGGTCGATCAGCGCCACGCTGACCGCATCACCCGTCGGCGCCCACGGCATCACACCAGCCAGCGCCGGGCGCGCGCCGCCGTCGCCCGGTTCCGGCGCCAGCACCGGCGACTGCAGGTAGCGCCGCTGCGCATTGCTCGCCACCGCTGCGATCTGCCAGCGCGCGCGGAAGCCGCGCGCATCGATGTCGTGCTGGGGCGAGCGTCCCTCGAATTTCGGGCTGCGCCAGCGCGAACGCAGGCGAAGGTCGTTGGCCTCGCCCAGCGGCAGCATGGCGAACGATTCGGTGCCGCGCAGCGACAGGTCCGCGCGTACCGACAGCCGCAGCCGGCTGCCCGCCGCTGGGGCCGGCAACCGCGCATGCACACCGGGACCGTCGGCATGGCCGAGGCCCTGCGCCACCGCCACCACCGCGCCATCCACGCTGATCCGCGGCGTGCCGTGCAGTCCGCCGACATCGGCGATCCCCAGGCTCAGCCACGGCTGGCCGATGCGGCGCTGCACGCCCTCGGCCTCGGCCGGCACCACTGCATCGAAGCGCGCCAGCGCCTGGCCGTCCCACTGGTACACGCGCACCTCGTGCAGGCCGCGCCGGCGCACGTCCGGCTTGAGTTCGCCGTCGACCGACAGGCTGGCGGGGAAGAAGGTCCACTGCCCGCTCCTGCGCCGCAGGCTGCGGCGCTCGTTGCCATTCTCGTCGCTGGTCACCTCGACCACGCGCTCCTCGTAGGGCACCACCAGCACCGGCCCGGCAATGGTCTGGCGCGCGCCGAAGCTGGCGCCGATGTCGCGCACCGCCTGCTCGCGGTAGACCTGACGCTCGTGGATGGTGCCGCGGATCAGCTGCAGCGGGATGAGGATGGCGAGGGTCAGCAGCACCACCATCCCGGCCTTGAATGCCAGTCGCATCGTCTTGCTCCATCGGAAGATGGCGACAGCCTGGTGCGGCGGTTCGAGGCGACGATGGCGCGCCGATGAGGCGGGCGTGAAGCGCGCCTAGGAGACGGGGAACACGACCACGGCGACGGCACCACCGCCGTCGCGATTGGCCAGGCTGACCGTGCCGCCGTGCAGCTTGGCGATTTCGGCGACGAAGTTGAGGCCGAGGCCGTTGCCGCGGGCGCCGCCGTCCGGGCGCGGCAGCGAGTAGAAGCGCTCGAACACCCGCTCCAAGGCGAAGTCGGGGATACCGGGACCGCGATCGCCCACCTCGATATGCAGGCCATCGGGCTGCGCCTGCAGGCGCACCTCCACCACGCCGCCAGCCGGGGAAAAATCGATGGCGTTGTCGACCAGGTTGGCCAGCAGCTGCCGCAGCAGGAATACATCGCCACTGATCACCGGCAGTTGCTCGTCCACCTGCAGGCACACCTGCACGCCGCGCGCCTGCGAGCGCGCTGCCGCGTCGTCGAGCGCATCGCCCGCCAGCGCGGCCAGGTCCACTGGCAGCGGCGCGTCCAGGCCTTCGCGGTGCTCCAGCGCGGCCAGCGCCAGCAGCCGGTCCACCATCGCCGCCATGCGCCGGCCTTGGGCATCGATGCTGGCGACGAAGCGGGCGCGGTCGGCCTCCGGCAGCGGCCCTTCCAGCAGTTCGGCCGCGCCGCGGATCGCCGCCAGCGGGCTCTTCAGTTCGTGGGTCAACGCGTGCACGTAGCGCTCGACGTACTGCTTGCCTTCCAGCTGCCGGCGCATGCTTTCGAGCGCGCGGCCGAGGTCGGCGAATTCACCTGCAGCATCGGGAAGCGTACCCCGCTCCCCACGCGCCACCGCGTCGGCATAACGGCGCAGCGCAGCCAGCTGGCGCGACAGCCACCACGCCGCCAGCCCGCCCACCAGCAGCGCGCTGCCCAACAAGACCCAGCCCCAGCGCAGGATGGTGTTCTGGCTGCGCTCGATGAACGGCTGGATGCTGCGGTTCGGCTTGGACACGGTAAGCACGCCGGCGATCCCGCCGGCCGCATCGCGGATCGGCGCGGCCACGTACATCACCGTGCTGGCTTCGTCGTCCGGGTCCTCGCGGGTGGAGCGCGCGCCGTACTGCCCGCGCAGGGTGCGGTAAACGTCGTTCCAGCGCGAGTTGTCGCGGCCCACCTCGCGCCCGGCGGAATCGAACACCACGATCCCGCGGGCGTCGGTGATGGTCACCCGGTAGCTGGCGCGGCGCTTGGCCTGCCCCCAGATCTCGGCGTCCAGCTCGCGCCCGGTCATCGCCCGCACCCGCATCGCGAAGCGGCCGTCGGCGATGCGGCCAGCCAGCATGTCGTCGCTGGCCAGCTCCGCCAGCACGTTGGCGGTGTCGGCCAGGGTGTCCTCCATCGCCTGGCGCACGCCGGGCTTGACCTGCTGCAGGAACACGTTGACCAGCAGCAGCGCCGCCAGCGCGACGATCAGGAAGTAACCCAGCAGCACGCGCAGCGCGATCTTCACCGGCGTTCAGTCCACCTCGATGGAATAGCCCAGCCCGCG
Source organism: Thermomonas sp. XSG (assembly GCF_014678725.1). Taxonomy (NCBI): domain Bacteria; kingdom Pseudomonadati; phylum Pseudomonadota; class Gammaproteobacteria; order Lysobacterales; family Lysobacteraceae; genus Thermomonas; species Thermomonas sp. XSG. Next base: position 2,224,608 of record NZ_CP061497.1, on the reverse strand, counting down.
ATGGGTGCGGATCGGGTCGCGCGCCGGGTCCAGCGCGCGCAGCTTGGCGCGCAGGGTCTTCACGTGGGTATCGACTGTACGCTCGCCGGATTCCAGCGCGTCCGCCCACACCCGGTCCAGCAGCTGCGCGCGGGCGAGGATGGCGCCGGGGCGGCGCAGCAGCTCGGCCAGCAGCGCGTGCTCATAGCGGGTCAGCTCCAGCCAGTGGCCGGCGTAGCGGATGCGGTGGGCCTCGCTGTCGATCTCGAACCGGCCGCGCAGGCGCACCTGCCCGCCTTCGTGTCGGCGCAGGCGCGCGCGCACCCGCGCCACCAGCTCGCGCGGCGAGAAGGGCTTGGCCATGTAGTCGTCGGCGCCCAGCTCCAGTCCCAGCACGCGGTCGATCTCGTCGCTGCGCGCGGTCAGGAAGATCACCGGCAGCGCGTGGTGTTCGCGCAGCCGGCGGCAGATCTCGAAGCCGCTGGCATCGGGCAGGCCGACGTCGAGGATGACCAGGTCGACCCCGCCACGCGCCAGCCGCGGCAACACCTGCCCGCCCAGCAGCACGTGTTCGGCGGCGAAGCCTTCGGCGCGCAGCGCGTACAGCACGGTCTCGGCGATGGCGGCCTCGTCTTCGGCCAACAGGATCGTGGTGGGCATGGCGGCATCGTAACCGGCCAGATACAGCGGTTTGCGTGGCGAATGTGAAGTCGGGCGACAATGCGCGCATGAACTATCGCCACGCCTTCCATGCCGGCAACCATGCCGACGTCCTCAAACACGTCGTGCTGCTGGCCCTGTGCGAGGCCCTGACCGCCAAGCCGTCGCCCTGCTTCGCGCTCGATACCCACGCAGGCCGCGGGCTGTACAAGCTCGACGGCGAGGCCGCGCAGGCCACCGGCGAGGCGCAGGACGGGATCGCCCGGCTGCAGGCCGAAGCGCCGCGCGACCCTGCCATCCAGCGCTACCTGGCGGCGGTGCGTGCCTGCCGCACCCAGCACGGCAGCGCGGCCTATCCGGGCTCGCCCTGGTTGCTGGGGCACGCGCTGCGCGAGGCCGACCGCATCGCCGCCTGCGAACTGCATCCGGAAGAAGCCGCAGTGCTGAAGCAGCATTTCGCCGCCGATCCGCGCATCGCCGTGCATGCCCGCGACGGCTACGCGGCGCTCAAGGCGCTGCTGCCGCCGAAGCACGGCGCACAGAAATTCGCCCGCGGGCTGGTGCTGATCGACCCCCCGTTCGAGGCGCAGCTTGGCGAGTTCGACATCGCGCTGGCGGCTCTGGCCGAAGGCCTGGCGCGCTGGCCGCAGGGCATGTTCGCGCTGTGGTATCCGATCAAGCAGGGCCGCGCATTGCACCCGTTCCGGCGCGCCGCCGCGAGGCTGCCGGCGAAGTCCGCGCTGCTGCTGGAACTACTGGTGCGCCCGGACGACTCGCCGCTGCGGATGAACGGCAGCGGCATGCTGATCCTCAATGCACCGTGGCAATTCGACGCCGCCATGCGCCCCACCCTCGACGCCCTGCGCCGGGCACTCGGCGAACCCGGCGCCAGCGCGCGGGTGGAGTGGCTGCGCGAAGCGGCATAAAGGAAGCAGCAGCGGGGCGGCACGGTCCTCCCCGCCCGTGGAAGGGCCATCCTGACTCCGCTTTTCGCTTGCGCGTGCGAGACTTTCGCCCTGCCCCTCAACCCGGTCGGCCCATGGCTTCCAGCTTCTTCGCCCTCTTCGACGACATCGCCACCCTGCTCGACGACATCTCGGTGATGGCCAAGGTCGCCACCAAGAAGACCGCCGGCGTGCTGGGCGACGACCTTGCGCTGAACGCGCAGCAGGTCACAGGCATCCGCGCCGAGCGCGAGCTGCCGGTGGTGTGGGCGGTGGCAAAGGGCTCGCTGGTCAACAAGGCGATCCTGGTGCCGGCAGCGCTGGCGATCGCGGCGCTGGAGGCCTGGCTGAAGTCGCGCGGCATCGCCATCCCGCTGATCCTGCCGCTGCTGATGCTGGGCGGCGCCTATCTCTGCTACGAAGGCGTGGAGAAGCTGGCGCACAAATTCCTGCACCGGGGCGAAGAGGCCGAACACCACGAGATGCTGGTGCAGGCGGTGGCCGACGAATCCATGGACATGGTCGCCTTCGAGCGCGACAAGATCCGCGGCGCGATCCGCACCGACTTCATCCTGTCCGCCGAGATCATCGTGATCACCCTTGGCACCGTGGCCACCCAGCCGTTCCTCAGGCAGCTGGGCGTGCTGGTGGTGATCGCGCTGGTCATGACCGCCGGGGTCTACGGACTGGTCGGCGGCATCGTCAAACTGGATGACCTGGGCCTGCGCCTGAATCGCGCCGGCGCCGGGCGCACCAGCGCGGCGCTGGGCCGGGCGATGCTGGCATTCGCGCCGAAGCTGATGCGGTTCCTGTCGGTGGCGGGCACCGCGGCAATGTTCCTGGTGGGCGGCGGCATCCTGGTGCACGGCATCCCGCTGCTGCACCACTGGGCGCAGGCCGCGCACGCGCTGCCGCCGGGCTGGCTGTGGGAAAACCTGTTCAACGCCGCCGTCGGCGTGGTGGCCGGCGCGCTGGTGCTGGGGGTCGTCAACGCCTACACCCGCCTGCGCGGCCCGGGGCGTTCAAAAGCGGGCTGAACCGCCGCCAGATACGCGCCGTTCATTTTTTTAACGTCGTCCACGCCAAGATGCCCGAATGGCCGCCCGCAACCGCATGCCCCCGTGGCACGAACATGTCCGCCTCGCCAATGGGCGCGACATCCTGATCCGCCCGATCCGGCCGGAAGACGCGGGGCCGATGCAGGCCGCGTTCACCCTGCTGGAGCCTGACGAGATCCGCCAGCGCTTCCTGCATCCGATGAAAGAGCTGAGTGCGCAGCAGGCCGAGCGGCTGACCCGCCCGGATCCGCGCCGCGACTTCGCCCTGGTCGCCGCCGAGCCGCTGCCGCCGGGCGAGGCGCTGGTCGGCGCGGTGGCGCGCATCTCAATCGACGACAACGGCAGCGACGCCGAGTTCGCCATCCTGGTCAGCCACTACGTCAACGGCATGGGGTTGGGCCGCCACCTGATGCGCCGGCTGGTGCGCTGGGCCAAGGGCCGCAAGGTGCGGCGGGTGTACGGCGACGTGCTGGAAAGCAACCTGCCGATGCAGGCGCTGGCCACCTCGCTGGGCTTCCGCCAGGAACCCACCGGCGAACCCGGGCTGGTGCGGGTGGTGCTGGACATTCCGCCTCCGAAACCGAAGATCGCCCCGCCGCCGATGCCGCTGGCGGCCGGCTGAGCGCGCACCGTCCTCGGCGGGCCGCCACGTTCGACCCGGTAGAATCGGCTTCCAATCCCATCGACAACGCGCTGGCGCATGGCGTCCGGCGCGGGCGCGTTTTCCATGCCTGATCTGCTGCTGCAAGCCCCCGTCCCCATGCCGCGCCCCGGCCAGCAACGCGCCTGGTGGCGCGCCCCCGCTTCCGGCACTGCCCTGGCCGCCGCCGCGCTGGCTGCGGCCCAGCGCGCCGATGGCCCGCTGCTGCTGGTGGCGCGCGACAACCACGCCGCGCACCAGCTGGAAGCCGACCTGCGCACGCTCACCGGCGGCGATCCCGCACTGCCGGTGCTGGGCTTCCCGGACTGGGAGACGCTGCCGTTCGACCGCTTCAGCCCGCACCCGGAAATCGTCAGCCAGCGCCTGGCCACGCTGGCGCGGCTGCCCGAGCTCAAGCGCGGCCTGGTGATCGTGCCGGCGGCCACCCTGATGCAGCGGCTGGCCCCGCGCGGGCATGTGCTGGGCAACCGCTTCAGCGTGCGGCTGGGCCAGCGCATGGACATGGACGCGGAGAAGCGCCGGCTGGAATCGGCCGGCTACCGCAACGTGCCGCAGGTTTTCGACCCCGGCGATTTCGCGGTGCGCGGCGGCCTGCTGGACGTGTACCCGATGGGCGCCGACGCGCCGTTCCGGGTGGAGCTGCTGGACGACGAGATCGACAGCATCCGCGCCTTCGACCCGGAGTCGCAGCGATCGCTGGACAGGATCGACGCGATCGAGCTGCTGCCCGGCCGCGAAGTGCCGATGGACGATGCCCATGTGCAGCGCGCGCTTGAAGCGCTGCGCGAACGCTTCGACATCGACACCCGGCGCAGCGCGCTGGTGCAGGACCTCAAGGCCGGGCTGGCGCCGGCCGGCGTGGAGTACTACCTGCCGCTGTTCTTCGCCGCGCAGCGCGGCGGCGCCGGCAGCACGGAAACCCTGTTCGACTACCTCGGCACGAACGCGCTGCCGCTGGTCTGCGACGGCGCGCTGGAAGCCGCCGAGCACGCCTGGAAGCAGATCGGCGAGCGTTTCGAGCAGTTGCGCCACGACATCGAACGCCCGCTGCTGCCGCCGGCCGAGCTGTGGCTGTCGCCGGATGCGCTGCGGGAAACACTGAACCGCTTCGAGCGCATCGAAGTCTGCGGCGCCGAGCACCCGCGCCATGGCGATGCGCAGCCGCTGCCGGTGCAGCCGGCGCCGGCGCTGCCGTTGACCGTGAAGGACCAGCCTGCGGGGCAGGCACTGCGTGATTTCCTGTCGAGCTATCCCGGCCGCGTGCTGGTAGCCGCGGATTCCGCCGGCCGCCGCGAGGCGCTGCTGGAAGTGCTGCAGGCGGCAGGGTTGAAACCGGTGGTGAGTGAAAACTGGCCGGCCTTCGCCGCCAGCGACACCCGCTTCGCCATCACCGTCGCCCCGTTCGACGACGGCTTCGCGCTCGACGCCCCGCAAACGGCCGTCCTGACCGAGCGCCAGCTGTTCCCCGAGCGCGCCAGCCAGCCGCGCCGGCGCAGGCGCGCGGGACGCGAGCCGGAAGCGATCATCCGCGACCTCGGCGAGTTGACCCTGGGCGCGCCGATCGTCCACGAGGATCACGGCGTCGGCCGCTACCGCGGGCTGGTGGCGATGGACGTCGGCGGCATGCCCGGCGAATTCCTCGACATCGAATACGCCAAGGGCGACCGCCTGTACGTGCCGGTGGCGCAGCTGGACCGCATCAGCCGCTATTCCGGCGCCAACCCCGACACCGCGCCGCTGCACAACCTCGGCGGCGAGCAGTGGGCGAAGGCGAAGAAGAAGGCCGCCGACAAGGTCCGTGACGTCGCCGCCGAGCTGCTGGAGATCCAGGCCAAGCGCCATGCACGGCAGGGCCTGGCGATCGACGTGGACCGGGCGATGTACGAACCGTTCGCCGCCACGTTCCCGTTCGAGGAAACCCCCGACCAGCACGCCGCCATCGAAGCGGTGCTGCGCGATCTTGCCTCCTCGCAGCCGATGGACCGCGTGGTCTGCGGCGACGTCGGCTTCGGCAAGACCGAAGTCGCGGTGCGCGCCGCGTTCGCCGCCGCCAGCAGCGGCAAGCAGGTGGCGGTGCTGGTGCCGACCACCCTGCTGGCTGAGCAGCACTACCGCAACTTCCGCGACCGCTTCGCCGACTGGCCGCTGAAGGTGGAAGTACTGTCGCGCTTCAAGTCGAAGAAGGAAATCGAAGCCGAGCTTGCAAAGCTTGCCGAGGGGAAACTCGACGTGATCGTCGGCACCCACCGCCTGCTGCAGCCGGACGTGAAGTTCAGCGACCTAGGCCTGGTCATCGTCGACGAGGAACAGCGCTTCGGCGTGCGCCAGAAGGAGGCGCTGAAGAAGCTGCGCGCCAACGTGCACCTGCTCACCCTGACCGCCACGCCCATTCCGCGCACCCTGAACATGGCGATGAGCGGACTGCGCGACCTGTCGATCATCGCCACCCCGCCGGCCAACCGGCTGGCGGTGCAGACCTTCGTCCACGTCTGGGACGACGCGCTCCTGCGCGAGGCCTTCCAGCGCGAACTGGCCCGCGGCGGCCAGGTGTATTTCCTGCACAACGACGTCGAGAGCATCGGCCGCATGCACGACGAGCTGCAGGCGCTGGTGCCGGATGCGCGCATCGGGATTGCGCACGGGCAGATGCACGAGCGCGAGCTGGAGCGGGTGATGCTGGACTTCCACAAGCAGCGCACCAACGTGCTGCTGTGTTCGACCATCATCGAATCCGGCATCGACATCCCCAATGCCAACACCATCCTGATCAACCGCGCCGACAAGTTCGGCCTGGCCCAGCTGCACCAGCTGCGCGGGCGCGTGGGCCGCAGCCACCATCGGGCCTACGCCTACCTCCTCGTGCCGGACGGGCGCAGCATCACCCCGGATGCGAAGAAGCGGCTGGAGGCGATCAGCTCGATGGACGAACTGGGCGCCGGCTTCACCCTGGCCACCCACGACCTGGAAATCCGCGGCGCCGGCGAACTGCTGGGCGAAGACCAGAGCGGTCAGATGGCGGAAGTCGGCTTCAGCCTCTACACCGAGCTGCTGGAGCGCGCGGTCAAGTCGATCAAGCAGGGCAGGATCCCCGACGTGGACGACACCGACCGCTTCGGCGCCGACGTGGACCTGCACGTGCCGGCGCTGATCCCGGACGACTACCTGCCCGACCCGCACGCACGCCTGACCCTGTACAAGCGCATCAGTGCCGCCCGCGATGGCAATGCGCTGCGCGAGCTGCAGGTGGAGATGATCGACCGCTTCGGCCTGCTGCCGGATGCCACCAAGCACCTGTTCGCCACCGCCGAGCTGAAACTGGATGCAACGCGGCTCGGCATCCGCAAGCTCGACCTGGGCGGCAGCGGCGGGCGCATGCAGTTCGTCGAAAAACCCGCGGTCGATCCGATGGCGGTGATCCGGCTGATCCAGGGCCAGCCCAAGCACTACCGCATGGATGGCCCGGACAAGCTGCGCATCACCCTGGAGCTGCCGGACGCGGCCACGCGCTTCAGCGCCGCGCGTGGTCTGCTGACGGCGCTGCAACCGGGATAGCACGCCGTCAACGCAAGCAGAGCGGGCAAAGCGGGACGCCCCCGGCGATGGACCGTGCGCACGACCTATGATGTGCGGATGCGCCGACGCCTTTTCGCCCCCATCGCCGTACTGGCCTGCATGTTGCTGGCCGCCTGCGCCAGCCGCCTGCCCGTCACCGCCGACACGGCCACGTTCATCGTGGTGCGCCATGCGGAGAAGGTCGACGCCAGCCACGACCCCGACCTGAGCGCGGCCGGCCACGCCCGCGCACGCGCACTGGCGGAACGGCTCGGCGACCTGCCGCTCGCGGCGGCCTACGCCACCGAATTCAAGCGCACCGGCCAGACCCTTTCACCCACCGCGCAGGCACGCGGGCTGGCGATCACGGCCTATGCCGCCGGCGAACCGGCTGCCGCCCTTGCCGCCCGCCTGCGCGCCGCGCACCCGCGCGGCACGGTGCTGGTAGCCGGCCACAGCAATACCGTGCCCGCAATCGTCGCCGCGCTTTGCGGCTGCGCCGTCGCCCCGATGCCGGACCACGAATACGACCGCCTCAGCACCATCCGCATCGGCGCCGACGGCCAGCCGCGCCTGCTGGTGGAACGCTACGGCGCAGCCACTCCCGCCCCGGCCGCCACGCCGTGAGCAGCGCAGCCCCGCAATGGGCGGGCGATGCCGAGGCGCTTCGGGAACTGCAGGCAAGCCTGGCTGGCCAGGTGGAGCTGCGCGACCGCTTCGCACAGCCGTTGCGCAGCATCGCCGGTTTCGAGGTCGGCAGCGAGGACGAGGGTGCCACCGTGCGCGCAGTCGCGGTGCTGATGGATGCAGACACCCTGGCGGTGCTCGACCGGCAGACCGCCCGCAGGCCCGCCTCGATGCCGGCACTTCCCGGCCTGCGCAGCTTCCGCGAGTTGCCCGCACTGCTGGACGTGCTGGCCATGCTGCGGCACGCCCCGGACCTGGCGTTCGTCCGCGGCCACGGCTCCGCCCACCCGCAGCGGTTCGGCATCGCGGCACATTTCGGCGTGGCCTCCGGCGTGCCCAGCATCGGCGTCGCCACCAGCACGCTCACCGGCGAAGCGCGAATGGCGCTGCACGAAATGCGCGGCGCGTTCACCCCGCTGCGTGACGGCCGCCAGCAGATCGGCTGGCTGCTGCGCAGCCGGCCGGACTGCGAGCCGCTGGTGGTCTCGCCAGGCCATCGGGTGGCGATGGCGGCGGCCCCGGAACTGGTGATGCGCTTCGCCACCGGCAATCGGCTGCCGGAACCGCTGCGGCTGGCCGGCACTCAAGCCTCACCGATGGCATGAAGCGCGACCACGACTGAACCGGTGGCGGCTCCAGGCACGCCGCCTCCACCATGGAAGTGCTATATCCCGCACTGACTCCACCACCGCGAGCCCGCCATGCGCCGTATCGCCAGCCTCCTTGCCATCGCCCTGCTCGCCGGCTGCGTCGGCGCAGCGCCCACCCCCCAGCCGCCTGCCGGCAAGGACAGCCCCATGCATGACCACGCCCCGCAGACCGTGACCTTGGGCGTGGGCGAACGCGCCACCCTTCTGGATGGCAGCCAGCTGACCTACCTGCAGCTGGTCAACGACTCGCGCTGCCCCCCGGACGTGCGCTGCGTCTGGGCCGGCGATGCTGAAATCCGCCTGCGCTGGCAACCCAAGGCCGGCAGCGCCAGCGAGCTGTCGCTGCATACCAGCCCGCTGCCCAACCGCGGCCAGACCGAGGCCACCGTGGGCGGCCTGCGCATCGCCCTGCAGTCGCTGGAGCGGGGCATCGCGCCCAAGGCCACGCTGCACGTCACCGCCGCCACGCCCTGAGGCTCACGCGTCGAGCGGACTGCGCACCCCGCGCCCACCACGGTTCAGCACGTGCGTGTAGATCTGGGTGGTGGCCACATCCTTGTGCCCCAACAGCTCCTGGATAGTGCGGATGTCGTAGCCGGTTTCAAGCAGGTGGGTTGCGAACGAGTGGCGCAAAGTGTGCGCGCTGAGCAGCTTCTCGATTCCCGCCTGCGCACGCGCCTGCTTCAAGGCACGCGCCAGCACCGCATCATCGACATGGTGGCGATGGATGGCGCCGGTGCGCGGGTCCACCGAGCGCCGGTCGGCCGCGAACACGAACTGCCAGCCGAACTCGCGTCCGGCCTGCGGATACTTGCGTGACAGCGCATCGGGCAACGGCGCCTCACCGAATCCTTCGGCGATATCCTGCCGGTGCAGCAGCCGCGCCCGTTCGATCTCCCGCCGAAGCGGCCCTTCCAGCGCGCGCGGCAGCATGGTGCGCCGATCCTTGCCGCCCTTGCCGTTGCGAATCAGGATCTCGTTGCGGGCGAAATCCACGTCCTTGACCCGCAGCCGCAGGCACTCCATCAGCCGCATCCCGGTGCCATACAAGAGGCTGGCCATCAGCCAGGTGCGCCCCTCCATCATCGACAACAGCCGCCGCACCTCCTCCACCGACAGCACCACCGGCAACCGCCGCGGCCGCTTGGCCCGCAGCACCGACGCCATCCACGGCAGATCCACCCGCAGTACCTCGCGATAGAGGAACAGCAGCGCCGACAGCGCCTGGTTCTGGGTACTGGCCGCCACGTTACGCTCCGTCGCCAGCCCGCTGAGGAACGCCTCCACCTCCGCGCCCCCCAACTCACGGGGGTGACGGCGCCCGTTCGCCAAAATGAACTGACGGATCCACCCCAGATACGCTTGCTCCGTGCGCAAACTGTAGTGTCTTGCGCGGATTCTGCAGCGAACCACTTCCATCAGGCGGGCTTTGCCCTCCCCTACCGGCCCCGGTGCTACACCCCGTCTTTCAAGTATCTGCGCCATTACGCCCCCGGATCCGCCGCATAACCACGATGGTTCAGCATTCGCCGCACCTCCGCATAGCGGTTAAGGGATTGTTTCTTGGTAGGAAATCGCCTTGACCGCCCTCTTCCGACCACGCAACATCCGGTCCCATACCCCGCTTTTGGGGTCTACTCAGGTGTTAGGCGCAATGTTCCGAGTCCCCATGCAAGAGCCATGAGACGATCTTGAGCCATGCACGCAGATCCACTTGCAGCTCTGATCACCCTTATCGGCCTTGCAATCATGGCCGGCGCGATTCTTTGGTTCTTAGCATTACTGTTGATCCAGCCAAAAGAACTCGGCAAAAAGTTGAAGACTTCCTGGAAGATCTTCTGGGATGGCTTTTGGGGCTTGGGTTGATCACATTCATGGCCGCATGTGCGCCTAACAATTCGTTCAAGCCGACGCCGCTTCGCGGCGTCGTGATAGCTTTCCCGCATTCGCTGCTGTCCGCTTCGGCTACACCACGTTGCGGCGCGGCTTAACTCAGGTGTTAGGTGCGCGCATGAAGCAAGTCGGTCGCCGTGGTTTGTATCTCGCGATCGGGGTTCTGCCGGCATGCTTTGGCCTGTTCTTTGTACTCGCCTTGAAGATGTACTTGCTTTGGCCAGGCGCCCTTGCTGGCGCCGCCGGCGTCATCTGGGCTACCGCTTCCACCTTCCCTATGGGGCAACGTGCCTTTGGGCGCGTGGCACTGCTCCTTCTGCTCGGCCTGCTTACGGCGGCCCCGTTTTCTGCCCTAGCGGTTTACTTGGCAGTCGGCGACCTTTCGCAGGTTGGTGTGAGCGCTATCCTCGCAGAACCTAAGGGTGGCTTGGCCCCATGGTTGCTTGTCCTTCTCGGTCCAGTCGGGTGCGCGCTTCATGTCTTGTGGCGTGGTCGCCGCGCACCTAACAATTCGTCCAAGCCGACGCCGCTTCGCGGCGCGGCTTAACTCAGGTGTTAGGCCTCAGGGAGAGAGTCATGCAAGGACCACTCAAGAGCATTCTCGCCGGCGCAGTGTCGGGCATCGCCACCTACTTCTTTTCGCTACGCGCGCTCGGATACACCAACGCGTTCGTGATGCCGTCGTGGGCTTCATTGGCGGCTTGGGAGATCTTGGTCGTTCTTGGGCTAGGGGCAACGCTGGTGGCGTTAGTGGTTCACCTCATCGCCGTGCATATTCTTCGGGCCAATGCTCCCTTGGCCCTAGCCTCGTTTCTTGGCACCACGCTCCTCGCAATCGCACTAGCGGGCCTGCTTACTTTCGGTGCAAAGACGCTCGCTGCTTGGCTTCTCGGCGCGTTCCTAGCATCGCTGGCGTACCGCAAGCTGCGGCCTAACAATGCGTTCAAGCCGAAGCCGCTTCGCGGCTCGGCTTAACTTGGGTGTTAGGCCCCGCACGTGACTAAACCGCAATCGTCAAGAAGGCCAATGCCGCTAACGCGCGATCAGCAGGTTGCTTACTTGCGCAGATTCGGCGAAGTTTGGCCTTTGAAGTCTATTGCGATCGCATTAGGCGCGATCGCCGCCGCTTGCGTATACCTATTCAGTCAATCCACGCAGGAACAGCTGCGGGTGGTGGCGCTGTTCGTCGCTGGCGTCAGCGGGCTTGTGGCTGTTGCAATCGCAATGGACCTGCCGGGGTGGAAGCGCGCAGCCCGGGCAACGCGCACAGGGCGCCGCGTAAAGGGTTTCATCAAGCTCACCGTGGACCGCAGCGATGCCGAAAGTCCCACAATTGTCGGCCGAATGAAGGACGGGAATGCGATCTGGGATCTGCAGTTCAGCAAGCCGATCGGCTGGGAGCCAGATAGTGGCGATTGGCCTTGCGAAATGGTGTTGTTGTCCGGCGAGCCAACGCCCGCACTCGTCGAGCTAGAGGATGGGTTGCTTGTCCCAACACGCAGGTCGCGCCGTCAACTGGGCGGGGCCTAACAATTCGTCCAAGCCGACGCCGCTTCGCGGCGCGGCTTAACTCGGCGTGGGTCTCGGTGCCGAGTCCGTGGTCTATTCCGCCCGGGTGGACTCCAGCGCGCCCCGGGAGCAGGTCGATCTCCTGCTGGTTGAAACCGATCGCCGGGCCGAAGTCCACAACACACTCAGGGCGGGTTGTGCGGTCCAGCGGGTTGCATGGCGCGGGCCCCGCGCGGAAGGCATCGATGCCTCCGCGATCGCCGACGCGGCAACCCGCAATGGCACCAATCAGCCGACGGACGGCCCCCATGCCTCTTCCGTCACACGCGACGCCACTGGGGAAGGACCACATGCTTGAAATCGCCGCGCTGCTGCTGGCCCTCCTGGGTTTGGTCCATTCCGTGCTGGGCGAGCGCTACATCCTGGTCCGGCTGTTCCGCCGCGAGCTGCCGCCGCTGCTCGGTGGTTCCGCCTTCACCCGCAACACCCTGCGCTTCGCCTGGCACCTGACCACGCTGCTGGCGCTGGGCATCAGCGCGGTGCTCTGGCAGCTCGGGGATGCCCCGCCCGCCGCGGTGATCGCGCGTACGCTGGGCTGGTGCCTGCTTGCCTGCGGCGTGCTCCCGCTGCTGTTCACCCGCGGCCGCCACCTTGCCTGGGTGGTACTTTGGGCGGCAGGGGCGATGTGCCTCGTCTGGGCTGCGCGCTGATGCAGGCGCAGGCGGGCAGGCACAGCAGATCACGGTGACGGCAACGGGGGAATTCGATGGCTCCACAGCAGCATCTGGTCGCCGCCTGCGCGGCGCTGGCAACACTCACGTTCGTGGTGGGCCTGCGCATGCTGGCGGTGCGCATCGCCGAAATGCGCGCGCGGCGGATCCCCCCGCAGGCGGTGGCACTGTCGGCGGACCGCGCAAAGCGGCTGGAGGACTCCCGCGCCTCTGACAACTACAACCACCTGTTCGAGCTGCCGGTGCTGTTCTACGCGCTGTGCGCGATTGCGCTCGCCACCACCCACGTACCCGGATGGCTACCGGCCGCAGCCTGGCTGTTCGTCGGCCTGCGGATTGTCCACAGCGCGATCCAGTGCAGCTACAACCGGGTGATGCACCGGTTCACCGTGTTCCTTGCCGGCTTCGCCCTGCTGGCCACGATGTGGGTGGGCTACGCGCTGTCGTACCTCGCCGCCTGAGCCGACGGACCAATCCGACAGGACTCCTGCATGCCGATGCGCCTTTCATTGTTGCCGCAGGACTACGTGATCGCGCGGCTGCCTGCCGATGCGCCGGTGCCGGCCGGCGTGCTGGAGGCTTCAGGCTTCGTTTCGGTAGCGCGGACGGCCGACGAGCTCTCGATCGTGTGCCCGCAGGCAGTGGCACCGCCGGCGCCGAAGCTGGACGGCGGATGGCGCACGCTCAAGCTGCACGGCCCGTTCGCGTTCGACGAGGTGGGCATCCTCGCGGCCTTGCTGGCGCCTTTGGCGCAGGCGCGGATCGGCATCTTCGCGGTCAGCACCTTCGACACCGACTACCTGCTGGTGAAGGCGACGGACCTGCCGCGCGCGCTGGCCACCCTGCGGGCGGCCGGGCACGTGCTGGCAGACTGACCGTCGCGGCGCGCGCGATTCAGTCGACCCGCCGGATGCTCGCGCCCAGTGCAGACAGCTTGGCTTCGATGTTCTCGTAGCCGCGGTCGAGGTGGTAGATGCGGTCGATGGTGGTGTCGCCTTCCGCCACCAGCCCCGCCAGGATCAGCGATGCCGAGGCGCGCAGATCGGTGGCCATCACCGGCGCACCGGTCAGCCGCTCCACCCCGCGGACCACCGCGGTATGGCCGTCCACGCGGATGTCCGCGCCCAGGCGCAGCAGTTCGTTGACGTGCATGAAGCGGTTTTCGAAGATGGTTTCGTTGACCACGCCCACGCCGTCGGCCACGCAGTCCAGCGCCATGAACTGCGCCTGCATGTCGGTGGGGAAGGCCGGGTGCGGCGCGGTGGTGATGTTCACCGCGCGCGGGCGCTTGCCGCGCATGTCGACGGTGATGCGGTCGCCGGCATCGGCGGTGGATTCGACCGTGACCTCCGCGCCGGCTTCGCGCAGCTTGTCCAGCACCGCGTCCATGGTGTCGGCGCGCGCATGGGTGGCGGTGACGCGGCCACCGGTCATCGCCGCGGCAACCAGGAAGGTGCCGCATTCGATGCGGTCGGCGACCACCGCATGCTCGCAGCCGTGCAGCCGCTCCACGCCTTCCACCACGATGCGCGCCGAGCCGTGCCCGGTGATGCGGGCGCCCATCGCGTTGAGGCAGTCGGCCAGGTCGACGATCTCCGGCTCCATCGCCGCGTTTTCCAGCACCGTGGTGCCCTCCGCCAGCGCGGCGGCCATCAGCACGTTCTCGGTGGCGCCTACGCTGACCAGCTCGAACACGTGGCGCGCCCCTTTCAGGCGGCCATCGCAGCTGGCCTTGATGAAGCCATGGTCGACGCTGATCTTCGCGCCCAGCGCCTGCAGGCCCTTGATGTGCAGGTCCACCGGGCGCGACCCGATCGCGCAGCCGCCGGGCAGCGAGACTTCGGCCACACCGTGCTTGGCCAGCAGCGGGCCCAGCACCAGCACCGAAGCGCGCATGGTCTTGACCAGTTCGTACGGCGCGACGTGGCTGTTGACGCTGCGCGGGTCGACGGTCATCGCGTCGGCTTCGTGGGCCACGCCGGCACCCAGGCCGGCGAGCAGCTTGGCCGTGGTCAGCACGTCGTGCAGGCGCGGCACGTTGGTGATCCGCACCGGCGAATCGGCCAGCAGGGTGGCGCACAGGATCGGCAGCACCGCGTTCTTGGCACCGGAGATGCGGACCTCGCCCGCCAGGCGGGCGCCGCCGCCGACCACGATCTTCTGCATCAGGCAGCCGCCTCTTCGGGAGTCAGGGTCTTCAGCTGCAGGGCGTGGATCTCGCGGCCCATCAGCGCGCCCAGGGTGGCATTGACCATGCGGTGGCGGGCCAGCGGCAGCTTGCCGGCGAAGGCGGCGCAGACCACGATGGCTTCGAAATGGACGCCGTCTTCGCCATGCACCTCGGCGCGGGCGCCGGGCAGGCCGGATTCGATCAGCTGGCGGATGGTGTCGGCGTTCATGGGCTGGCAGGGGGACTCGCGTAAACTGAACGGCCCAGTTTAGCGGAAACCCGCCGAGCGCCCGTCATGTCCGCCCAGCCCGACAGCTTCGATTTCGCCGCCAGCGGCCGCCGCGTGTTCGCCGTGGAAGCCGACGCCCTGGCGGCCGTGGCCGCACGCGTCGACGGCGCGTTCAGCGCCGCCTGCCGGGCGATGCTGGCCTGTCGCGGGCGGGTGGTCTGCACCGGCATGGGCAAGTCCGGGCACGTGGCGCGCAAGATCGCCGCCACCCTTGCCTCCACCGGCACGCCCGCGTTCTACATGCATCCGGGCGAAGCCGCGCACGGCGACCTCGGCATGGTGACCGACGCCGATGTGCTGCTGGCGCTGTCCTATTCCGGCGAAAGCGACGAGTTGCTGCTGCTGCTGCCGGCGCTCAAGCGCCAGGGCAACACGGTGATCGCGATGACAGGGCGGCCGCAATCCACCCTGGCCGGCGAAGCCGACATCCACCTCGACGTGGCGGTGCCGGTGGAAGCCTGCCCGCTCAAGCTCGCGCCCACGTCCAGCACCACCGCCTCGCTGGCGATGGGCGACGCGCTGGCGGTGGCGCTGCTGGAAGCGCGCGGCTTCACCGCCGACGACTTCGCCCGTTCCCACCCGGCCGGCGCGCTGGGCCGGCGTCTGCTGCTGCACATCACCGACGTCATGCACGTCGGCGACGACGTGCCAAAGGTGGCGCCGGACGCCAGCATCAGCGAAGCGCTGATGGAAATGAGCCGCAAGCGGCTGGGCATGACCGCGGTGGTCGATGGCGACGACCGCCTGCTGGGCCTGTACACCGACGGCGACCTGCGCCGCAGCCTGGACGATGCGCAGGTGGACCTGCGCGCCACCCGCATCGACGCGGTGATGACCCGCACGCCGCGCACCATCGACGCCGACGCGCTGGCGGTGGAAGCCGCACAGCTGATGGAGGCGCACCAGATCAATGCGCTGCTGGTCACCAGCGGTGACGGCCGACTGGTCGGCGCGCTCAACATCCACGACCTGCTGCGCGCGCGGGTGGTGTGATGACGATGCCAATATTCCCCGCCGACGTCCTCGAACGCGCCGCGCGGATCCGTCTGATCGGCTTCGACGTCGACGGCACCCTGACCGACGGCGGCCTGCAGTTCGACAGCGACGGCCGCGAGCACAAGCGCTTCCACGTGCAGGACGGGCTGGGCCTGGTGTTGCTGCGCCAAGCCGGCATCGAGGTGGCGCTGGTCAGCGCGCGCCGCAGCGAAGTCACCCTGGCGCGCGGCCGCGAGCTGAAGGTGGCACGCCTGCACATCGGCGAACGCGGCAAGCTGGACTGCATGCGCGGCATCGCCGCGGACATGGGCATCGGCATGGACCAGGCCGCCTTCATGGGCGACGACCTGCCCGATCTGGCGGTGATGCGCGCGGTCGGCCTGGCCATCGCTCCGGCCAACGCACACCCGTGGGTACTGCCGGCCACGCACTGGGTCACCCCGCATCGCGGTGGCGAGGGCGCGGCGCGTGACGCCTGCGACCTGCTGCTGCATGCGCAGGGCAAGGTCGAGGCGATCCTCGAACACGGCGAGCACCCGTGAACTGGCGCCTGCCCCTAACGCTGGCGTTGTTGCTGGGCGCGATCGCTACCGGCTGGTCGGTGTGGCGGATGTCGCACCCGGCCGACGACGGCGTGCTGCGCACCCGCCCGGACTACGTGCTGCGCGACTACGAGATCACCGCGCTGGACAAGCAGGGCAAGGAGTCTTTCACCCTGCGCGGCCCGATGCTGCAGCGCGACCCGGCCGACCGCACCATGACCCTCGCCACCCCGCAATTCCTGGTGCCGGACCGACTGGGCCGCTACTGGAACGTGGTGGCGCAGCAGGGCTTCGTCCCCGCCGGCGGCGACCTGCTGGAACTGCGCGGCCAGGTGCGCGCGGACAGCCCGGCCGACGCCCCGCCGCCCACCCGCATCGAAACCGACTGGCTGGCGCTGGACCTGGAGCGCAACCGCGCCCGCTCCACCGCCGCCGTCACCGTGACCCGGCCCGGACTTACAATGCGCGGCACCGGTCTGGAGGCGGACTTCGACCGCCAGCAGGTCTCGCTTCTCTCGCAGGTACGCACCCACTATGTCCCGCACGACTGAATTCGCCGCCACCGTCCTGACGCTGGCCCTGCTGGCCGCCGGCACCGCCGTTGCGCGCACCTCCGACCGCAACCAGCCCATGGACATCGAAGCCGCACGCAGCGACTGCGGTCTGGGCGAGAACGCCACCTGCACCTTCAGCGGACAGGCCACCATCACCCAGGGCAGCCTGCGCATCGTCGCCGAGAAGGCGGTGGTCACCCAGGTGGCCGGCAAGCCCAGCCGCGCGCAGTTCAGCGGCGGCGTGCGCCTGCAGCAGGAAATGGACGACGGCGACCATATCGACGCGCGCTCCAACAACGTCGATTACGACATGCGCAACGAGGTGATCGTGTTCACCGGCAACGTCAGCATCGCCCAGCAACGCGGCAGCCTCAGCGGCGAGCGGGTGGTCTACAACCTCAGGACCGGCCAGCTGGAAAGCGGCGGCGGCACCGGTGGCGGCCGGGTCAAGATGCGGATCCTGCCGAAGCCGGCGCAGGCCAGCGGCAAGGGCACGCCCTGATGCTGTCCGCGGAAGGTCTGCGCAAGCGCTACCGTTCGCGCGAGGTGGTCCGCGATTTCGGCCTGACCCTGGCGCCGGGCGAAGTGGTTGGCCTGCTCGGGCCCAACGGCGCCGGCAAGACCACCTGCTTCTACATGATCGTCGGACTGGTGCCGGCCGACGCCGGCCGCATCGTGCTGGACGGCAAGGACATCACCGACCAGCCGATGTACGCACGCGCCAAGCTGGGCCTGGGCTACCTGCCGCAGGAGCCGTCGGTGTTCCGCAAGCTGAGCGTGGCCGACAACATCCGGCTGGTGCTGGAGCTGCGCCCGGACCTGGACGAGGACGGCCGCGAGCACGAACTCAGCGCCCTGCTGGATGAACTGCAGATCGGCCACGTCACCGAACAGCTGGGCGCCAGCCTGTCGGGTGGCGAACGCCGCCGGGTGGAAATCGCCCGCGCGCTGGCCGGCAAACCGCGCATGATCCTGCTGGACGAACCCTTCGCCGGCGTCGATCCGATTTCGGTGAACGAAATCCAGCGTATCGTCCGCCATCTCAAGCAGCGCGGCATCGGCGTACTGATCACCGACCACAACGTGCGCGAGACGCTGGGCATCTGCGACCGCGCCTACATCCTGGCCGACGGGGCCGTGCTGGCGCAGGGTGCACCGGCCGAACTGCTGGAGAACCCGGACGTGCGCCGGGTCTACCTGGGCGACAGCTTCCGCCTGTAACGCGCCGCGACGGCCGGGGCATCGCCCACCGCCGGCCACGGTTTTTTAGCGCCACGGGCGATATGCTGGGCGCGGATGAAGCAGCGCCTGTCCCCCGCGACGCAGCAACACCTGGTCCTGACCCCGCAGCTCCGTCAGGCGATTCGCCTGTTGCAGCTTTCCGCCGCGGAGCTGGAGGCGGAGGTGGCCGAAGCAGTGGCGAGCAATCCGCTGCTGGACTGGCAGGACGACGGGGCGCTGGTCGACCCACCAGTCACTGCCGGCGCAGTACCCGCATCGCCAGAACCCGCCTCCGGCGATATCGAAACCGCGCCGGATGAGCACTGGGAGACCGACACCGAAGAGTGGCAGGCCTCCGGGAGCGCGCCTGCGGGACGCGATGACGGCAGCGAGGTCGAGCAGCCCGATACCGAGGAGTCTTTGCAGGACCACCTGCTGTGGCAGCTGCATCTGGGCCACTTCAGTCCGCGCGACACCCGCATCGGCATCGCCCTGATCGATGCCATCGACGATGACGGCTACCTGCGCGAGGACCTGGCCACACTGGCTGCCAGCCTGCGCGCGGACATCGACGCCACGCCCGCGGAAATGCTGCCGGTGCTGCACCGCATCCAGCAGTTCGACCCGGTCGGCGTGGGCGCGCGCGACCTGGGCGAGTGCCTTTGCCTGCAACTGCAGGCGCTGCCGGCGGACACGCCCGCGCGCGCGCTGGCGCTGTCGATCGCGGCTGGCCCGCTGCCGCAGCTGCCAAAACTAGGCATCGATGGTGTCAGCGCCCTGCTCGGCTGTCCCCCGGCAGCGGCAGAGGCCGCGGTGCAGCTGTTGCGAACGCTGGATCCGCGCCCCGGCGCCCAGCACGGCGCACTGCCCGCCGGCAGCTACATCCGCCCCGATTGCGTGGTATGGCGCCAGCAGGGCCTGTGGCAGGTGGCGCTGGCGGGCGGCGCACTGCCCCGGGTGACGATCCAGCGCGACTACCAGCAGATGATCCGGCACGCCAGCAGCTGCGACGCCGACTACCTGCGGGGTCACCTGCAGGAAGCGCGCTGGCTGCTGAAGGGCCTCGAGGCGCGCGCCGACACCCTCCTGCGGGTGGTGCGCTGCCTCGTGCGCGAACAGGCCGCGTTCCTCGAATTCGGTCCGCAGGCGCTGCGTCCGCTGACCCTGCGCAGCGTGGCCGCGGATCTGGGCCTGCACGAGTCCACGGTGTCACGCGCGATCGCCCGCAAATACGTGCGCACGCCGCGCGGGACGCTGGCGCTGCGCGACTTCTTCGCTTCCGGCATCGGCACCGACGACGGCGGCAGCGCGTCCAGCACCGCGATCCAGAACCGCATCCGCCAGCTGGTGGCGGGGGAGAACCCGCGCAAGCCCTTGTCGGATGCACGGCTTGCCGATACGTTGAAGGCGGAAGGTGTGCCGGTGGCAAGGCGGACGGTGGCGAAGTACCGCGAAGCCCTGCAGATCCCGGCATCGCACGAGCGTATGCGCATCGGCTGAGCCGGTGCGTCACCCCGGCCGCAGGCACCCTGCCGGCGGCCACAGCAAAAGGAGGTCAAGATGCAGATCGAAACCTACGGCCAGCAGATGGACGTCACGCCCGCCCTGCGCAGCTACGTGGAGACCCGCTTCGAGCGGCTCGGCCGGCATTTCGAAGGCGACTGCGAGATCCGCGTCCAGCTCGGGCTGGAAAAGCCGGACCACAAGGCCGAGGCCAACGTCACCCTGGCCGGCCGCAAGCTGCACGCCGATGCCCTGGGCCAGGATATGTACGCGGCGATCGACCTGCTGGTGGACAAGCTGGACCGGCAGCTGATCAAGCACAAGGAAAAGCAGGTCGAGCAGCGCCGCGGCGAAGGGCTGGCACGCATGGGCACGGTCGACTGAGCCCGCGCCGATGACCCTCCTCCGCTCCCCCCGCACCGCATGAGCGCCGCCCGCATCACCGCCGCCGAGCTGTTCGCCAACCAGCAGGAGCGGCTGTCGCTGCGCTGGGTGGCCGGGCAGGAAACCGGCGGCCAGCGCGTGCTGGAAGCGGTGGACACGGTAGCCCGCCGGCCCTCGCTGGCGGGCTACCTCAACGCCATCTACCCCAACAAGGTGCAGATCCTCGGCACCGAGGAACTGGAATGGCTGGACGGGCTGGACGCCCGCCAGCGCTGGGAGACAATCCACAAGATCATCGACTTCCGCCCGCTGGCGCTGGTCATCAGCAAGAGCCAGTCGTGCCCGGAAGACCTGCGCATCGCCGCGGAGGAATCCGACACCCCCCTGTGGGTGTCGCCGCGCCGCGGCCATGAACTGCTCAACCACCTGCAGTACATCCTGGCGCGCACGCTGGCGCCGCGGGTCACCCTGCACGGCGTGTTCATGGAGATCTACTCCATCGGCGTGCTGATCACCGGCGAATCGGGCTCCGGCAAGAGCGAGCTGGCGCTGGAACTGGTCACCCGCGGCCACCGCCTGGTCGCCGACGACGCGCCTGAATTCACCCAGATCGCCCCCGACGTGCTGGACGGCGCCTGCCCCGAGCTGCTGCAGGACATGCTGGAGTTGCGCGGCCTGGGCGTGCTCAACATCCGGCAGATGTTCGGCGACACCGCGGTCAAGCGGAACAAGTACCTGCGCCTGATCGTCCACCTCAGCAAGCCGTCGCTGGAGTCCAGCACCGGCGGGATGGAACGGCTGACCGGCGACCTCGGCACCCGCCGCGTGCTGGACCTCGACGTGCCGATGATCACCATCCCGGTGATGGCCGGCCGCAACCTGGCGGTGCTCACCGAGGCCGCCACCCGCATGCATATCCTGCGCAGCAAGGGTATCGACCCTGCAGCCGCGTTCATGGCCCGGCACAGCCATTTCCTCGAGCACGCCGCGCAATGAACGGCCGCGAAGTGCCCACCATGCTGATCGTCAGCGGCATGTCCGGTTCCGGCAAGTCCGGCGCGCTGCACACGCTGGAAGACCTTGGCTATTACTGCGTGGACAACCTCCCGGCGGAATTGCTGCCGGAATTCGTCCGCCTGCTGCAGAACGGCGAA
Organism: Thermomonas sp. XSG; assembly: GCF_014678725.1. NCBI lineage: Bacteria > Pseudomonadati > Pseudomonadota > Gammaproteobacteria > Lysobacterales > Lysobacteraceae > Thermomonas > Thermomonas sp. XSG. The sequence continues at coordinate 2,203,471 of NZ_CP061497.1, read as the reverse complement.
TCGGCGCCATCCAAGATCGCGGTGGTCATCGACGCGCGCAGCCTCAGCGACCTTGCCGACGTCCCGACCGTGCTGTCGCGGCTCGGTGCGCTGGGCGCCAATCCGCGCCTGCTCTACCTCGAGGCACGCGACGAGGTGATCCTGCGCCGCTATGCGGATACCCGGCGCCGCCACCCGCTCAGCCACCTCGGGCTGGTGCTGGCGGACGCGATCTCGCTGGACCGGCAGGCGCTCAAGCCGCTGCGCCAGATCGCCGACATCCGCATCGACACCAGCGAGCTGAACGTCCACCAGATGCGCCGCCGCGTGCTGGCCGAGTTCGGCCTGTCCGGCACCGGGCTGTCGCTGCTGTTCCAGTCATTCGCCTACCGCCACGGGGTGCCGCCCGATGCCGACTTCGTGTTCGACGCGCGGGTGCTGCCCAATCCGCACTGGGATGCGCGCCTGCGGCCGCTGTCCGGGCGCGACCCGGAGGTGCGCGAACATCTCGACGCCGAGCCCGACGTGATCGCCTACGCCGGCCAGGTGCAGGCCTTCCTCGACAGCTGGCTGCCGAAGCTGCGTTCGGAAACCCGCAGCTACGCCACCATCGCGTTCGGCTGCAGCGGCGGCCGCCATCGCTCGGTGTACCTCGCCGAGCGGCTGGCCCGCCACTGCCGCGAAAGCGGCTGGGCGGAGGTGGCGGTACACCACCGCGAGCTGGACTGACCGCCACGGTTGTAGGAGCACGGGACGGGCGCGACCGCGCTTGCCGGATCGCGCCAAGAGCATCGCGCCCCTGCGGTGCTCCTACGGGGACAGGACGGATGACGCCCCCGCTTTCGCGGCATTGCCCGCGTCTGTTAAGTTTGCGGGATGTCCGTCGGCATCCTCCTCGTCACCCATGAAGGCGTCGGCAGCGCGCTGCTGGCCGTGGCCACGCGCCTGCTGCGCAATCTGCCGTTGGCCTGCGAGGCCTTCGAGGTGCCGTTCGATGCCGACCCCGACGCGATGCTGCCATTGGCCAGCGCGGCGATGCGCCGGGTCGACGGCGGCCACGGGGTGCTGGTGCTGACCGACCTGTACGGTGCCACCCCGGCCAATATCGCCGCCAAGCTGGCGCGGATCGGCACGCCGGTTCGGCGGGTGTCGGCGCTGAGCCTGCCGATGCTGCTGCGGGTGATGAACTACGCGGAGCTGGATCTGGACGATCTGCCGTCGGTGGCCGCCGCCGGTTCGCGCAATGGAGCCATCATCGATGATGCCTGATCCCCCCTCCCCCCGCCGCGGAGCACGCGCGTGATCCGCCGCGAACTGACCATCACCAACCGCCTTGGCCTGCATGCACGCGCCACCGCCAAGCTGGTGCAACTGTTGTCCGGCTTCCGCTGCCAGGCCACGCTGGAAGCGCGCGGCCGCGAGGTCAACGCCAAGAGCATCATGGGCGTCATGCTGCTCGCCGCCGGCCCCGGCGCCGAGGTCGTGCTACGCGTCGACGGCGAGGACGAACAGGCCGCAGCCGATGCGGTGACGGCGCTGTTCGAGCGCCGCTTCGACGAGGACAGCTGATGCGCCAGATCCTGTCCGGCACCGCCGCCGCCCGCGGCAGCGCGCTTGGACGGGCCCGCGTGCGCCTGCCGCATGCGCTGGACATCGACGAGGCACGCATCACCCCGGAAGAGGTGGAGCCTGAGCTTGCGCGCTTCCATGACGCGGTGGCCACAGTACGCACCGAGATGCGTGGCCTGCGCGAGCGCCTGCACGGCGCGCTGGCGCAGGAAATCGGCGAATTCCTCGACCTGCACGCGCTGCTGCTGGACGATCCCGAACTGCTGTCGGGCATCGATGCGCTGATCCGTACCGGGCTGTACACCGCCGACTACGCCCTGCGCCTCCAGCGCAACCGCATCGCCGCGGTCTTCGAGGGCATGGACGACCCCTACCTGCGCAGCCGCATCGACGACATCGACCAGGTGATCGGCCGCCTGCATGCCGCCCTGCACAGCCAACGCGCGGCGCTGCAGGGGGCTTCCGGCGAAATCCTGGTCACCGACACCGTGGCGCCCGCGGAACTGGCGGAACTGCAGGCGCAGGGCGTGGTCGGCGTCATCACCGCCGGCGGCAGTCCGCTCTCGCACAGCGCGATCCTGGCGCGCAGCCTGCACCTGCCGCTGGTGGTGGGCGCCGCGCAGGCGCTGCAGAAGATCAACGACGGCGACGTGCTGGCGATCGACGGCGGCAGCGGCCTGGTGGTGCTGGAACCCGATGCGGCCGACCTGCGCGGCCACCACCGCCGCGTCGCCGAGGTCAAGCGCGAGCGCCGCCAGCTCAACCGCCTGCGCCGCGAGCCCACCCGCACCCTGGACGGCGTCGACATCAAGCTGTGGGCCAACGCGGAATCGCGCAACGACGTCACCGAGGCGCACGCGCTGGGCGCCGCCGGGGTCGGGCTGTACCGCACCGAGTTCCTGTTCCTCGGCAGCAGCGAACTGCCCGACGAGGAGGCGCAGTTCCGCGCCTATCGCGACGCGGTGCTGGCAATGACCGGCCGCACCGTCACCATCCGCACCCTCGACCTCGGTGCCGACAAGGCCGACAAGACCGGCCTGGCCCTGCGCGACGAGCCCAACCCGGCGTTGGGCCTGCGCGGCGTACGCCTGTCGCTGGCGCGCAGCGGGCTGCTGCGCACCCAGCTGCGCGCCATCGCCCGCGCCTCCGGCTACGGCCCGCTGCGGGTGCTGGTGCCGATGGTCAGCGGCGGCGAGGAGGTGCGCGCGGTCCGCCACGCGCTGGACGACGTGCTGCGCGAGCTGTACGCCGAAGGCCGCGAAACCGCGACGCAGATCCCCTTGGGGGCGATGGTCGAGGTGCCGTCGGCGGCGCTGGCGCTGCCCACCTTCGTCGGCCTGTGCGACTTCCTCTCCATCGGCACCAATGACCTGGTGCAGTACCTGCTCGCCGCGGACCGCACCAACGAAGCGCTGGACGGCCTGTACTCGCCACTGCATCCGGCGGTGCTGCGGGTGCTGCGCGACGTGGTGCGGACCGGCCAGCGCCGCGGCAAGCCGGTCACGGTCTGCGGCGAGATCGCCGCCGATCCCGCGTTCGTGCCGCTGCTGCTGGCGCTGGGCCTGACCGAGCTGAGCCTGCACCCGGCCACGCTGCTGGAAGTGCGCCGCACCATCCGGGCCTGCGATCTCGGCCGCCTGCGTGCGGCCGCGCCGGCACTGCTGCGCGCGCGCAACCGCGACGGCATCGAGCGCTGGCTGCAGGCAAACCCGGCCGGTTGAGCGCCGCCCGCGCGGGTGCGCACGCACATCCCTCGCATCCGCGGCCGGTTTGGGGTGGGCACCGCCACCGCGACGGGCGATAATGCCCGCACTATGAACGCCTGATCCGCTGCGGCTGGCAGGGCATCCCGTCGATGCCCCGGTCGCGGCCCACCCCGCCACCGGACGCCGCGCATGGCCGAACCCATCCGCCACGACAAGACCGCGCGCCAGCTGCGCCTGCTCAGCGACGCGCTGGACAGCGGCCGGCTGGGCCCGGTGCGGCGGCTGGTCAACACCCTGTCGCCGGCCGAGATCGGCAACCTGCTGGAATCGCTGCCACCGGGCAAGCGCACCGTGGTGTGGGGGCTGGTGGATCCCGAGGACGACGGCGAGGTACTGGTGCACGTCGGCGACGAGGTGCGCGAAGGCCTGATCGCCGACATGGACCAGGACGAGCTGGTCGCCGCCGCCGAAGGCCTCGACATCGACGACCTGGCCGACCTGGTCGAAGACCTGCCGGATACGGTGATCGACGAAGTCCTGAAGTCGATGGACCGCGAGAACCGCGAGCGCCTGGAGCAGGTGCTGTCCTACGACGAGGACAGCGCCGGCCGCCTGATGAACCCCGACGTGGTGACGGTGCGCGCCGACACCACCATCGACGTGGTGCTGCGCTACCTGCGCCTGCGCGGCGAGCTGCCCGACCACACCGACCACCTGTACGTGGTCAGCAAGCGCCACCAGTACCTCGGCCGGATCGCCCTGCAGGCGCTGCTGACCCACGAGGCCGGCACACCGATCAACCAGCTGCTGGACGACGAGCAGCCGGCCATCGACGTCAACGAGACCTCAAGCGAAGTGGCGCGGCAGTTCTCCGACCACGACTGGATCTCCGCGCCGGTGGTGGATGACAACAACATCCTGCTGGGCCGCATCACCATCGACGACGTGGTCGACATCATCCGCGAGCAGGCCGAGCACCAGGTGCTGTCTGCGGCCGGCCTGGACGAGGACGAGGACCTGTTCAGCCCGGTCTGGCGCGCGATGCGGCGGCGGCTGGTATGGCTGTCGATCAACCTGTGCACCGCCTTCCTGGCCGCCAGCGTGGTCGGCCAGTTCGAGGCAACCATCGACAAGCTGGTGGCGCTGGCGGTGCTGATGCCGATCGTCGCAGGCATGGGCGGCAACGCCGGCACCCAGGTGCTGGCGCTGATGGTGCGCGGCCTGGCGCTGGGCCAGGTGGGCGCGTCCAACATCAAGCCGCTGCTGTGGAAGGAAGCCCGCGTGGCGCTGCTCAACGGGCTGGTGCTGGGCGCGGTGCTGGGGCTGATCGTGCTGGCGTGGTTCCACAGCGTGGGGCTGTCGCTGGTGATCTTCGTCGCGCTGACCTGCAATCTGGTGTTCGCCGCAGTGGCCGGCGTGCTGGTGCCGGTGACGCTGAAGCGCGCCGGCTACGACCCCGCGCTGGCCAGCAGCATCTTCCTCACCACCGTCACCGACGTGATGGGCTTTTTCACCTTCCTCGGCCTGGCGACCGTGGTGCTGCTGCGCTGAGGCACTGGCCGGATCCGCGGCCAAATCCGTGGCATTGAGGTGGAGGCAGCGTGCCCGCATGATCGCGGCCCCTCTTCCACCACAGATGCCGCTTTCATGCCCTCACGCCTTTCCCTGTCGCTCGCCCTTGCCATCGCCTTGTCCGCCTGCGCCGGACAGGACGCGCCTGCCGCTACCGCTGCCGCGCCTGCCTCAGCAACGGCGCCAGCCGCGACCGCCGCGGCCCGCACCGACGGGTTCGAGCTCGATATGGCCCGAGTGGACCGGTTCCTGGCGGCCACCCGCCAGCTGGCGGCGGCAGAGCGGGCGGACAGCACGCTGGACAGCGCGATGAACGCGTCGACCGAGGACACCGCCGCCTACATCGCGCGCCTCGAAAGCACGCCCGCACTGCGCGAGGCGATCGCCCGCGGCGGCATGACCACGCGCGAATACGCGCAGACCAGCGAGGCGCTGGTGGCCACGCTGATGGCGCTGGGCGCGCAGGAAGCCGGCCTGCTCAAGGACCTGCCGGCCGAACTGGCGCCACAGCACCTGGACTTCGTGCGCGCGCACCGCGCCGAACTGGAGCGCAAGTTGCAGGCGGCGGACGCGGCGGAAGGCTGATTCAGCCGGCCAGCAGCGCCTCCAGCGCCGCCATCCGTACCGCCACGCCGTTACCGACCTGCACCAGCACGCGCGAGTGCGGGCCGTCGGCCACCGCGTCGCTGATCTCCACGCCGCGGTTCATCGGGCCGGGATGCATGACGATGGCATCCGGCGCGGCGCGGCGCAGGCGGGCCCCGGTCAGGCCGTAATCGCGGTGGTAGTCGTCCAGCGAATCGACCAGGCCCTCGGCCATGCGCTCGCGCTGCAGGCGCAGCATCATCGCCGCGTCCACGCCGTCCAACGCGGCGTCCAGGTCGTGGCTGACGATGCAGCCGTGCAGGGTGTCGTCGTCCGGCAGCAGCGACTTCGGTCCGCACACGCGGATCTCGCCGCATCCCAGCGCCCGCAGCGCATGCAGGTCGCTGCGCGCGACCCGCGAGTGCTTGACGTCGCCGACGATCACCACCTTCAGCTTCGAGAAGTCCTCGCCCTTCGCCTGGCGCAGGGTCAGCATGTCCAGCAGGCCCTGCGTGGGGTGGTGGCTGCGGCCATCGCCGGCATTGAGCAACGCCACGCCGGGATTGGCCGCCACCGCCAGCGTGGCTACCGCGCCATCGGCCTTGTGCCGTACCACGAAGCCGCGCACGCCCATCGCCTGGATGGTGCGGAAGGTATCGAGGTCGGTCTCGCCCTTGGTGGCCGACGAGGTGGAGGCATCGAAGTTGAGGATGTGCGCGCCCAGCCGCTGCGCCGCCAGCTGGAAGCTCAGGCGGGTGCGCGTGGAAGGTTCGAAGAACAGCGTGCACACGGCCACGCCGGCCAGCGCGGCAGGCGCCTGCGCACCGTCGACGAAGGCCTGGGCGCGGCGCAGCAGCGCATCCAGCTGCGCAGGCGGCAGGCGCTCCAGGTCCAGCAGGTAGCGGAGGCGGCCGTCGGCGTCGTTATGCGGGTTCATGCGGATCCGGAAGTGGGTGACAAGGGAAGGATCAGTCCACCAGCTGCGCATCGCGCGGCGAGGACAGCCAGCGTTCGACGATGACCGCCGCCGCCACGGCGTCCAGCACCTCGGCATCGCGGCGCTTGCGGCGGCCCTCGGCGCGCGCGGCGGCGAAGCGGCGCGCCGCCTCCTGCGAGCTGTTGCGTTCGTCGATCATCACCACTGGCAAATGCGTGCGCTGGCGGAGTTCGCGCGCGAACGCGCGGGCGGCGCTGCGGATCGGCTGGTCGCCGCCGTCCAGGGTCATCGGATCGCCGACCACCAGGCCATCGGGCCGCCACTCGCGCAGCAGCCGCTCCACCTGCGCCCACTCGGGGCCGGCATCGCGCACGTCCACCACCGCCACCGCGCGCGCGCCGCCGGTCATGGCGTTGCCCACCGCCACCCCGATCCGGCGCATGCCCACGTCGAAGCCCAGCACGGTGCCGTCGGAACGGATCTGCGGCGCGGCGGCGGCTTCGCTCATGCGTGTCCGCTGTGGCTGGCGTGGTTGAGCAGATCGATGCCGATGCTCCCTGCCGCGGCCTGCCAGCGCTGCGCGATCGGCAGCTGGAACAGCACATCGGTCCGGTTGGGCACCAGCAGCCAGCTGTCGTCGACCAGTTCCTGCTCCAGCTGGCCTTCGCCCCAGCCGGCGCAACCCAGCGCCACCAGCGCCTGCGGCGGGCCGTCGCCGCGCGCCATCGCTTCCAGCACGTCGCGCGAGGTGGTCAGGTACAGGCCATCGGCGACTTCCAGGCTGGAATCGAAGGCGTGATCGCCATCGTGCAGGACGAAGCCGCGCTCCGGATGCACCGGGCCGCCGGACAGCACCACCTGGGCCTGCAGTGCCGCATCCTCGCTGGCGATGCCCATCTGCCGGAACACCTCGCCCAGGGTGTACTCGGAGGGACGGTTCACCATCACCCCCATCGCCCCGTCGCCGTCGTGCTGGCAGATCAGGGTGACGCTGCGGTCGAAGTACGGATCGCGCAGCGACGGCAGCGCGATCAGCAGGTGGTTGCCGAAGCGTTCGCCGTGCTCATCCATGCCGCGCATTCTAGCGTGGCGGGCGTGCCGCCGGCCGGGACGGTCAGCGCGCCTCGGCGATCTCCACGCCATCCAGCCCCTGCGAGAGGGTGCGGGCATCGCCGCCCTGCGCCAGCTTGATGCGCAGGCGCACCTCGTTGGCCGAGTCGGCGTAGCGCAGCGCATCCTCGTAGCTGATCTCGCCGGCCTGGTAGAGCTCGAACAGGCTCTGGTCGAAGGTCTTCATGCCCAGCTGGACCGATTCCTTCATCACTTCCTTGAGCTTGTGGATCTCGCCGTCGCGGATGTAGTCCTGCACCAGCGGGGTACCCAGCAGGACTTCCATCGCCACCCGCCGGGCCTTGCCATCCGGGGTCGGGATCAGCTGCTGCGCGACCACGCCCTTCAGGTTCAGCGACAGGTCCATCAGCAGCTGGCTGCGGCGGTCCTCGGGGAAGAAGTTGATGATGCGGTCCATCGCCTGGTTGGCGTTGTTGGCGTGCAGCGTGCACAGCACAAGGTGGCCGGTTTCGGCGAAGGCGATGGCGTGATCCATACCTTCGCGGGTACGCACCTCGCCGATCATGATCACGTCCGGCGCCTGGCGCAGGGTGTTCTTCAGCGCGTTGTCCCAGCTGTCGGTGTCGATGCCGACCTCGCGCTGGGTGATGATGCAGCCGTCGTGCTTGTGCACGAACTCGATCGGGTCCTCGATGGTGATGATGTGGCCGGTGGAGTTCGCGTTGCGGTAGCCGATCATCGCCGCCAGCGAGGTCGATTTACCCGTGCCGGTGGCGCCGACGAAGATGATGATCCCGCGCTTCGTCATCGCCAGCGTCTTGACGATCGGCGGCAGGCTGAGCTCCTCCACCGTCGGGATGCGCGTCTCGATGCGGCGCAGCACCATGCCGACCTGGTTGCGCTGATAGAAGCAGCTCACACGGAAACGGCCCACGCCGGCCACGCCGATGGCGAAGTTGCACTCGTGGGTCTTCTCGAACTCCTCGCGCTGCGAGGGCGACATCACGTTCAGCACCAGGTCGCGCGACTGCTGCGGCGTGAGCGGGTTCTGGGTGATCGGGCTGATCTTGCCGTGGACCTTCATTGACGGCGGCATGCCGGCGGTGATGAACAGGTCCGACGCCTTCTGGTGCGCCATCAGCTTGAGGAACGAGGTGAAATCGATGCTGCTCATCCTGGATGCTCCGATGTCGTTGGCGCGCCGGCCCGGCGAACCGGCGGTTATTCGAACAGACGTTTGTCCTTGGCGTACTCGCGGGCCTGCTGGCGGCTGACCATGCCGCGCTTGACCAGTTCCTGCAGGTGCTGGTCGAGCGTCTGCATGCCCTGGCCCTGGCCGGTCTGGATGGAGGAATACATCTGCGCCACCTTGTCCTCGCGGATCAGGTTGCGGATGGCCGGGGTGCCGACCATGATCTCCCACGCTGCGGTGCGGCCGCCGCCGACCTTCTTCAGCAGCGCCTGCGCGATCACCGCGCGCAGCGATTCGGAGAGCATCGAGCGGACCATCGGCTTCTCGCCGGCGGGGAACACGTCGATGATGCGGTCGATGGTCTTGGCCGCGGAGCTGGTGTGCAGGGTGGCGAACACCAGGTGGCCGGTTTCCGCCGCAGTCAGCGCCAGGCGGATGGTCTCGAGGTCGCGCAACTCGCCGACCAGGATGATGTCCGGATCCTCGCGCAGCGCGCTGCGCAGCGCCTCGTTGAAGCCGTGGGTGTCGCGGTGCACTTCACGCTGGTTGATCAGGCACTTCTGCGAGGTGTGCACGAACTCGATCGGGTCTTCGACCGAGAGGATGTGGCTGTACTCGCTCTTGTTGATGTGGTCGATCATCGCCGCCAGCGTGGTCGACTTGCCCGAGCCGGTCGGCCCGGTCACCAGGATCAGGCCCTGCGGCTGCTCGATCAGTTCCTTGAAGATGCGCGGGCAGCCCAGGTCTTCGAGCGTCAGCACCTCCGAGGGAATGGTGCGGAAGACCGCGCCGGCGCCGCGGTTCTGGTTGAACGCGTTGACGCGGAAGCGGGCCAGGCCGGGGATCTCGAAGCTGAAGTCGACTTCGAGGAATTCCTCGAAGTCGCGACGCTGCTTGTCCGACATGATGTCGTAGACCAGCGCGTGCACCTGTTTGTGGTCCAGTGCCGGGATGTTGATCCGGCGGACGTCACCGTCGACGCGGATCATCGGCGGCAGACCCGCGGACAGGTGCAGGTCCGAGGCCTTGTTCTTGACCGAGAATGCCAACAGTTCGGCGATATCCATGCGTTCCCCTTGCGCCTAATCGTTTGAATGAAAACCCGCTGCGACGACCCGGTGGTTGGCACCGGCCGCACCCCGCAGGCAGTATGAGCGCCACCGACGCCAGCGTACAACCACCGTGCCGCAGCCGACCCTGCCCGCCACCGTCCCCGCCGCCTCCGCGCTGCGGGCGGCCCTGTCCATGATCGAGAACGCGACCCGGCTGCCCGACAGGCCAGCGCCGCGGCTGCTGGCGGTATCCAAGACCCGCGACGCCGATGCCGTCGCCGCGATGGCGGCGGCCGGGCAGCGCGCCTTCGGCGAGAACTACGTGCAGGAAGCGCTGCCCAAGATCGAGGCGCTGCGCGGCCTGGACTTGGAGTGGCACCTGATCGGCCACCTGCAGTCCAACAAGGCCGATGCCGCCGCGCGCGCCTTCGACTGGGTGCAGACGGTGGACCGCGCCAAGCTGGTGGAGGCGCTGGCCAGGCACCGCCCCGCGGGGTTGCCGCCGCTCAACGTGCTCATCCAGGTCAACATCGACGACGAGGCCGGCAAGCACGGATGCCGCCCGGAGGAAGTGGAGTCGCTGGCCGCCGCCATCGCCGCGCAGCCGGCACTGCGCCTGCGCGGCTTGATGGCGATCCCCGCGCCCGAACCCGACATGGCGCGCCGGCGCGCCGCCTTCCGCGCGATGTCGGCGCTGTTCGACGCCACCGCCGCGCGCCATCCCGGGCTCGACATGCTGTCGATGGGGATGAGCGAAGACTATGTCGAGGCGATCGAGGAAGGCGCCACCATGGTGCGCATCGGCAGCGCGCTGTTCGGCGCGCGGGAAGCCAGGCAGACGGGGTGACGCGCGCGCACCGCGGCCCCATGCGGCCGCACAGATGACAACGGGCGCTAGCCCACGGAACAGGAGTCCAGGCATGAACAACGGCGATATCGCCTTCATCGGTGGCGGCAACATGGCGCGCAGCCTGATCGGCGGGCTGGTGGCACGGGGCCACGCTCCCCGCTCCATCCGGGTGGCCGAACCGGTACCCGCCCTGCGCGACGCGCTGCAGGCCGACTTCGGCGTGGCGGTGTTCGAGACCGGCGCGGACGCGGTTGCAGGCGCCGACACCTGGGTGCTGGCAACCAAACCGCAGGTGCTGCGCGAAGTCTGCGAAGCCCTGGCCGGGCAGGCGCAGGCGGCGCGGCCGCTGCTGGTGTCGATTGCCGCCGGCATCACCACCGTGCAGATCGCGCACTGGCTGGGCGATACCGGGCTGCCGGTAGTGCGCACGATGCCGAACACCCCGGCCCTGCTCGGCGCCGGCGCCACCGGGCTGTACGCCAATGCGGCGGTGGACGCCACCAGCCGGCACTTCGCGGAAACGCTGCTGTCCGCCGCCGGCACCACCGTCTGGATCAAGGACGAAGCGCGGATGGACGCGGTGACCGCGGTATCCGGCAGCGGCCCGGCCTATGTGTTCCTGCTGGCCGAGGCGATGGTTGCCGCCGGCGTGGAGGAAGGGCTGCCCGCCGAAGCGGCCCGCGCACTGGCCTTGCAGACCGTGCTGGGCGCGGCGCGCATGCTGACCGAATCCGATGTCGACGCGGCCGAGCTGCGCCGCCGGGTGACCTCGCCCGGCGGGACCACCCAGGCTGCCATCGACACCTTCGAGGCCGGCGGCTTCCGCACGCTGGTCGCCGCCGCCATCCATGCTGCGCGCGTCCGCGGCGCAGCGCTGTCCGCCGCCAACGACTGAGATCCGTCATGCGCCTGCCAACCGTCCTGTTGTCCCTGCTGCTCCCCGCCGCCCTGCTGACCGCCTGCGGGCGCGGCGATCCGGCCCCCGCGCCTGCCACCCTGGCCAACACCACCGCCGTCACCGCGACGGTCGGCGGTGCGACCCTGCAGGCATCGTCCGTGGCCATCGCCAACCTGGACCAGGCAATGGCCGCCCGCTACGGTTTCGATCCAAGTCACGACGGCGCGCTGCTGCTGGTCACCCTCCGCGATGCCGACGGCAACGCCCTGCCGCCCGGCGACCTGCAGCTGACCGCCACCGCCAGCGTGCTGCCCGACCCGCCCAGGCCGCTGGAGTTGCAGCGGATCGAGGTCGGCACCCTGGTGGATTACGTCGGCGTGTTCCCGGCCCGACCGCCGGCCAGCGTGCAGTTCCACGTCACTGCAAGCCGCGGCGGCGCCCGCGTGGAGATGAACACGACTGCGGAGCTGTATCCGCGCTGAGGCACGGGCGGCTCAACGCGCCTGGCGCGCGCCCCACGCCTGCACGATGGCGGCGATCCGTGCCACCCCGTCGGTCAATGCGGCCGGCCCCGGCTGCAGAATGATCGGCGACTTGACCTCATGCAGCTCGCCGTCGCGCACCGCCGGAATGTCGTTCCAGCCGGGGCGCGCTGCCACCCGGTCGGGGCGGAACTTCTTGCCGCACCACGATCCCAGGATGATGTCCGGCGCGCGCCGCACCACTTCGCCGGCATCCTCCAGGATGCGGGCCTTGGCCAGCGGCTCGACGGCGCGTTCGGGGAAGATGTCGTCGCCGCCGGCGATGCGCACCAGCTCGGCCACCCAGCGGATACCGGTGATCGGCGGCTCGTCCCATTCCTCGAAATACACCTTCGGCCGGCGCGGCAGCGTCGCGGCCTGCGCCTCGATCGCATCCAGCCCGCGCCGCAGTTCCCCTGCCCAAGCGCCTGCGCGCTCGCCGGCACCAACCATCGCGCCCAGCCGGCGGATGTAGTCGAGGATCCCGTCGACGCTGCGATGATTGGAAATCCACACCTCCACCCCGGCCTTGACCAGCTCGCGGGCGATGTCGGCCTGGATGTCGGAGAAGCCGACCACGAAGTCCGGCTGCAGCTTGAGGATCTCGCCGATCTTCGCGCTGGTGAAGGCGCTGACCTTGGGCTTCTCGCGGCGCGCCTGCGCTGGCCGCACGGTGAAGCCGCTGATGCCGACGATGCGGTCCTGCTCGCCCAGCGCGTACAGGACTTCGGTGGGCTCTTCGGTGAGGCAGACGATGCGCCGCGGGCCCACCGCAGGGCGACTCACGGATACAGCATCCGCTTCGACCACGCGCCGTCCGCATCGCGTTCGTGCAGCCAGCGCTCGTGCAGGCGGAAGGTGGCGGCGTACCAGAACTCCAGCGCGCGCGGCACCACCCGGAACCCGGTCCAGCGCGGCGGACGCGGCACTTCGCGGCCTTCGAACTCGGCCTCGTACTGCGCCAGGCGAGCCTCGAAGGTGTCCCGCGCATCCAGCGTTTCGGACTGGTGCGACGCCCAGGCGCCCAGCTGGCTGACCCGCGGCCGGGTGGCGAAATAGGCGTCGGCTTCGGCCTCGGTCACCAGTTCCACGTCGCCCTCGATCCGCACCTGCACGCCGTTGCGCACGCGCGGCCAGTGGAACAGCAGCGCCGCCTGCGGATTGGCCTGCAGCTCGCGGCCCTTGCGGCCGTCGAGGTGGCTGTAGAAGACGAAGCCGTCGGCATCGAACGCCTTGAGCAGGACGACGCGCGCGGACGGCCGTCCGCCTTCGCCGACCGTGGCCACCGTCATCGCGGTGCGGTCGGGTTCGCCGGCAGCGGCGGCCTCGTCGAAGAGGGCCTGGAAGGTGGCAAGGATGTCGTCGGGCACGGTAGGCATGCGCGCATTGTCGCGCGCATGGGCGCCGCGCGCACGCCTACTCGACGACGAAGCTGACCCGCAGGTTGACCCGCCATTCCTGCACGTTGCCCCCCTCGTCGGTGACCACCTTGATCTCGTTGACCCAGGCGCCCTTGATGTTCTTGACCGATTCGGCGCACTTCTTCAGCCCATGCTTCACCGCATCCTCCATGCTGGTGGTGGACGAGGCGTTGAGTTCGATGACCTTGGCGACGGACATGGCGGCTCTCCGGTGGCGTCCCGGCGGATTGCCGGTGCCGCAGCTTCGCCGCGCATGCGTTAAATCCGCGCAGTCATGGGCGCGCCGGTCGGCGCTGTTAGCATGCTGCGATGCAAAACCGCGAACACCTCGTCCTGGTCGGCCCGATGGGTGCCGGCAAGAGCACGCTGGGCCGTGCGCTGGCCGCGCGGCTGCAGCGGCCGTTCGTGGACGTGGACGCACGCATCGAGGCCGAGGCCGGCTGCAGCATCGCCGCGCTGTTCGAGGCGGAAGGCGAGACCGGCTTCCGCGTCCATGAGGCGCGCGTGCTGGCAACGGTGCTGGCCGAGCCGGCCGCCGTCATCGCCACCGGCGGCGGCGCCGTGCTGGCGCAGGCCAACCGCGCGGCGATGCGCGCTGCCGGCATCGTCGTCTACCTGCAGGTCGATGCCGCCACCCAGCTGGCGCGCCTGCAGGACGACGCCACCCGCCCGCTGCTGCAGGCAGGGGACCGCGCGCCGCGGCTGGCGCAGCTGCAGGCGCAGCGCGAGCCGCTGTACCGTGCCGCGGCGCACCTGCTGTTCGACGCGGCCAACCTTGCGCCGGAAGCCGCAGCCGCGGCGCTGGCCGGGCGACTCGACGACTTCGGAGCCACCACCGGCATGAATACGCCCCTGCAGACGCTGACCGTCGCTGCCGCCGCGCCCTACCCCATCCACATCGGCGCCGGCCTGCTGGATCACGGCGACCTGCTGGCGCAGCCGCTACGCGGCCGGCATGCGCTGCTGGTCAGCGACGCCAACGTCGCGCCGCTGTACGCCGACCGCGTGGAAGCCGCGCTGCGCGACGCGCGGCCGGACCTGCACATCGCCCGTCAGGTCATCCGCGCCGGCGAGGCGGAAAAGACCCTGGCGAATTTCGCCGGCGTCATCGATGCGCTGGCGGCGCTCGGCGCCACCCGCGACGCCTGCGTGTATGCGCTGGGCGGCGGGGTGGTCGGGGACCTGGCCGGCTTCGCCGCCGCTTGCTGGATGCGCGGGATCGACATCGTGCAACTGCCCACTACCCTGCTGTCGATGGTGGATTCCTCGGTCGGCGGCAAGACCGCCGTGGACATCCCGCAGGGCAAGAACCTGGTGGGCGCCTTCCACGTCCCGCGCGCGGTGCTGGCCGATACCGCCAGCCTGCGCACGCTGCCGCCGCGCGAGCTGCGCGCCGGCCTGGCCGAAGTCATCAAGTACGGCGCGATCATGGACGCCGGTTTCCTGGCTTGGCTGGACGCGCACCACGCCGCCCTGCTGGCCGGCGAGGACGCCGCACTGGCCGAAGCGATCGCCCGCAGCTGCGCGCACAAGGCGGCGATCACCGCGCGCGACCCGCTGGAACACGGCGCGCGCGCGCTGCTCAACTTCGGCCACACCTTCGGCCACGCGATCGAGGCCGAGCAAGGCTATGCCGACGGCCTCAACCACGGCGAGGCGGTGGCGGTGGGCATGCTGCTGGCCACCCGCCTGTCGGCCGCGCTGGGGCTGGCCTCCTGGGCCGATGCGGAAGCGCTGCGCGCGCTGCTGCTGCGCTTCGGCCTGCCGGTGGACGTGCCCGCCGGGCTGGCGCCGGAAGCGCTGCTGGCGCGGATGCGGCTGGACAAGAAGGTCCAGGCCAGCGGGCTGCGCTTCATCCTGTGGGACGGCCCCGGCGCCGCGCGGATCGTTGCCGACGTGGACGAGGCCGCGGTGCTGGCGGTGCTGCGCGACGCCGGCTGACGGCCGCGACTCACTGCCCCGGCGGCGGCTCCCACAACTCGATCTTGTTGCCGTCCGGGTCGATCACCCAGCCGAACCGGCCGTGTTCGGAATCCTCGCGCTTGTCGAGCACCTCGCAGCCCTCCTCGCGCAGCGCGGCCAGCAGCGCGTCGAGGTCCGCTACCCGGAAATTGACCATGAACGGCGCGATGCTGGGCGCCATGTAGTCGGTGTCCGCGGCAAACGGGCTCCACAGCGTCATCCCCGGGGGACTGTCCGGACCGCCCCACTGGAACACCACGCCGCCCCAGTCGGTGACGTCCAGGCCCAGATGCTCCCGGTACCAGGCACCGAGGCGCTTGGGGTCGGGTGACTTGAAGAAAATGCCGCCGATGCCCGTCACGCGCTGCATGTCGTTCTCCCGAAGGTTGTAGCCCGCATCCGCTCCGCGGGGCCGGCAGGGCGCCGGGACGCGCGGGCGCCGGTCCCGCACCTTACAATGCCGCCCCATGCGCCTGCTGCTGCAACAACGCCCCGATGGCCGCGAAGCCCCGCGCTTCGTCCAGCTCCAGCTCCAGCCCGACCTGCTGGGCGGCTGGGAGCTGCTGCGCGAGACCGGCCAGACCGGTGGCCGCAGCACCCTGCGCAAGACCCTGTACAGCGACCAGCCCAGTGCCCTTGCGGCACTGGAAAAGGAACGCGACGCGCAGCTGAGGAAAGGTTTCCAGCTGGTGTTCGCGCAGGGCGCGGACGCGCCGAGATGACCGCCGCCGTGGCCAGCCAGCGCCGGCCTGCATGACCGTTTCCGCCGCCGCATCGCGCACCGGCAAGCACACCCCCATGGAGCAACGCCCTTGTCCACGACCCTGAAGAACGATCGCTTCCTGCGCGCGCTGCGCCGCGAACCGGTGGACTGCACCCCCGTCTGGCTGATGCGCCAGGCCGGCCGCTACCTGCCGGAGTACCGCGCCACCCGCAAGGCCGCCGGCAGCTTCCTGGGCATGGCCAAGAATCCCGAGATCGCCTGCGAAGTCACCCTGCAGCCGCTGCGCCGGTTTCCGCTGGACGCGGCGATCCTGTTTTCCGACATCCTCACCGTGCCCGACGCGATGGGCCTGGGCCTGTATTTCGTCGAAGGCGAAGGCCCGAAGTTCGAGCGTCCGCTGCGCAGGGTGGCCGATATCGACGCGCTGGTCGTGCCTGACATGGGCAGCAGCCTGCGCTACGTGATGGACGCGGTCAGCCTGATCCGCCACGAGCTGGACGGCAGCGTGCCGCTGATCGGCTTCTCCGGCAGCCCGTGGACGCTGGCCTGCTACATGGTGGAAGGCGGCGGCAGCAAGGACTGGGGCAAGGTCAAGGCGCTGGCGCTGAACGAGCCGTCCGCCATGCACAAGCTGCTGGGCACCATCACCGACGCGGTGATCGCCTATCTCACCGCGCAGCACGCGGCGGGCGCGCAGGCGCTGCAGGTGTTCGACACCTGGGGCGGCACGCTGGGCCCGGCGATGTACCGCGAGTTCTCGCTGCCCTACCTCACCCGTATCGCCGCTGCACTGAAGCCGCTCGGGGTGCCGGTGATCCTGTTCGGCAAGGGCAACGCCCCGCACCTCGATGCGCTATTCACCAGTGGCGCGGACGCCATCGGCGTGGACTGGACAGTGACGCTGGAGGACGCCGCGCGCCGCAACGGCGGCCGGGTGGCGCTGCAGGGCAACATGGACCCGGCGATGCTGTACGGCAGCCCCGACGCGGTGCGCGCGCAGGCACGCGCGGTGCTGGACAGCTACCGCGACGGCAACGGCGGCAGCCGGGAAGGCCACGTCTTCAACCTCGGTCACGGCATGTCGCCGGACATGAATCCCGACCACGTCGCCGCGCTGGTGGACGAAGTGCACGCCTACAGCGCGCGCTGACGCCTCCGGAACAAAGGCAGCCGCAAGTAGCGACAAGCACCCGGCGCGGCCGGGACAGCGCAACCAAGCGAGTACCGGGGAGCGACTTGCGCTGTCCCGGCCGCGCCGGGTGCGCTGTCACAACGAAGCGAACCTCGAACGCGCTAAACCGCTGCCGCCAGCAGCGACTCCAACGCCTGCCCCAGCATCTCCCCGGTCACCGGCTTGCGCAGGAAGCCATCGAACCCGGCCAGGCGCGCCTGCGCCTCCGCGTCGGCATCGGAGCGTGCGGTGACCGCCAGAAGCGGCGCCAAGAATCCGCTAGCGCGAAGTGCGCGCGCCAGCGCCAGGCCATCCATCCCCGGCAGGTCCAGGTCCAGCAGCGCGACATCGAAGCGACCGGTGGCCGCTTCGGTCAGCGCGCCGAGGCCATGACCGACGTGCGTCACCGCGTGGCCCTGCGCCCGCAGCAGGCCGGCGATGGCTTGCGCCACGATGGCGTCGTCCTCGACCAGCAACAGCGCGCGGCCTGCGGAGGTCGATGCCGACGGGGCCGATGCTGCGCGTGCGGCCGGAGGCTCCACCACCGGCAACGGCAGCTCCACGATGAAGCGGGCGCCCTGCCCCGGCGCGCTTTCCACCGTGATGCGGCCACCCATCGCTGCCGCCAGTTCCTGCGAGATCGCCAGCCCTAGGCCGCTGCCGCCGTAGCGTGCCGCAGTGCGCGCGCCGTCGGCCTGCTCGAAGCGGCGGAACAGCCGCTCGCGCTGCCCCGGATTGAGCCCCGGGCCGCTGTCGGCGACCACGAAGCGCACGCCCTGCGGCTGCAGCGCAGCCACCTCCAGCGATACGTGCCCAGCCTCGGTGAATTTGACCGCATTGCCGATCAGGTTGAGCAGGATCTGCTGCACGCGGGTACGGTCGCCCTGCAGCGCGCGCGGCGCGTCGGCATCGACGTGCTCGGCGAACACCAGCCCCTTGCGCTCGGCCAGCGGCGCCATCAGCTCCGCCACCTCGCCAAGCAGCGGCTTCAGCGCGAACGCCGCGTCCACCAGCTCCAACCTGCCGGCCTCGATGCGCGCCATGTCCAGCGCGTCGTTGACCAGCCGCAGCAGGTGCTCGCCGGCGCGGCGAATGGCATCGACGTGGCCACGTTGCTGCGTGTCCAGCGGCGTGCCCCGCAACAGCTCGGCCATGCCCAGCACGCCGGTCATCGGCGTGCGCACTTCGTGGCCAAGGGTGGCAAGGAAGCGCGACTTGGCCTGCGACGCCTGTTCGGCCAGCGTGCGCTTGTGCTCGGCCAGCTGCCAGGCATGGCGACGCTTCAGGCGCTCGCGATACGCCAGCGCCACCCCGGCCAGCAGCGACAGCGCCAGCAGCGTCCACGCCGCCAGCGCCCAGCCGCTGCGCCACCACGGCGGCGGCACGGTGAAGGCCAGCTGCTGCTCCGCGGCGGCGTTGCCGGTGGCGTCCTGGCCGCGGATGCGCAGCACGTAGCGACCGGGTGCCAGCCCCGTCAGGACGCGCTCGCCGCTACCGTCCAGCGCCACCCACCCGTGGTCGAAACCATCCAGTCGCGACCAGTAGCGGTTCGCGGCCGGGTCGTCATAGGCCAGCAGGCGCGTCCGGATGCGGAACTCGCGATCATCGCTGCGCAGCGCTAGGCCCGGGCCGGGCGGCAGGGCCTGCCATTCGCCCTCGCGGCGTACCGCGAATCCGTCGATGCGCAGAACCGGACGCATCGGGAGGGGGTCCGCGGCCCCGGTGTCGACCAGCCGCAACCCGCCATCCGCGGTGGCCGCGACCAGCACGCCGTCGTCGCGCAGCAGCGCCGCGCGGTCCAGGTATTCCTCGCTGCCACCGGCATCGTGCGTGCCGATGCGCCGCAGGTTGCGGCGCGCGGGTTCCCAGCGGTACAGGCCACGTGAGGTGGTGACCCAGACCCGCGCGCGGGCATCCACCAGCAGCGCCGCCGCCGCCACCGCCGGCATGCCGGAGCGCGCGCCGATGCGCTCCACCTGCGTCCAGCCGGCGGCGCCGCGCCGGTAGCGTTCCAGGCCGGCGAGGCGCTGCACCCACAGGGTGTCGGCCCCGTCGAAGGCGAGCGCGAACGCGCGTTCACTGCCCAACCCCGGCTGCGGCTGGAACCGCCTGCCGGCGGCATCGAAACGCAGCAGGCCGGCGCTGGTGGCGAGCCAAGGCTCGCCGCCGGGGGCCAGCGCCATGTCTTCGATGTCGGCATCACCCAGCCCACTGGCAGCGCCGGCAGGTATGTCCCGCAGGATCGCCCCGGTAGCCGTATCGCGCTGCTGCACCCCGGCACCGGGCGCCGCCAGCCACAGGCTGCCGTCGGCGCCGGGCAGGAGGCGGGTGATCAGGCTGGATGGGGCGGGCGCCTCCGCGTCGCCCGCCGTCCATTCGTCGATGGCACCGTCCGCGCCGATCCGGATCAGGCCACCACGATGCGATACCCACAGCCGCCGCGCCGCATCCTCGGCGATCGCCGCCAGTTTGATGTTGCGCAGGCGGGTCAGCGCGTCCTCATCCAGCGCGGTGACCACGCCGTCCGCGTCCATGTGTTCGACCATCCCGCCCAGCCCGCCCAGCCAGGCGCCGCCGTCGCCAGCCTTGCCCAGCGCGCGGTAGATCCCACCCTGCAAGCCGTCCACGGCGCCCCGGAATTCCGCCAATTGGCGCCAGTCCGAGCGCAGGTAGCCCAGGCCCAGACCCATCAGCGGCACCCACAGGGCACCGTCGCGCTCGGTCGACAGTGCGCTGACCGCGCGCGGGATGTCCGGGCCGCCCAGCGGCACCGGCACTGGTGGCGCATCGCCGCGCTGGTGCCACAGGCCGCGCTGGCTGCCTATCCAGCGGTCGCCGCGCGGATCGGTGGCCAGCGCCATCATCGCATTGGGACGATGGAACATCGGCGACCACGGCGGTTGCACCCAGCCACCGCGCACATGCCGCCAGATGCCGGCCGAAGTGCCCACCCACAGCCCGTCGGGCTGAATGGCCAGCGCGTACACCATCGGCTCGCCTTCGGCACCAGGCAACCCCACCCGCTCGAACACACCGTCACCGCCACGACGGGCGAGACCGGCGGTCGTGCCCACCCACAGCACGCCGTCGGCATCGGTGGCCAGCGCCAGGATGGTGTCCGAGGGCAGGCCATCGCGATCCGCGGAGAAATGCCGCATCGCGCCGTTGGCGTCGATCCGGGTCAGGCCGCCGTCGTAAGTACCCAGCCAGACCGCCTCGCCCTGCCGCGCCAGCGCCCACACGTCATCGCTGGCCAGCGACGGATGGGTGACCTTGCGATAGTGGGTGAACCGCTGTCGGCTGGCGTCGAGCACGCTGACGCCCTCGCCTTCCACCGCCACCCAGACGCGGTCCGCCGCGTCCACCAGCAGCGCCTGCACGTGATTGCCCGGCAAGCCGCCATCGACTCCAGGCGCATAGCGCCAGACCCGCATGTCCACGCCGTCGAAGCGGGCCAGTCCATCCACCGTGCCGATCCAAAGATAGCCGTCGGCATCGCGCGCCAGCGCCTTGATTTCCGAGGATGGCAGGCCTTGCGCCGGGCCCGCCACGCGGAAACGCGGGCGCTCGGGCACCCCCGCCAGCGCGCAGGCGCAGGCCAGCCACAGCAGTAGCAGCACGAACCGGAATCGATGCGTCATGTCCCCTCCCCGGCACTGATGCTGGCAACGCTACGTTGCACTTGCAAGCACGCCGGCACGACCGGCCGCCGCCTAGAATCCCCGCACCATCCGACACCGTGGCGAGAACCCGATGCCCAAGACCACCGCGCGCAGCGATTGGCCCGCCCTGAGCAAGGCGCTGCACTGGCTGATCGCCGCGCTGATCCTGGTGATGGCCTGGCTGGGCCTGACCATGGGCGACCTGCCCAACGGCCCGGACAAGATCGCCACCTATGCGCTGCACAAGTCGATCGGCCTGAGCATCCTCGCGCTGGTTGCACTGCGGCTGCTGTGGCGCCTGTACGCCGGCGCACCGGCGCCGTTGGCGGGCACGCCGCGCTGGCAGGCACGCATCGCCGGCGTGACGCACGTGGCGCTGTACGTGCTGCTGCTGGCGCTGCCGCTGAGCGGCTGGCTGCTGAACTCCGCGGCCGGCTTCCCGCTGCAATGGTTCGGCCTGTTCAACCTGCCGGCGCTGGCCGGCCGCGACGACGCCATGCACGCGCTGGCCGTGCAAATGCACGAACTGCTGTTCTGGGCGCTGGCCGGGCTGGTGGTGCTGCATGCCGCGGCCGCGCTCCACCATCACCTGTTCCTGGGCGATGCCACCCTCGCCCGCATGCTGCCGCGCGGCTGGCTGCGCGCCGGCGCCGCCCCCGAAACGGAGAACCGCGATGCGTAAGTTGCTGCTGCCGGCGCTGCTGGCCTTGTCCATCCCTGCCGTCGCCGCCGATTACGTGCAGGCGCCCGGCTCGACGCTGGCGTTCGCCGGCAAGTACCAGGGCGAAGTCTTCGTCGGCCGCTTCCCCGGCTTTTCCACCAGGCTGTCGTTCGACCCGCGCAAGCTGGACGCTTCGCGGCTGGAGGTGACCATCCCGATGGCCACCGCCACCACCCGCAACGCCGACTACGACGGCGAGATGCGCGGCACCGCGTTCTTCGACGCGACGAAGTTTCCCCAGGCCACCTACGTGGCCACGAAGTTCCGCGCACTCGGCGGCAACCGATACGCCGCCGACGGCACCCTGACCCTGCGCGGCGCCAGCAAGCCGGTGACGCTGACCTTCGAGTGGACGCAGGGCGCGAACCCGGTGCTGTTCGGCCGCGCCGCGGTGCAGCGGCTGGATTTCGGGGTGGGCGGCGGGCAATGGGCGGACACCGGGCTGATCCCCAATGCCATCGCGGTGAGCACGCGGGTGTTGCTGAAGCCGGCGCCGTAAACGCGCCCCTTGCCCGGCTACGCGCCGCTGCAGAACGCGCGCACGCGCTCGGCGTCGAACGGCCAGTCCAGCTCGGCGCCGCTGTCGTCGTCGCACAGCACCGGCACGCGCAACCCATAGCGCGCCTCCAGTGCCTCATCGTCGTCAACGAACACGGTGTCGAACTCCGGCGTGCGCGCCACCGCCAGCACGTCCAGTGCCAGGTCGCACAGGTGGCAGCGGTCGCGCTGGTAGAGGATCAGGGCCATACGCTCGCGTCCTTATGGCGGGGATTGCCGGCCTAGAATAGCGACCTCCCCCCGCCCGGCAATCCCCACGCACATGGCCGTCTCCACGTTCGACCTCTACAAGATCGGCATCGGTCCCAGCTCCTCCCATACCGTCGGCCCGATGCGCGCCGCCGCGCGCTTCGTCAGCCACTGGCTGCTGGAGAACGACGTGCTGGCCCGCACCGCGCGGATCCGCGCCGAGGTGTTCGGCTCGCTGGCGCTGACCGGCCGCGGCCACGGCACCGACAAGGCCGTGCTGATGGGGCTGGAGGGCCATTGGCCGAACGAGATCGACCCCGACATCATCCCGCCCGCGCTGGAGCGCATCCGCGCCAGCAGGCGCCTGCGCCTGGGCGGGCAGCACGAGATCGCCTTCGACGAAAAGCGCGACCTGGTGATGAACAAGCGCCAGAAGCTGCCCTTCCACACCAACGGCATGCGCTTCACCGCCTTCGATGCCGATGGCGTCGAGCTGGCCACCCGCGACTACTACTCGGTCGGCGGTGGCTTCGTGGTCAACCAGGACGAAGCCGCGGAGGACCGCATCGTCGCCGACACCACCCCGCTGCCGCATCCGTTCAATAGCGGCGCCGAACTGCTGGCCGAATGCGAGCGCAGCGGGCTGTCGATCGCGCAGATGATGTTCGAGAACGAAAAGGCCTGGCGCAGCGAGGACCAGATCCGCGAAGGCCTGCGCGAGCTGTGGCAGGCGATGCAGGGCTGCGTGGCGCGCGGCATGCGCGCTGGCGGCACGCTCCCCGGTGGCCTGCACGTGGTGCGGCGGGCGCCGGCCCTGCATGCGGAGTTGGCGTCGAAGCCAGAAGCCGCAATGCGCGACCCGCTGACCGTGCTGGACTGGGTCAACCTGTACGCGCTGGCGGTCAACGAGGAAAACGCCGCCGGCGGCCGCGTGGTCACCGCGCCCACCAACGGCGCCGCCGGCATCCTGCCGTCGGTGCTGCACTACTACGAGCGCTTCTGCGCCAGCGAGAAAGACGCCGCCGCGCGCGAGCAGGGCATCTTCACCTTCCTGCTCACCGCCGCCGCGATCGGCATCCTGTACAAGGAAAACGCCTCGATCAGCGGCGCCGAAGTCGGCTGCCAAGGCGAGGTGGGCGTGGCCTGCTCGATGGCCGCCGCCGGCCTGACCGCGGCGCTGGGCGGCAGCCCCGGGCAGATCGAGAATGCCGCCGAGATCGGCATGGAGCACAACCTCGGCCTGACCTGCGACCCGATCGGCGGGCTGGTGCAGATCCCCTGCATCGAACGCAACGCGATGGGCTCGGTGAAGGCGATCAACGCCAGCCGCATGGCCCTGCGCGGCGACGGCCAGCACAAGGTGTCGCTGGACAAGGTGATCCGGACCATGCGCGACACCGGCCGCGACATGCAGGACAAGTACAAGGAAACCAGCCGCGGCGGGCTGGCGGTCAACGTCATCGAGTGCTGACCGCGGAGACCGCGGTCAAGTCTTCCCCCTGCGAGCCGCTATCGGTTTAGAGGTAATCTCGGCCGCACGGGTTCCAGGGGGAAATCTCGATCGCCTGTCCATCCGCCAATGGTCATGTCTCGGCGCTCCGCCGGGCCTGCGAGGGCCTGCTGCGGCGGTGGCTGCTGTTGCTGGCGCTGGCCGTGCCGATGGCCGCCGTCGCCCTGGAAGCCGACAAGCCGTTCGCCGACTACGTCGTCGACAGCTGGGACGTGAAGCAGGGGTTGCCGCAGATCAGCGTGCTGGCCATGACCCAGGACGCGGATGGTTACCTGTGGTTCGGTACCCAGGCCGGGCTGGCCCGCTTCGACGGGGTACGCTTCCATCGCTACAACCCGCGCGACACCCTCGGCGTGAACAGCAACATCCAGGCGCTGCTGGCCGACGACCGCCGCCGGCTCTGGATCGGCACTGCGCTGGGCCTGCTGGTACTGGAGAACGGCCGTTTCCGGCGGGTATTGCCGGTTGACCGCAGCGGCGCTCCGACGCTGGCCTTCCCGGTGCCAGCCTTGGCGATGGACGGCGGTCGCGTGCTGGTGGCCGGCGCCGACGGCGTCTACACCCCGGAAAGTGGTCGGTTGCGTCGCCTGCATGCCCTGCCCCAACCGGCCCTGAGCCTGCTGCCCCGCCCCGATGGACTGTGGGCCGGCGGCGCCGGACGGATTTACCGGATCCGTCCGGGCGTAACCGAAGCGTTCCCGCTGACCGCAGCGCAGGGGGAGCCGGTCACCGCGCTGGCCTGGCACCACGGCAGCCTGTGGGCCGCCACCAACCGCGGCCTGTACCGCCAGCAGGGGGGCACGTGGCTGCGCGCGGGCAACGGCAGCGCGCCCACCATCGAAGCGATGGCCAGCGACCGTGACGACAACCTGTGGATTTCGACCTCGCAATACCTGGAGCGGCTGCGCGACGGGCATCCGGTCGAGCGCATCCAGGACAGGCCCGGGACCGTCGCCATCCGTTCGATCTACGAGGACCACGACGGCAATCTGTGGCTGGGCAGCCAGACCGAAGGCGTGGCGCGGGCCTGGAACGGCTATACCCGCCGCGTCGACCAGTCCCACGGTCTCACCAACCCGCTGCTGTGGGCGATCTCCGGCGCGCCCGACGGCAGCGTCTGGCTGGGCACCGCCGATGGCGTGGAGGTCTGGCGGGGCGGCCGGGTCCAGCAGGCCGTGGCCGGCATGCGGTTGCCGCACCCGGAGGCCTACAGCCTGCTGGTGGAACCCGACCAGGTCTGGATCGGCACCCGCGCGGGCGTCGCATTGTTGCGCAATGGCCGGCTGGACACCCCGGCCGCGCTGGAGCCACTGCGCAACCTGCAGATCAACGGCATCGTCCGTGATCGCGGCGGGCGGGTGTGGTTCGCCAGCAGCAGCGGGCTGTTCGCGCTCGGTCGCGGCCAACGTCTGGTCCGCTACGGCCCGTCCGAAGGCCTTGCCGACGCCCGCATCCGGATCGTCCACGAAACCCGCGACGGCCGCCTGCTGGTCGGCTCCACCCGCGGCCTGTACGAGTGGCGCAATGGCCGCATCCTTCCGTTGGGACGGCAGACTGGCCTCGACGACGAGATCGCCGTCACCGCCCTGCTCGAGCTCGCCAACGGGTACTGGGTGGTGGGCAGCAGCAACGGCGACAGCCTGCACGTGTTCGACGGCAAGCGCTGGCACGCCTTCGGCAGTGGCCGGGGCCTGCCCATCAACATCCCCTTCCACCTCGCCGAGGACGCCGGCAGCCTGTGGGTGGCCGGCATGCAGGGCGTGTATCGCCTGCCGCTGGAACAGCTCGAGCGCGCGCTGCGGTCCCCGGTACTGCAGCTGGATCCACAGCTGGTGATCAATTCCGGCTTCGACCGGCCCGGTGGCCAGCAGGACAAGTGCTGCAACGGCGCTGGCAACGGCCGTGGTCTGCTGCGCGAAGGCCAACTGTGGCTTCCCACCCGCAACGGAGCGCTGCTGGTGCGGCTGGCCGCCGTGGAGACCGGCACGCCCAGGCCGGTAAGGATCGAAAGCGTGGCGGCGCAGGGCAGCGCCTACGCCCCCGGCAAGGGCGCACTGCGCCTGCCGATGGATGCGCGCGACCTGCGCTTCGACTTCACCGTGCCCGCATTCCAACCGACCCAGTTGCCCCGACTGCGCTACCGGCTCAGCGGCTTGGACCAGCGCTGGCGGGATCTGGAAAATCCGTCGCTACGCTCGGCCAGCTACGTCAACCTGCCGCCAGGCGATTACCGCTTCGAAGTGGCCGACTTCAGCCGTGCAGACCCGCTGGCCGGTAGCGCGCACCTGGACATCGCGCTGCCGCCGCACCTGCATGAAACACTCGCCTTCCGCCTGCTGGCGGGCGTGCTGGCAGTGGCACTGTTGTGGCTGGGCTACCTCGGCCTGCGCCGCCGCTATGCGCGCCAGCGGATGGTGCTGGAGCAGCTGGTGCAGGAGCGCACCAGCGACCTGCAGGCGGCCAACGCCAGGCTCGAGGAAATCAGCTTCACCGACCCGCTGACCGGCCTGCACAACCGCCGCTACCTGACCCAGCAGATCCCCATCGACCTGTCGTTCTACCAGCGCGACGCCGCCTATCGCGAGGGCCGCGACGCACTGGTGATCGCACTGCTCGATGTCGATCATTTCAAGGTCATCAACGACACCTGGGGCCACGCCGCCGGCGACCGGGTGCTGGAGCAGCTCGGGCAGTTGCTCGGGGAGCTCAAGCGCAGCGGCGACTACGTGGCGCGCTGGGGCGGCGAGGAGTTCCTGCTGGTGTTGCGGCCGCTGCCGCGCGGCAGCCTGGGCCAGATCGGCGAGCGCCTGTGCTCGCGCATCGCCACACACCGCTTCGACCTCGGCAACGGCGCCGAGCACCGGCTGACGGTCTCGGCCGGGCTGGTCGAATGCCCATTGTTCCCCACCCATCCGGATCTGCTGGGCTGGGAACAACTGGTCACCCTGGCCGACCGCGCCATGTACGCGGTCAAGAATTCCGGCCGCAATGGCTGGATGGCCTATCGCCCGTTGCCCCAGGCACGGCTGCCCGAGGACCCCTCGGCCTACCGCGACAATCCGCGCCAGCTGCTCGCCAGCGGCCTGCTGGAGCTGTTCGGTGCGACCAGCGGAACCTCCGCCACCGTGACGGATGGCGGACCTGCACCTCCTGCCCCCGACCAGTCCCCGCACCAGGGCTGATCCATGCAGAACATCGTCACGCCAGCGCTGCGCGCCATCCTCCTGGGTGCGCTGTATTTCGCCGGCGCGGCGCTTGCCGTGCTGTACCTGCGCACGCCGGCGGACGTCAGCCTGTTTTGGCCCGCGGCCGGCATCGGCTACGCGATGGTGCTGCGCTACGGGCTGCGCTACGCACTGGCGATCCCCGCGGCGCAACTGCTTGTGCACCTGCTGCTGGCGCCGGTGCCCGCAGCATTCCTGCCGTTCTCGCTGGCCAGCAACTACGTAGGCACCGTGGCCGCCTGCGCCTATGTGGGCAGTCGCCAGCCGCGCCTGCAGCTGCGGGTCGCGGATGGTTTCCTGCTCCTGCGAGGCGGCCTGCTGCTGTCGGCCGGAAGTGCCCTGGTCGGCGCGGCCGGCATGCTGGCCGCGCAGATGGCGCCGGCTGCCGATTTGCTGCGGGTCTTCCTGCAATGGACGCTCGGCGACCTGCTGGGCGTCACCGCCTTCCTGCCCTTCCTGCTGCTGTTGTTTGCCAGCCAGCTGGCGGTGCCGCAGCCGGCATCTGCCGGTGCCAGCACCCGCGAACGCGTCGCGTGGGCCGCAGCGATGCTGGTGGCGCTGGCGGGGGGCATTTGGGTCACCCACGGCGGCAGCCTGTACCCGCTGTCGGTGGCCACCCTGCCGCTGGCGCTGCTGCTGTGGTCGGCGGCGCGCTACCCGCCCCTGTTCACCGCCGGCGCGACCATGCTGGTGACGGTGGCCTTGGCAATGGTGATGGGCCTGGGCCTGGGCGGCATCGCGCGCCCGGAGCTGCTGCACGACACCGCCCTGATGATGGGCACGCTGGTGGTGAACTCGGTGGTGCCGATCCTGCTGGTGGCCTCGTACAACGAGCGCGCGGACACCATGGAGGCGCTGCGCCTGCGGGCCACCACCGACCCGCTGACCGGCTTGCTCAACCGCGACGCGTTCGAGGAGCTGGCGCGCGCGCGACTGGCACGGTCGAACGAAGCACAGACCCTGCTGTACGTCGACCTGGACAACTTCAAGCTGGTCAACGATGCCGCCAGCCATGCCGCCGGCGACGAGGCGTTGCGGCACGTGGCAACGCTGGTGCGGGACGCTTTCGACAACGATGCGCTGGTGGCGCACAGCAGCGGCGACGAATTCACCATCCTGGCACCGCAGGACGTGGCCACCGCCACCGTCGCCGGGCGTCGCCTGTTGGCCGCGATTGAAGAGCTGCGGGTGGTCTGGCAAGGCGGCACCCTGCGCGCCACCGCCAGCATCGGCATCGCCGCCAGCCTGCCGCCGCACGCCAGCTTCGACGACCTGCTGTCGCAAGTGGACACCGCCTGCCACGAGGCCAAGGAGCTGGGCGGAAACCGCCTGCTGGTCGCCGGCCAGAACGTCGAAAGCCTGCGCTCGCGCAGCCGGATGATGCGCAATGCGCTGGACGCGCGCGAAGCGCTGGACCAGCGCCGCTTCGAGC
Source organism: Thermomonas sp. XSG (assembly GCF_014678725.1). Taxonomy (NCBI): domain Bacteria; kingdom Pseudomonadati; phylum Pseudomonadota; class Gammaproteobacteria; order Lysobacterales; family Lysobacteraceae; genus Thermomonas; species Thermomonas sp. XSG. The sequence continues at coordinate 2,174,965 of NZ_CP061497.1, read as the reverse complement.
TGTGGTGCCAGCCGATCGTGAACCTGCACGCACCCGGTGCGGTGCAGACGCATTTCGAAGTGCTGCTGCGCTGGCGCGACGGCGAGGGCCGGTTGCGCGCGCCGGCCGACATGATCGCCGCGGCCGAGCGTTACCGGCTGGGCCCGCGCCTGGACCGCCACGTGCTGGATGAGGTGCTGGACTGGCTGGATGCACACCGCGCCGCGGCGGCGCAGATCGGCCAATGCAACATCAACCTCGGCGCCGCCACCCTGGCCGACGACGAGTTCGCGGATTACGCCGCCGGCCGCCTGCGCCACAGCCCGCTGGGGCCGGGCCAGCTGTGTCTTGAAATCACCGAAACCAGCGTGGTCCGCGACCTCACCCGCACCCGCCGGTTCATTGCCCGCATGCGCGAGCTGGGCTGCCAGTTCGCGCTGGACGACTTCGGCACCGGCTTCTGTTCGTTCGGCTACCTGCGCGACCTGCAGGTGGACTACCTCAAGATCGACGGCGGCTTCGTCCGCGACCTCGCGGAATCGCGGCTGTCGGAGGCGGTGGTGCGTTCGATCACCGAGATCGCCCACCTGCTGGACATGCGTGCGGTGGGCGAGCAGGTGGAAACCGAGGAGCAGCTAAACCGGCTGCAGGTGCTGCAGGTGGACTACGCGCAGGGTTACGTGTTCCAGCGGCCGGTGCCGATCGCCGATTTCTTCGGCCTGCCCAACGGCTGAGCCGTGCTGGCCTGGATCGCCAGCGCATCGTCCAGCAGCGCAGCCGCGGTCACCGCCGCGCCGGCGCCGGGCCCCTGGATCAGCAATGGCTGTTCGCGATAGCGGTCGGACCAGATCGCCACCCTGTTGTCGGTGCCGCCGCCGCCCACCAGCGGGTGCTCGACAGGCAGGGCTTCCAGACCCACCGTGGCGCGCCCGTCGACATCCAGACGGGCGACGAAGCGCAGCTTCGCGCCGTCCTTGTAGGCACTGGCGTAGCGCTCGCGCAGCGGTGCGTCCAGCGCCGGCAGCGCGGCGTCCAGCGCCTCGCGCGGCAGCGCCGCCAGCGCCGGCGGCACCAGCGACTGCACCCGCACCGCCTCGGCTTCCAGCGGGAAGCCCGACGCGCGCGCCAGGATCAGCAGCTTGCGCCGCACGTCCTCGCCGGACAGGTCTTCGCGCGGGTCCGGCTCGGTATAGCCGGCATCACGCGCCTGCCGGACGAAGCCGGAAAACGGCTGCTTGCCGTCGTAGTGGTTGAACAGCCACGCCAGCGAACCGGACAGCACCCCGGCGATCGCGTGGATGCGGTCGCCACCGGCCTGCAGCGCACGCAGCGAACGCAGTAGCGGCAGCCCGGCGCCGACCGTGGCGCTGTCGCCGTAGCGGGTGCCGCCCGCCCGCTGCGCGGCCTGGATCGCCTGCCAGCGCGACAGCGCAGTGCCTTGCCCCAGCTTGCAGGCGGTGACCACGTGGATGCCGCGCGCCAGCCAGTGGGCATGCTGCGCCGCCACCGCTTCCGAGGCGGTCGCGTCGATGACGATTCGGGTGCCGGTGCCCGTCAGCGCGTCTTCCACCGCGGCCAGCGAACTGGCCTGCGGCGCATGCTGCAGCAGCAATTCGCCGGCGTCGCTGGGAATGCCGGCGGGATTGCCGAGCGCGTAGCGCGAATTGGCCGCGTGCACCAGCGACAACCGCTGCCCCAGCGGGGTGCCGTGCCAGCCGGCCAACCGCGCCCACACCGCGCTGCCGACAGTACCGGTGCCCAGCAGTGCCAGCCGCGCCGGTGCGACCTGCGCCGTGCGCAGCGCAGCGATCCGCGCGCTCACCGCGCGGCCTGGCGTTTGTCGGCGCCCGCAGCCTGCGCGCGCGCCAATGCATCGGCCAGGTCGGCCAGCAGATCGTCGACGTGCTCGATGCCCACCGACAGCCGCAGCAGCCCATCACCGATACCGGCGGCGGCGCGCGCCTCGGCGCTCATCGCCGCGTGGGTCATGGTGGCCGGGTGCGCGACCAGACTCTCCACCCCGCCCAGAGACTCGGCCAGGGTGAAGTAGCGCAGGCCATCGACGAATGCGCGCACCGCCGCCTCGCCGCCGTCCAGCTCCACGCTGAGCATCGCCCCGAAGCCATGCTGCTGCCGCGCCGCCAAGGCGTGACCGGGGTGGCTTTCCAGTCCCGGGTAATGCACGACGCGCACCGCCGGGTGGCCATCCAGCAACGCCACCAGCGCCTGCGTGTTTTCCTGGTGCACGCGCAGGCGCGCATCCAGGGTGCGCAGGCCGCGCAGGGTCAGGAAACTGTCGAACGGCGAGCCGGTCAGGCCCAGCGCGTTCGCCCACCACGCCAGCTGCGCGTGCACGTCGGCGTCCTTCGCCACGGCTGCGCCGCCGACCACGTCGCTGTGGCCGTTGATGTACTTGGTGGTGGAGTGCACCACCACGTCGGCGCCGAAATCGGCGATCGGCCGCTGCAGCGCCGGCGACAGGAAGGTGTTGTCCGCCACCGCCAGCGCACCGGCGGCGTGCGCGGCCTCGATCACCAGGCGCAGGTCGGTGATACGCAGCAGCGGGTTGGACGGGGTTTCGATCCAGACCAGCCGGGGGTTGCGCGCCAGCGCCGCGGCCAGCGCCTGCGGATCGGTGAGGTTGCAGGTGACCAGTTCGAACGCGCCCTTCTTCGCCAGTGCGTTGAACAGCCGCCAGCTGCCGCCATAGCAATCGTGCGGCACCACCAGCACATCGCCCGGCTGCAGCAGCGCGTTCAGGACCAGTGTGATCGCGCCCATCCCGGTGGCGGTGATGACGCCCCCGGCGCCGCCTTCCAGTTCGGCCAGCGCTTCGCCCAGCAGGTCGCGGGTGGGGTTGCCGCTACGGGTGTAGTCGTAGGTACGCTTGTCGTTGAAGCCAGCGAAGCTGAAGTTCGACGACAGCACCAGCGGCGGGGTGACCGCGCCGAAGGCGGTGTCGCGGTCGATGCCGGCGCGCACCGCGCGGGTGGCGGCGCGGCTGTCCGCGGCGGGGATGCCAGTACTCATGCAGGAACTCCGGTGGATTCGGGAAGGGGAATGCGGGAGGCAGGGCCGAACAGTTCGCTGGCCAGCAGCGCGTCGATGCGGTCGGTTTCCTTGAGGAAGGCGTCGTGGCCGTAGGGCGAGCGCAGCACGCGCAGGCGGCCGCGGCCGCCGAGGCCTTCGATCAGCTCCACCGCGTCGGCCATCGGCACCAGCCGGTCGCCTTCGACCGCGATCACCGACACCGGCACGCCCACCTGCGCGGGATCAATGCGGTGCAGGTCGATGGACTCGGACAGCCGCAGCCAGGCGGTGGGCGAGACGCGGGCGACGAACTTCGCCCCGGCCGCGTCCAGGTAATCCTCGGCCGCAACCCGCACCTGGCCGTTGCAGATCCGCGGCAGCGCGTCGAAGCGCTCGGCGAATTCCTCCGGGGTGCGGTAGCTCAGCATCGCGAACTGGCGCGCCAGCGACAGCCCCTGCTCGTCGGCGCACTGCAGCCGCCCCAGCGCCACCGCCTTGCGCTGCAGCGCGCGCCATGCCGCGGCATACGGATGCGGGCGATGCACGCCGCTCACCGCCACCAGCTTGCGCAGCCGCGCCGCATGCCGCACCGCCAGCTGCAGGCCCACCAGCGCACCGTAGGAATAGCCCACGTAACCGGTCAGCGCGTCGATGCCCAATGCGTCCAGCAGCAGCGCCACCGCATCGGCCTGATCGGCGGTGTCGATGGGCGCGTCCAGGCTGCCGTCGGCGCCGACGTAGTCGAAGGCGAGGATGCGCAGCCGCGACGGATCCAGTGCGCGGCCGGCCCCCAGCAGGCCCTCGGCCCAGCCGGGGGCGGCGTCCAGCGCATTGGCGGCGACGTGGCGATGCGCGGAAATCCCGCCGGCCACGAACACCACCGGCGCACCGGCGGGACCCACCAGTTCGTAGTCCAGGCGCAGCCTGCGGGTGCCGGCATGACGGCTGGCCAGCACCGCGTCCACGCTTCCAAGGCGAGCATCGGCGGCGTCCGCCGGAACCGCAGGCATCGGCTCCGCCGCCCGGGGAAGGGGATGGCAGGACGGGGCGAGGCGGTTGGCAAGGTTCACGGCGGACTCCGGCGATGGACAGCCCATCGGAGTCGCGCGGGGATGCGGGAAGGCCGAACGCGTCGGCGTCGCGAACCGCAGTGGGCGGCTTCGCAACCATCTTCCGGCAGACGCTCAGGTCCCCGCAGGATTTGGCACCTCGCCAACGCGCCTGCGCGCGCCGTCTGGTTGCCCCGGCATCAAAGGGCCTGTCCCTCCGCCGGTCTCGATGGATGCGTCCAGTCTGGAGGTGCCTCGCCACCGTGTCAATCTCTTCATTCGGATGAAGCGATGTTAATAACCAAACATCATGAGCCGGCGTGGCAGCCTCCCGCGCTGCCGCGCCCGCACCCTGCAGGGACAGGTTGCCGCCCGGCCGGCATACTCCGGCGATGCGTCCGCTTCTCCTCCTCCTGCTGGCCTGCCTGTGCAGCGCCTCCAACGCCGCCGCGCCGGCGGCCGATACGCCAGCCGTGGCGAGGCTGCGCATCGAGCCCAGCGACGATGGCTATCTGGCGTGGGCCGACAATCTGCTGGCCGGACCGATCGAGGTACGGCTGGATGTGGCCGGGGGCACCCCGCCGCCCAGCCAGCCGCTGTTGCCCGCACGCGCCGGCGTGCCCGCGGCAGGCAGCGCTCTGGTGGCGCGGCTGCAGGCGCCTCCTGGACGCAACGGCTGGCTGCGGCTGCGCCTGCAGGGGATCCCCGGCAGCTCCAACGCGCGGCCCCGCGACGTGATCTACGCCCTGCCCGTGGCGCAGGCACAGGCCTGCATCGACCAGGGCTTCGATGGCGGATTCAGCCACCACGACGCGGAAAACCGCCATGCGCTGGATTTCGCGGTGCCGGTGGGCACGCCCGTCCTGGCCGCGCGCGGCGGGGTGGTGATGCAGACGCAGGGCGGGTTCCGCGACCACGGCCTGGACCGGGCGCGCGATGCCGGCCGCGCCAACTACATCCGCATCCTGCACGACGACGGCAGCATGGCGCTGTACGCGCATCTTGCCGAAGGGGGCGTACTGGTGAGCATCGGCCAGCGGGTGGAAGCCGGGCAGCGCATCGGGCTGTCCGGCAACACCGGCTACAGCACTGCGCCGCACCTGCATTTCGCGGTGCAGGTCAACCGGGGCATGCAACTGGAAACAATCGCGTTCCGCATGCCCTCCGCAGATCCGGGCGCGGATGCACCCGGAGCGGCTCAGGCCACTTCTTCGTCGAGCGTCGACGGTTCGACCAGTTCGCGCCACTGCGGCAGCTTGTCCAGCATGCCGACCGACCGCAGGTAGGCCTCGTCCGGCTCATTGCCGGCCACCAGTGCGCTGGCCACGTGCACGGCGCCGGTCACCCAGAAGCCGCCGGAACGCATCTGCCCCGGCCGGCGCTGGTAGGCCACTGCTTCGACGATCGGCATCGGCAGGCCCCACAGGCCGAGCAGATAGGCACCCGCTTCGGCATAGTGCGGCTTCGGCTCGCCCAGGTCGTTGGTTTCCTCCTCCTCGCCGGCGGCCACGCCCGGCAGCAGCCGGCCCACCTCGGCCAGCAGGCTGGCGGTGGCCGCCAGCTCTGCGCTGGGGCCAGGCAGCAGACGCCGTGCCAGGTTGGACGCGCGCAGCGCGCGGTCCTGCACTTCCTCGCGCTGCTTGCCGCTGCCGAAGCCGCTGCCACCAAACGCCTCGATGGTCAGCACCATCCGCAGCAGCGCCTGATGGCCCAGCCGCAGCACCGCCGCGCGCATGTCGCTGATCTCGCGCCCCCCGGAGAAGTAGGCGGAATTGCACAGTCGCAGCACCTTGGCCGCGATCGCCGGGTCTTGCGACAGCGCCTGCGAGATCGCCTGGTTGCTCGCATCCGGATCGCGCAGAAGGCGGGTCAGCTGCAAATACAGCCGCGGTGGCGGCGGCAGCGAGCTGATCCGGCCCAACGTCTGCTTGAGCGCCTCGTTGTCGAGCAGCTCACGCAGTTCGATGACGCTCTCCACTGCGGCCACCAGCTCGCCCGGATCCAGCGGACGGGCGAGTACGCGATGCGCGCATTCCAGGCCCTGCGCGATGTCCACGCTGTCCTGGTCCGGCGACTGGTCCAGCAGCAGGATGCGGACCGCCTGCGGGTACAGCGCTGCAACCCGCGCCAGCATCTCCGGCCCGCTCATCGCACCCGGACTCAGCCCGCAGACGAACACGTCGAACGCGGGCATGCCCGCCTCCACCTGCACCCCTTCCGGCAGCCAGGCGATGTCCCAGTCCAGCCCGAAATCAGCCAGCAGGCCTTCGAATTCGGCGGCCCGCGCCGCGTCCTCACCGACAATGACTATGTGCACTACGACACCTTTTCAGCAGGTTTCCCCGGGCGCGCCGCGGCGGCGGCGGACTGGCATCGCGTCGCCCTGCCTTGCAGGGACGCGCCCACCATGAAACGCGGAAACCGGTCAGGGCCGGCACCGCTGCGGCCATGCTGCCCCCGCCGGTATAATTTGGCAATGTCAGAAGTCGCTATCGAAGCTGCGCGCCGTCGCACTTTCGCCATCATCTCCCACCCCGACGCCGGCAAGACCACGCTCACCGAAAAGCTGCTGCTGTTCGGGGGCGCGATCCAGATGGCCGGTTCGGTGAAGGGCCGCAAGGCCGCCCGCCACGCGACATCCGACTGGATGGCGCTCGAGAAGGAGCGCGGCATTTCCGTGACCAGCTCGGTGATGCAGTTCCCTTACGAGGGCCGCATCGTCAACCTGCTGGACACGCCCGGCCACGCCGACTTCGGCGAGGACACCTATCGCGTGCTCACCGCGGTGGACTCCGCGCTGATGGTGATCGACGTCGCCAAGGGCGTGGAGGAACGCACGATCAAGCTGATGGAGGTGTGCCGCCTGCGCGACACGCCGATCATGACCTTCGTCAACAAGCTCGACCGCGAAGGCAAGGACCCGATCGACCTGCTGGACGAGATCGAATCGGTGCTGGGCATCCAGTGCGCGCCTGTGACCTGGCCGATTGGCATGGGCAAGCGCCTGAAGGGCGTGGTGCACCTGATCAGCGGCGAAGTGCACCTGTACGAATCCGGGCGCAACTTCACCCGCCAGGACTCCACCATCTTCCCGTCGCTGGACGATCCGGGCGTGGAGGCCGCCATCGGCGCCGCCATGCTGGCCGAAGTGCGCGAGCAGCTGGAACTGGTGCAGGGTGCGTCGGCGGCATTCGACCACGCCGAATACCTGGCCGGCAGGCAGTCGCCGGTGTTCTTCGGCTCCGGCGTCAACAACTTCGGCGTGCAGCCGCTGCTGGACTTCTTCGTGCAGCACGCGCCCGCGCCCGGCACCCGCGCCACCACCAGCCGCGAGGTGGCGGCCTCGGAAGGCAAGCTCACCGGCTTCGTGTTCAAGATCCAGGCCAACATGGACCCGATGCATCGCGACCGTGTGGCGTTCATGCGCGTTTGTTCCGGCAAGTTCAGCGCCGGCATGAAGGCGTTCCACGTGCGCAGCGGCAAGGAAGTGAAGCTGGCCAACGCGCTGACCTTCATGGCCAGCGACCGCGAGATCGCCGAAAGCGCCTTTCCGGGCGATGTGATCGGCATCCACAACCACGGCACCATCTCCATCGGCGACACCTTCACCGAAGGCGAGAAACTTTCGTTCACCGGCATCCCCAGCTTCGCCCCGGAGCTGTTCCGGCGCGCACGCCTGCGCGACCCGCTCAAGCTCAAGCAGCTGCAGAAGGGCCTGGCCCAGCTGAGCGAGGAAGGCGCCACCCAGTTCTTCAAGCCGCTGATGAGCAACGACCTGGTGCTGGGTGCGGTCGGCGTGCTGCAGTTCGACGTGGCGGCGTACCGTCTCAAGGACGAATACGGCGTCGAGGCGATCTTCGAACAGGTGCAGGTGGCCACCGCACGCTGGATCCGCTGCAGTGATGCGAAGAAGCTCGAGGAGTTCCGCGAGAAGAACGCGCTGAACCTCGCCATCGATGCATCCGGCGCACTGGTTTACCTCGCGCCCAGCCGGGTCAACCTGCAGCTGGCGCAGGAGCGCGCGCCCGGGGTGGAGTTCCTCGCCACCCGCGAGCATGCGCAGGCGATCAAAACAGACTGAGACGCGAATGAATTCCGGCCGAATGCCCTTACGGGTATCGGCAGATGTCGCGTGAAAACGCGCCCGATTTCACCATGGGTTGATGGCGCGACGGCCAAGCTCGGGGCGTGAACGCTTCCGCACCCCGGCAGACCGGCCCCGGGGCTGCACGCAGCTCTGCACGCGTGCGCCACCCGTGGCTGATAGCGCTCGGCACCCTGGTGCTGGGCGTGGTGGTGCTGGTCCTGCTGTGGGACTGGAACTGGTTCAAGGGACCGATCGAACGCCGCGTCAGCGCCCAGACCGGGCGCGAGTTCCGGATCGACGGCGACCTCGACGTCGACCTCGGCAGCACCTCAACCATCACCGCCGGCGGCCTGCGGCTGGCCAATGCCGCATGGGCACGCGAGCCGCAGATGGCGCGCGTGGACAGGCTCCGGTTCGACCTGCGGCTGTGGCCGTTGCTGCGCGGCGAGCTGCAGATCCCCCGGGTCGCGCTGGTGCGGCCGGTCCTGCATCTGCAGCGCAACCCGAAAGGCCTGCGCAACTGGGATTTCGGCAAGCCGGGCGGGGGCGAACTGCCGGCATTCCGCAATATCCACATCGCGCAGGGACAGTTCGGTTTTTACGACCCCGCCCGCAAGACCGACATCCGGCTGGCGCTGGACAGCCAGCCTCGCGGCAAGGGCAACGGGGAGCCACCGATCTCGGTGGAAGGCGGCGGCCAGTGGAGCGGGAACACCTTCACGCTGTCCGGCACCGCGGAGTCCCCGCTGGAGCTGCGCAACGCGCGGCGCCCCTATCGGATCGACCTGCGCGCAGCCGCGGGGGCCACCCGCGCCCATGCGCGCGGAACATTGCTGGACCCGCTGCGGCTGCGCGACTTCGACCTCGAACTGGCGCTGCGCGGGAAGAATCTGGCCGACCTGTACCCGCTGATCGGCGTGGTCACGCCCGACACGCCACCGTTCTCACTCGATGGACGGCTGACCCGCGACATCACCGCCGGACGCACCACCTGGCACTACGACGGGTTCAGCGGCAAGGTCGGTGACAGCGACCTGCGCGGCGATGCAGCCGTCACCACCGGCGGCCCGCGCCCGCTGCTGAAGGCCGACCTGCAGTCGCGGCGGCTGGATCTGGACGATCTCGCCGGTTTCCTCGGCGGTGCGCCGCAGGCGAACGAGTCCACCAATCCGGAGTTGGCCGCGCGCGCTGCGGAACAGGCGGCCCGTGCACGGGTGCTGCCGGACAAGCCCTACGAACTCGAGCGCCTGCGCGCGATGGATGCGGATGTGCGGTTGAAGGCGCATCGCATCAACGCGCCGTCGCTACCCCTGGACGACATGGAGGCCCACCTGCTGCTGGATGATGGCCTGCTGCGCTTGGCACCGCTCAATTTCGGCGTGGCTGGCGGCGACATCCGCGCGACCATCCGCATGGACGCACGGCGCACGCCGATCCACACGCGCGCGGACGCGAGCGTGCGCGGGTTGGCGCTGGCGCAACTGCTGCCGACACCGGCGGCGGCCCAGGACGCCATCGGACGCATCGGCGGCAGCCTGGCACTGACCGGCAACGGCAACTCCGTGGCCCGCATGCTGGCCAGCGCGGACGGCGAAGTCGCGATCGGCATGGGCAGCGGCCGGATCAGCAACCTGGTGATGGAACTGGCGGGACTGGACGTGCAGGAAGCGCTCAAGTTCCTGCTGACAAAGGATCGACGCGTGCCGATCCGCTGCGCCTGGGGCGACTTCGCGGTGGCCGGCGGGATGATGACCGCCCGCAGCCTGGCCTTCGATACCACCGACACCATCCTGGTCGGAGAGGGGCGCATCAGCCTGCGCGACGAAACCCTGGATCTGAAGCTGCGGCCGCGCCCGAAGGACCGCAGCCTGTTCGTGTTCCGGGCGCCATTGCTGGTGGGCGGCAGTTTCAGGGACCCCTCGTTCCGGCCCGATCTCGCCCGCGTCGGACTGCGCGCGGCGCTGGCACTGGCGCTGGCCAACATCGCCCCTCCGGCCGCGCTGCTGGCAACGTTCGAACCCGGCCCGGGCAAGGATTCGGACTGCGGCGGGCGCTACGCGCGCTGAGCCATGGCCGGCGGCGACCGGCGCCGCCGTTGTACCGGGAGTCGCGGCATCCTGCCGCCCACTCCGAGGGCCCTCGTGGACACCAATACCAAGACCACCCTGAAAGCACAGCTCAGCGTGCTTTCCGCAGCCAACACCGGTTTCAAGGCGATGCTGAGCATGCCGCCGCCGATGGTGATGGCGGGGATGCCGCCGATGCCCGTGTCACTGCAGCCTGCCCTGGCCCCGTATCTGGGCGCGATGAAGACGCATGCCGACAACTACGACAAGCTGCTCAAGCTGCTGTCGGACGTGATCGACAAGAGCTGATCCACCGGCTGGTGGGGCCGGCGACGCTCAGGAAGCGATATAGCGCTGCAACTGGTCGATGTCGCGCCGCTGCAGCTCGATGACCGTCTTGACCAGGTCGCCGATCGACAGCACGCCAACCACCTCGCCGGCGTCGACCACCGGCAGGTGGCGGATGCGGCGGTTGGTCACCAGCTGCATGCAGTGGTCGATGCTGTCGCCCGGGGCCACCGACACCACCTCGGCGGTCATGATGTCGCGCACCGGCGTGTCCCGTGACGAGCGCCCCTGCAGCACGATCTTGCGGGCGTAGTCGCGTTCGGAAAGGATGCCGGCAAGACGCGCACCCTGCATCACCAGCAACGCGCCGATGCCGCGCTCCGCCATCAGGCGGATGGCATCGATGACCGGCGCCTCCGGCCCGATCGCGATGATCTCAGGCGACTTCGCCTCCAGCAGCTGCCGCACCGTGCGCATGGCGGACTCCTTTCGTTTCGGGAAGAAGATCTGGATGCCAGCCCGAGGATACTCCCTCCGCAGGCCGCCAGGCGTCGACCAGGTACAGCGGGCGCTGCTTGGATTCCTCGTAGAGCCGGCCGAGGTACTCGCCGATCATCCCCAGCGCCATCAGCTGGACGCCGCCGAGGAACAGGATCACCGCCATCATCGACGGCCAGCCCGCTACCCGGTCGCCCCACAACAGCGCTTTCAGGATCACCCAGCTGCCGTAGCCGAACGCGAACAGCGCGGTGGCCAGGCCGGCGTAGGTGGCCAGCCGCAGCGGCACTGTGGAAAAACCGGTGATGCCTTCCAGCGCGAAGTTCCACAGCTTCCACGCATTGAACTTGCTGCGCCCGGCAGAGCGCGCATCGCGCTGGTAGGGGATCGACACCGCGTTGAAGCCGATCCAGCCGAACAGCCCCTTCATGAAGCGGTGGCGTTCACGCAGCTGCCGCAGCGCCGCCAGCGCCCGCGGCGACAGCAGCCGGAAATCCCCGGTGTCGCGCGGCACCGGCGTCTTCGACAGAGCGCCGATGACGCGGTAGAAGGCATGCGCGCTGGCGCGCTTGAACACGCCTTCGCCGTCGCGGGCGACGCGGGTGCCGAACACGTCGTCATAGCCCTCGCGCCACTTCGCCACGAACTGCGGCAGCAGTTCCGGCGGATCCTGCCCGTCTGCATCGAGGATCAGCACGGCGCCGCGCTCGACCCGGTCCAGCCCCGCGGTCAGGGCCGCTTCCTTGCCGAAGTTGCGCGACAGCCGCAGCAACGCCACCCGTGCGTCCTCGCGCGCGAACCGCTGCAGCAGCGCCCAGGTGCCGTCGCGGCTGCCGTCGTCGACATACAGCACGCGCGCCTGCAGGCCTTCGGCCTCGGCCATGTCCAAGGCCACGCGGATGCGCGGGTGCAGGCGCGGCAGGGCATCCTCCTCGTTGAAGGCGGCGACCACGAGCGTCAGGCAGCGGTGTTCCGGCACGATCCCATCCATCGGGGAAGTATGCCAGCCGCACCCTGCAGCACCGCGCCCCATGGCCCGCTCAGTCCAGCGCGCGCAGGTATCCGGTACCGCCGATCGCGCCCATCTGCCGCTGGATCGTCGCCGCGCGGCGCTGCACGTAGGGTCCCGGCCTGGCTGCGCTGTAGCGCTTCGGACTCGGCAACACCGCCGCCAGCCGCGCCGCCTCGGAAGCGGACAGCCTGGACGCGTCCTTGCGGAAGAAGCTGCGCGAGGCAGCCTGGGCGCCGTACACGCCGTCGCCGAATTCGGCGATGTTGGCGTAGACCTCGAGGATCCGCCGCTTCGGCCACAGCGCTTCGATCAGCGCCGTGTACCAGACTTCCAGTCCCTTGCGCAGCCACCGGGTCGGCCCGGTGCCCTGCCACAGGAACAGGTTCTTGGCGGTCTGCTGGCTGATGGTGCTGGCGCCGCGGATGCGCTTGACCGGCCTGCCACGCTTCTCCGCGCGCGCGCGCATCTTTTCGTTGTGCGCCTGCGCCTTCTCGATGGCGGCGAAATCGAAGCCGTGGTGGCGGGCGAAGTTCTGGTCTTCCGCCGCCACCAGAGCCAGCGGCAGGTTCGGCGAGATGGCCCGCAGGTCGCGCCAGTCATGGGAAATGCGGAAACCGGGGTTGCCGGCCAGCGCCGCGTCCACCCAGCGCGCCGCCATGAACGCGGACAGCGGCGGGTCCACGAAGCGCAGCGCCAGCACCTGCAGCACACTGAAGGCGACGAACAGCAACGGCAGCTTCCACCACCATCCACGCAGCCGGCGCTTGCGGGTTCCGCCACTCATGCGGAGCCGCCTTGCGAACGGCGCCCAGACGCCCCATTTCGATTCATCATCATCCCCCTGCTGCCCGCGCATTATCCGCATCCGGGCTCTTCCACGGTATCCACATGAACATGATCCCCGACGCGCAGCTGCGCTTCCTGCTTCCCGCTGCCGGCGTGCGCGGCGTCGCCGTCCACCTTGGCGAAACCTGGCGTAGCATCGCCGCGCGCGCCGACTACCCGCAGGCCGCCGCCGAACTGCTGGGGGAGGCGTCGGCCGCTGCCGCCCTGTTCACCGGCCATGCCAAGGTCGACGGCCGGCTGTCGGTCCAGCTGCGCAGCGCCGGTGCCATCGGCACCCTGTTCGCCGAATGCACCGCCGCCGGCACCCTGCGCGGTATCGTCCGCCTGAACGAGTCCGCCGGCGCGCCTTCGCGCGACCTGCGCGCACTCGGGGCCGACGCGCTACTGGCCATCACCATCGAGAATCCGCCGCTGGGCAACGGCGAGCCGATGCGCTACCAGGGCCTGGTGGCGCTGGAAGCGGATCGGCTGGATGCGGCCTTCGAAGACTACTTCCGCCAGTCGGAGCAGCTGCCCACCCGCCTGCTGCTGGCCTGCGACGGCCAGCGCGCCGCCGGCCTGCTGCTGCAGAAACTGCCGGGCGAGGAAGGCGACGAGGACGGCTTCCGCCGCGCCAGCGCGTTGTTCGACACCCTCGGCAGCGACGAACTGCTGGCGCTGCCGCCGTCCGAAGTGATCCACCGCCTGTTCCACGAAGAGGCCCCGGAGCTGGTCGGGGAGAGGCCGCTGCGCTTCGCCTGCTCGTGCTCGCGCGAGCGGGTGGAGGGCATGCTGGTGTCGCTGGGGCGCGAGGAAGCCGATGCCGCGGTGGCCGCCGGCGACGGCACCGCCTCGATCCTGTGCGAGTTCTGCGGCCAGGGCTACGGCTTCGACGCCGGGGAGATCGCGGCCCTGTTCAGTCGCGAGGCCAGCACCCAGCCGGCTGCGCCGGGGTTGCAGTAGCGCTGCAGCCCCGCCACAGGGGATCCTTCAGTGCCCCGGCACCCACGGCCTTCGCTATTGTTAAATAAACATAAACGGGCTAGGATTTTCCTGCAGTCCTGTCGTTTCACCGGGGAACTTCGGCTTAACAAGCCGGTCACACCAGCATGACCCTGCGATTCCTGCCACTTGCCGCCGCCGCGCTTGCCCTGGTGTTTGCCAGCGGCAACGTCGATGCGCAGGCGAAAAAGGCCAAGCGCAGCGATTCCCGGGTCGTGCCGGTGCTCAACCGCGACAGCGGCAAGCTGGAAGCGGTGCTGCTGCTGGAACCCGCCACCGGAGGGACCGGCGCCGGCTCCCGCTGGCGCTTCGGCAAGACCACGCTGGAAGCAACCTATGGCCTGCAGACCGGCGATTCGCTGGCGTTGCTGTGCGATCGCCGCAGCGGCATGGCGCCCGCCATCGGCCAGCTGGCGAGCAACTGCGTGCTAGCGTCGCTGGATGACAAGCCAGGCTCGAACAGCCGCCACGCCAGTGCCGGAGTCAGTCTGGCCCGCAATGGCGGCAAGGTTGGCGTGAGCTTCGGCAATGGCCGCGACACCCTGCCCGCCTGGCTGTCACCCGGCCAGATCGGCGGTGCGCGTTACAGCCAGAACGACTTCTCGCTGTTCGCGGAAAAGGCGATCAGCCGCGAAGGCTTCGTCAGCGTCGGCGGCACCGTTGCCCGTGCCCGCCTGGTCCCGGCGGCGGACGTGCCGCAGCTAGCCGATCAGTGGAATACCCGCAGCCTGAGCGTGGGCGGCGGCTATGGTGCGTTCGGCGCCAACATTATCGGCCGGGTGGTCAACGTCCCGGGCGAAAGCGAGGTCTGGAAAGGCCTGGGCCTGGGCCTGACCTGGCGCACGCCCTGGAACGGCCAGCTCAGCGTTGGCGCCGACAATGTCGTCACCCGCGGCAAGAATCCGTTCCCGATCAAGGGCAATCCGGGCGACGAAGGCACCGTGCCCTACGTGCGCTACCAGCAGGACCTCTGAAACGCCCCGGTCGCGGCCGCGCGACCACCCCAGCCAGCCTCGGGCACGCGCGTCACGCATCGCAAAAAGGCCGCATCGGAAGATGCGGCCTTTTTTCATCGGCGGCACCCGCCGCGACCGTTACGGCATGATCAGGCGTGCGTCGCCGGAGAAAGTCTGCAGGCGCACATCACCTTTGCCTGCACCGTAACGCATCCGGAAACTCGAGCCGGGGCCGAATTCCTCTTTTCGGATCTTCGCGCCCGGCGCGGCCAGGTCTCCGCTGAAGGTTTCGCCCGAGACCTGCGCCGACAGGTTCGCCGGCAGGCGCAGGCGCAGGTCGCCGCTCACGCTCTCCATGCGGATCTCGCCGTCCTCGGCCAGCCCCAGCTTCAGGTCCATGTCGCCGGACACGGAGCTGGCGGAGAGTTTGCGCGCTCGTTCGCCCAGTGTGTCCAGGCGGATGTCGCCGGACACGCTTTCCAGCGCGATGGTCCCGTCCAGCCGCCCCTGCACCGTCAGCTGGCCGCTGACCGTCTCCGCCCGCAGGCTGGGGCTGTTCATCGCCAGCCGGATGTCACCGCTCACCGAACTGATCCCGCCGCGTCGCGGTGCGCCGTTGGCGACGATGTCGCCACTGACGGATTCCAGCTCCAGCTCCCGTGAAGCCATGCCGGTGACGTCGATGTCGGCCGAGACGGTTTCAACCTCCAGGTCGGCCAGCAGCGGCATCTGCACGACCAGCTGGCTCGGCTCGGCGTCGCGGTTGCGTGACGGGTACTGGACCTTGATGCGAAGCACGCGGCCATCGCCTTCGACTGCAAGCCGCTCCACCCCGTCACCCAGGGTGCCGGACAGCTTGACCTCGGGGCGGTCCCACGCCACCACCTCCACTTTCCCCTTGAGATTCTCGATTTCCACCCGGCCACGCGTGTCCAGCGGGCGGGTCTGGTTGATCGGCGTCGCCGCCATGCCCGGCAGCGCGATCGTGGCGGCCAGCGCGGCCCACAGCATTCTGGAAAGGATTTGCATCGTCGGGTCCTCAGGCAAAAAGAGCGCGGCGCGACAGGGCGAGCCGGCGGGCATAGATCTGGCGCAGCCGCTCCAGCAGCTGCGGGGATTGCGGACTGTGGCGCAGGGCCGCCAGCACCTGTTGGGCGCCCTGGTCCAGCGCCTCCAGCCCCGGCTGCCAGCTGGCCGGCGTCGCGCGGGCGTCGAGCTCGCGCAGCGCCGCCTGGTAATGCAGGGTCAGCGCCTCCGCCTCGCTGGCGCCCGGCATGATCCCGACGGGCGCCGGCGCCTCCACCGCCACCGGCCGCGCCAGCTCCGGTGCCTCCTGCCGGGCCAGGCCCAGCGCCAGCAGCATCGAAGCCGCCATCGCGAACGGCCAGATGCGCCGGGGCGGCCGCGCCGGCGCCACCTGCGGGGACAGCCTTGCCGCGATGCCCGGCCACAGATCCCGCTCTGGCTCGATATCCCGGCGCAGCGCCTGCAGCGCCATTCGCAGCGAGGCCTCGCCGATGTCGTGTTGTCCACTCATGCCATTTCTCCGATCCTCGCGCGCAGCAGTCCGCGCGCGCGATGCAACTGCGCCTTCGAACTTCCCACCGCCATGCCAAGCTCGCCCGCGATTTCCTCGTGCTTCCAGCCTTCTACGTCGTGCAACACCAGCACCGCGCGCGCGCGCGGCGGCAGGCTCGCGACCGCGCGCTCCAGGTCGCGGCCGAGCACGGCACGGCCGGCGGTATCCGGGGTAGCCACCGATTCCAGCGCGTAATCGTCATCCTCTGGCCACGGCCGGCTGCGACGCGCCCGCATCTCCATCAGCGCGGTATTGACCGCCAGGCGATGCAGCCAGGTCGATACCGCGCTCTCGAAGCGGAAGGCCGGCAGCGCCTGCCAGGCGCGCACGAAGGCCTCCTGGGTGAGGTCCTCCGCACGCGTCCCCGCCTGCCCCACCAGCCGCACGATCACCCCATGCACGCGGCGGTGGTGGCGGCGGTAGAGCTGCTCGAATGCAGACACGTCGGCGCAGGCCGCACGCCGCGCCAATCCGGCGTCGTCGTCGGATTCAGTGGCCTGCGGTAGCGGCATGGTCTGCATCAGCATGGGGATTGTGATGCAGGAAAACGACCGATGGTTTAAACCACGCGAGACGCTGGATGACCGACCAAAGGGGCACCCTCTTGGCCGGGAGCCTTGTGCACTTGCAATCGTCAAAAAAAAGCCGGCCCCTTGCGGGGCCGGCCTCAGGTTACGGCGAACTACTGACCGGAATCAGAAGTCGTAACGCGCAGTGAAGCGGAAGCTACGCGGGCTGCTGTAGTACAGCACCTGGCCGTAACGCGGGTTCACCGTCGTGCGGCTGCTGGCCGAACGCTCGTAGTAGCCGGTCGGGGTCTGGCTGTCGAACAGGTTCAGCACGTCCATCGCCAGGCTGAGACCCTTCATCCAGTTCGGGGTGTAGGTCAGGTTGACGTTGAACGTCGCCGTCCACGGGGTTTCGCCGGCGCTACCGCGCGGCGAGAACACGTAGCTCGGATCCGGGGTGACATTGGGATTGTTCACCGCAGTCTGCGCGCCCGGGACACCGCAGTAGGAGTAGTACGCGCCGTTATAGATACCGGGCTTGGCATACGGCCAGTAGCTGTAGCAGCTACGCGGACGACCACTCTGGACGATGGCCGAACCGCCCACGCGCCACTCGTCGGTGAAGCGATAGGAGCCGATGGCCTTGATCTGATGGGTACGGTTGTTCGGCAGGCTGCCGCTCACGCCGTACATCAGTTCGGGCAGATCCCAGTCCTGGGTCACCGACACGTCACCCTGGCCGCCGTTGCCGGTATCCACCGAAGAGTTCAGCTGGCCTTCGGCGTTGCCCCAGTTGTGCGACAGGGTGTAGTCGACGCGACCGAAGAAGTTGCCTTCGCGGTACTGGGCGTACATGTCCAGGGCCGCGTACTTGCGCTTCAGCTTGGGGAACGCGGTGCCGAAGTCCTGGGCGAAGTCGTGCGTCACCTGGACCAGGTTGCCGGTACCGTCGTCCTCCCAGAAGGTCGCCTTGTTCGTGCCTGCGTTGAAGATGAAGCACTCGGTGGGGCAGATGTCGTCGATGGCGTTCTTCAAGAGTGAACCAATTCTTAACAACAGAAAAATAATTCTGACTTGTGACTGGTGTAAGGGCCCGGAAATTTCCCGTCCGAGCGCTTGCCTAGCCTCGCGGCCGCGCTGGCACGGCGCACGCAACGGCCATTCTGGTTGAGTCGCGGCGGCAGGTTCTGCGGGCCGGCCTATCGATTGCCCGCGGGGAGTCCGGCATCAGCTGCTTGCAACGCCGCAGACAAGGGGCGCAAGTGATCGGCGTAGACCATCCACTTGGGGACGTCCCGCCGGACTACGCCCTGCCGCACCTGGACTGCGCTGGCGGTAGCCACTGCGCGCCCGCTGTTCCGTGGATCACTCATGGCCGGCAGGTACTCCATGCCGCAGAAAGCAGCGACGCCACGCATCGTCGCCTCAGGGTCACGGGTGAGTTGCGCGTACTCCACGTCCAGGATCCGGCCCGGGAATCGCGCATGCCAGTGCGCCATCAAGCGCCGGTACTGCACGAAGTAGCCGGCCAACTCCAGCTGGTCGTACGAATAGGGGTTGGCGTCCGAGAACAACTCCCGGAGATTGGAAAAGCAGGTCTCCATGGGGTCCCGCACCATGTGCAGGATCCGGGCCTGCGGCAGCGCCTGGCAGATGAACCCGATATTGAGGAAGTTGGACGGCAGCTTGTCGGTGAAGAAGCGTTCCTCGCCCAGGCGCCAGGACATGCCAGCGAGGTAGCGGCGACCAACCGCGCCGAAGTCGATCCCGGTTGCCCGCGCCACGAGGCCGGCATCGATCACGCCGCGGCAATGGCGATCCGTTGCATAGCGCATGGCGCTGGTGAAATCGTAAAGCTCGCCCACGCCGCGCACTGCCGGACTGGCGTCCAACAGCTGTTCGAGCAGCGTGGTTCCGGAACGATGCATGCCCACGATGAATACCGGGGTCGGCCCCAGGCTGGCCTGTGCGGCGACCGGAACGGCCGGGGGCATCGCCACCAGCGCATCGACCAGACGGACACTGTCGTCGGGGTCGTAACGCAGGGTGGCGCGTTTCGCCACACACGCACGCTGCAGCGCCTGCCATGCGGATTCGTGTTCCCCCAGGTCGTCCAGCTCCTTGTGCAGCGCAAAAGCCAAGGAAACCTCCTCCTGCGGCGGCAGGCCTGGACGCGCAAGCTGGGCGCGCAGGCGTGGCACGTGGTTGCTGTCCGCAGTCGCCTTGCGCACGTGCGCAAGGAACCAGTGCGCCTGGCCGATCTGCGGCGCGATAGTGATGCAGCGTTCGAACTCGGCGGCGGCCTCGTCGATGCGGCCGAGATAGGTCAACACCTGGCCGCGCGAAAGCAACGTGGGCGGGTAACGCGGATCCGCCCTGCGCGCCTCGTCCAGATGGATCAATGCAGCTTCCTGCATGTTGAGGTAGGACAGCTGCGCGGCATAACCCAATAGCAGCGGGATCGGAATGCTGTGCAGCGGACCGGAACTCCGGATCAACTCCAGCAGCGGACCGGCCTCGTTGATTGTTCGCAATCGGGCAGCCAGTTGCTGTCGGGTTTCCGGTTTGGTGGGCCGCAACGTGTATGCCATCAGCGCGGCGGTGCGCGCATTCCGGTAACGGCCCGCCAGTGACTCCGAGTAGGACGCCTCCACGAGGTGCTTGGCCTTGACTTCCGTATCCACCCGGATGCCATCCAGCAGTCCACGCAGGGCCGTGAAATCATTTTCTTCCGCAAGTTGCGCGGCGTATTCCAGCATCGCCCGCATGGGTGCATCGATATTGCTCACGCGCCGGCCTCCGCGTCCTGCGGATAACCACAGCGGGCCAGCTCATCCAGCATCGGACCAAGCCATTCGGCATACCGCCGCCACGCACCGACGTGGCGCGTGCTGACGGCGCTACGCACCTGGACGGCGCTGGCCGTGGGAACGCTCTCCCGCGCGCCGGGGATCGTCCGATCCGGCAGGTCAAGCAGCAGCTTGAGTCCAGCAATGGCGGCATCCGGCTGGCGCGCAAATGCCTCGTATTCCACGAATGCCACGCGCGGACTGGCCACCGCCCTCACGTCCTGCAGCAATCGATCATAGCGGGCGTACTGTCGCGCCACCTCCTCCTGGCTATAGCTGTAAGGGTAGGAGGCGGCAAACCACTCCTTGAGGTTGGAAAAACATGCGTCGGCTGGCGCGCGGCGTACGCAGACAATCCTGGCTTCCGGCAACGAAGCCAGGATGTGGCCGATGGCCAGATAGTTCTCCGGCCATTTGTCGGCATAGAACGCCTGTCGGCGTGCCCGCCACCGGGTGTGTTCCAGATAGCGATCGCCCAGAAGGTCCGCTGGCGCCGATGACATGGCCTGCATCAACCCCGCATCGACGTTGAACGAACCTGCCCGCTGGGTCACCCATCGCATCTGGGTAACGAGGTCGCGCAGCTCGCCGGCACTGGCTACGTCCGCTTGCATACAAAGTGCCTGTTCGATCACGGTGGTACCGCTGCGCGGCAGTCCCACAACGAACACTGGCGTAGGTCCCAGCGGTTCTCGGGTTTCGCGACGCGGATGCCGCAGGGCGTGGGTGGCCGCTTCGAACAATGTGTCCTGCGCCGCTTCGTCGTAGTGCACCTGTGCCCGCCGCAAGCGCATTGCCGTATCCAGGGCATCCCACGCGGATCTCGGCTGGCCATCCCGGTCCAACTCATGAAACAGGCTGTACCACAGCAACGCAGCCTCCGGCCCCCGCCCAGGGGCGGCCGCTAGCAGCCGCTTGAGACGATCAATCCGCGCGCCACGACTGTCATCTACACCCAGCTTGGCCAACGCCCAGTGCGCCGGAACCAGTTCCGGGTTGCCACGTACGCTCGCCTCCAGCGCATGTTCGGCCGCTCGCAGATCGCCTGCATACATCAGGTTCAGTCCCAGCAGGTACTGCATCGCCGGAGCGCCTGCCATGCCCGTCGCCATCGCTCGCTGCAGCAGGGGCAAAGCGGCTTCGGGCAGCATATGGTCGGACAACATCTTGCCGACCTCCGCCAGCGCCCCCGGCATGGGCTGGGTCTCGGTCAAGGCATTTGCGCAAGCCAGCGCGGCGTGCGTTTCTCCCAACCGCAACAGCAACTTGCAGAGCATTTCCAGCAGCGTGGCATCCGCCTGCGCCTTCCGGAAGGCTTCCAGCGCATGCGCAACCGCACCGCGTACGTCACCCGCGCGCTGGTCGGCCACGCTCAGGCGGAGGTGGGCATAGGGCGCGATCGCAGGATCGCTGGTCAACCCCGCATAGAGCGTCCGCGCCTCCGCCTCCTCGCCCGCCGCACTCAACTGTTCGGCCTGTTGCCACCGCCGGGATGCATCCATCTCCATTACTGCAACTCCTTGCCGCATCTTGCTGCCGAACTTTAGTCGCTCACGCGACGATCAACAAAAAAGGACGGCCGCACTAGGCGGCCGTCCGAATTACCACAGTGGATCAATATCAGAAGTCGTACTGGACCATGAAGCGGACCGAGCGCGGCGCCTGGTAGCCGTTGACCGACTTCCAGACGTTCGGCTGCCAGTTGCCGCTGCCATCTTCGCCCTGCTCGACCACGTTGATCGCTTCCTGGCTGTTGAGGACGTTGAACACGTCGACCTTGAAGGTCAGGTGCTTGTCGGCAAACGCCGGGGTCCAGGCCACGTTCAGATCCAGCTTCTTCGACCACGGCAGGCGACCCGAGGTACCACGCGGGGTCAGCTGACCCTGGCAGTAGAAGTAGCCGTTGGCATAGGCCGGGTTGATCGGGTGGAAGCCGAAGCAGTTGATCGGACGCCCGGACTGGACGATCAGGTTGCCGCCAACGGTCACGGTATCCGTGATGTCGTAGCTGCCGAACAGCTTGAAGCTGTGGCGGCGATCGTTCGGCAGGTAGCCGTAGGAACCTTCGGTCAGCTCCGGATAGTCGAAGTCCTGGGTGGTGCCGGTATCGTCCTGGCCGATATCCGACTTCACGCCGCCCTCGGTGTTGCCGATGCTCTTGGCGAAGGTGTACGAACCCTGCAGGAACGCGCGGTCCCAGCTGCCTTCGAAGAAGACTTCAAACGCCGTGTACTTGCGCTTGGCCTTCGGGCCCAGCTGATCGGCGGTCAGCTTGACCTCTTCCAGCGTGCCGTCGCCGTTGATGTCCATCTTGAAGGTGGCATCGCGACCCGGGTTGTACAGGTGGCAGAAGGCGAAACCGGGGTTGTACACCGCGATGTCGCTGTTCTGGGTCTTGTCTGCCACTTCCTGGAAGCCGCCGCTGCCGTTGTCGGTGAAGCCGTTGGCCAGAGCCCACTCGATGATCGGGCGGTAGTCGCACTGGTCGTCGATCGCGGCCTTAAGGTCGCGGCGGATCAGGCGGGCGCCCAGCGACAGGTTGTCGGTCAGCTCTTTCTGGAAGCCCAGAATGTACTCGTCCTGGTACATCGGCTTCAGACCCTGATCGGCAATGGTCTCGGGGTTCTTGCCGACGCCGAACTCGTTGTTCAGGTACTTGATCGGACGGCCATTGTTGTAGTTCGGGATCTTGACCAGACCGGTCGGCGCACCCGTAGTCGGATCAACGCCGGTGTAGGTGAAGAACTCTTCGCTGTACAGCGACTTGGACGCACCGCGCACCGCCACGGTGGCGGTCAGCGGCAGCGCATAGCGGCCGGCGTTGCCGTAGACCTTGAAGCTGGAATCGCCGTTCACGTCCCAGGAGAAGCCCAGGCGCGGAGCGAACTGGTTCTTGATCTTGGCGAAGGTCTCGCCGTCGCCGTTCTGGTTGTCGAAGGTATCCCAACGCGCACCGAGGTAGGCGATGAAGTTGGGGGTGATGCTCCAGCTGTCTTCCAGATAGAACGCGGTCTGGTCCACGGCCACGGTGGAGCCGGACTGGAACACGCGCTTGCGCACGACTTGGTTCTCACCGGTAAAACCAGTGCGGGTATAGCGACCATAGCGCCACACGACGCCGCCGGAATAGGACTCACCCGCCACCGACTCGAAGTTGTCGATGTCCACGCCGCCACGCAGCAGGTGGTTGCCCAGCTGCCATTCGGCGTCGATGCGGAACTGGTCGCGGGTGTCCTTGGCGTCCGGGCGGCCCAGGAAGCTGTCCAGGGCGCAACCGGTGATCGACGGGACCAGCTTGTTGACCGCGGACGGGCGAGCGTCGGTGATCACAGGGCAGCCGTTGGCCGGCACGCCCACGTTGCCACCGTAGCTGTTGACTGTGCCGTTGGCAGTAACGGAATAGTTGCTGCGCGAGGACTCGCTGGTACCGGCCAGCACGGTCAGGGTGAAGCTGTCGCTCAGGTAGCCGGTGTACTTGGCGATGTAGGTGTCGCCGCCGCGCTCGTCGAACGCAGTGCCCTTGAACTGACCAAGCTGCGGATTCAGCGGCTTGACCGGATCGGAGTAGGTGGTCGCGTAGTAGTCGGTCTCGTACTTGCGCTTGTCGGAGATGCCGGTGAACTCAAGGATATTGTTATCGTTGATGTTCCAGTCCATCTTCAACAGCCACTTCGGCTGCGTGTTGGTGCCGACGGTGCTGAAGCCGCCCGACGAGGACATCGACTTGCCCTCGCCGATGTCGGTGTACTGCACCAGGCCGTAGGCGAACAGGCGGTCCTGCACCAGCGCACCGCTGGCCCAGACCGACGCCGTCATTTCGGTACCGACGGTGTTGTTGCTGCGGTCAGCCGAAAGCGTGCCGTCGTTCAGGTAGTAGCTGTCCGGGGTTTCGTTCAGGCTGCTGGGCGACCAGAACACATTGGCGCCGGCCTTGAAATCATTGGAGCCGCGCTTGGAGATCTGGTTGACCACGCCACCGGTGGAGCGACCGAACTCGGCGCCGTAGCCGCCGGTCTTGGTCTGCTGCTCGGCGATCGCCTCGAACGGGATCTGCGCGAAGTTCAGGTTGTTGAAGCTGTTGGTGATGTTGAAGCCGTTGAAGAAGTACTGGTTCTCCGCGACCGACGAACCACCGAACGACGCCAGGTTGCCGAACGCGCTGTCGCCGCGGACGGTGCCCGGGGCCAGCAGGGCCACGGAGGTGGTGTCGCGCGACACCGGGATCTTGGCGATCTGCTCGGCGGTCAGGATGGTGGTCGATTCGACAGAAGACACGTCGATCGGGTTGATCGCACCGGAACCGATCACGGTCACGGCATCCAGAGTGGTCGCATCAGCGGAGACGAAATCGACGTTGACGGCACCGCCCACGTTGACGTTCGCGGTGCGCGGCGAACCGCCATTGCGGCTGACCTGGTACTGGCCGGTCGGCAGCTGCGAGAAGCGGTAGGAGCCGGTCGCATCCACAGTGATGGTGCGGCTGAAGCCGGTCGACGGGTTGGTGACGGTAATGGTGTCGCCAGCAACCGCACGGCCAACGACCGCACCAGCGGTGTTGGTCTGCGCCTGCACGCCGCCGACGAAGCACAGCCCCAGAGCGACGGTGAGCGCGCTCCGCTTCAGGCCTTTCGCAAGGTAGTTAGAAGCCATTTTGTTGTAACCCCCATAGGGACGAAGTGACAAAGGAGATCAAGTACGCCCGACCTCAGACGGCCTGACTTCCCGACTATAGAGCAGTCAACATTTATTTAACAACCCCCTTAGTCCGCATTCAGCTTGCGAAACACGCATTCAGTTTCGCGGGCAACGATCCGGCGTTCAGTAATGGTTCTGTTCGCCCAATTGACAAAAAAGAAGCCCCGCACAAGCGGGGCTTCGCGTGGCGGAACCGCCGCGCAGGCTGTTTCAGGCCAGCGCCTCGGCAATCCGCCGCTGTTCCTGAAGCAGCGCCTGCGGCAGGCGCGGGCCGTACTCCGCCAGATATTCGCCGAGGTTTGCGAACTCGGCCTGCCAACCGGCGCGGTCCAGGCCGAACAGCTTGGCGCGGGCCTCGTCGGACAGGGCGACGCCATCAAGGTTGAGGTCGCCCGCCGCCGGCAGGTGGCCGATCGGCGTCTCGGTGGCGGCCACGCTGCCTTCGACGCGGCGGATCATCCACTCCAGCACGCGCAGGTTGTCGCCGAAGCCGGGCCACAGGAACCTGCCGTCGTCGCCCTTGCGGAACCAGTTGACGTGGAAGACCTTGGGCAGCTTCGCGCCGTCCTGGTCGAAGCTCAGCCAGTGGGCGAAGTAGTCGGCGAAGTTGTAGCCGCAGAACGGCTTCATCGCCATCGGGTCGCGGCGCATCACGCCGACGGCGCCCGTGGCCGCCGCGGTGGTTTCGGACCCCATCGCGGCGCCGACCAGCACGCCGTGGGTCCAGTCGCGGGCCTCGAACACCAGCGGCACCAGCGAGGCGCGGCGGCCACCGAAGACGATGGCGCTGATCGGCACCCCCTGCGGGTCTTCGGCCATCTCCGAATACGACGGGCACTGCTTCGCGCTGACGGTGAAGCGGGAATTGGGATGCGCGGCCGGACGCACGCTGGGGTCGTACGGCTGGCCCTGCCAGTCGGTGGCCGGGACCTGGCCGTTGTCGATGCCTTCCCACCACGGCTGGTTGTCGGCGGTGACGCCGACGTTGGTGAAGATGGTGTTGGTCTGGACCGAGGCCAGTGCGTTCGGGTTGGACTTGTTCGAGGTCCCGGGCGCCACGCCGAAGAAGCCGGCTTCCGGGTTGATCGCGTACAGGCGGCCATCCGGGCCCGGACGCATCCAGCAGATATCGTCGCCGATGGTCCAGATCTTCCAGCCGTCGCGGCGATAGCCTTCCGGCGGGATCAGCATGGCGAGGTTGGTCTTGCCGCAGGCGGACGGGAACGCGGCGGCGACGTAATGGGTCTGCCCCTGCGGGTTCTCCACGCCGAGGATCAGCATGTGCTCGGCCAGCCAGCCCTCGCTGCGCGCCTGATGGCTGGCGATGCGCAGCGCGTGGCACTTCTTGCCCAGCAGGGCGTTGCCGCCGTAGCCGGAGCCGTAGGACTTGATCGTCAGTTCCTCGGGGAAATGCATGATGTAGCGGCGGTTGGGGTCGAGCTCGCCGATCGAGTGCAGGCCCTTCACGAAGGTCCCGTCGCGCTCGATGCGGGCCAGCGCCGCCGCGCCCATGCGGGTCATGATCCGCATGTTGGCGACCACGTAGGGCGAGTCGGTGATTTCCACGCCGCAGCGCGACAGCGGCGAATCGATCGGCCCCATGCAATAGGGGATCACGTACATCGTGCGGCCCTGCATGCAGCCGTCGAACAGCGCGTCGATCTCGGCGTGGGCCTCGTCCGGGGCCATCCAGTGGTTGTTCGGGCCGGCGTCTTCGTGATGGGTGGTGCACACGTAGGTCAGGTGCTCGACGCGGGCGACGTCGTCGGGGTGCGAGCGGTGCAGGTAGCTGCCGGGATGGGTCTCTTCGTTGAGCCGGTGCAGCGTGCCATCGGCCAGCATCTTGTCGATCAGCGCCGCGTTCTCGGCGTCGCTGCCGTCGCACCAGTGGATGGCGTCCGGGCGGGTGAGGCGCGCCACCTCGGCAACCCATTGGTTCAAGCGGTCAAGTTTGCTGGTCATGAAGTCGGAATCCTTCGCCGGTCACGGGCAGTCATTGAAATCGTTTGCAGAAAACGCCGTGCAGCGCCCGTCGCGCCGCGCGGCGGCGATCACTTCTTCTGTGGCACCAGTGTCGCCATCATGTGTTCGACGTAGCCGTCGAAGCCTTCGATGGGCTGGCGGGCCTGGAACCTGGGCAGCTCCAGCTGCAGCACCCCCACGTACATCGCGTAGGTCATGCGCGCGCGGTTGAGCGCGTCCTTCTGGCTCAGGCCGGCCTGGCGGAACGAGGTGAACAGGAACCCGATGCGGCGCTCCAGCACGTGCCCCAGTACCGCATCCACCGCGGGATGACCGCCGGCCTTGAGCAGCTCGGAATAGATGATGTGGGTCTTGTTGTGCTGTGCGATCAGGCGGAACAGCGTGCGCAGGCGCTCGGTGGCATCGCCGATCGATTCCAGCGCGCCGTAGGCATTCTGTTCGTCGCGTTCCCATCGTTCCAGTGCCGCCTGCAGCAGCGCGTCGCGGGAGGGGAAATGCCAGTAGAAACTGCCCTTGGTGACCCCCAGCCGGCGCGCCAGCGGCTCCACCGCCACCGACGCCACGCCCTGTTCGGCGATCTGGTCCAGTGCCTCGCGGGCCCAGTCGTCGGCGCTCAGGCGCCCGCTGCGTGGTGCGGTTCCGGTCATCGTGACGCTCGTTCCATACGCTGTCGACGGGGGCAGTATGCTGAGTTTTCACTCGGTTTTGCGCGTTGACAGTCTCGCCGCAAGCGCCATACTAGCCCGTATGGTAGGCAGGATGCGCCCCGCGCGCAATGCCTGCCGCCCCATGACCGCCGTGCTACCGGGAGCCCCGCCATGAGCTTCGTCCTGCCTTTCATCGTCATCTTCGCCGCGGGCGCGTTCGCCGCCTACCATCGGCTGCGGCTTGCGGTCTGGGCCGCGCTGACCGTCACTCTGCTGGTGGCCTGCTGGCTGCTGGGCGCCAATGCGACCGCCACCGCCGTCGCCGCAGTGCTGGTGGCGCTGGTCGCCGTGCCGCTGCTGGTGCCGGCGATCCGCAAACCGCTGCTGACGGCACCGGCGCTGGGCTTCCTGCGCAAGGCGCTGCCGCCGTTGTCGCAGACCGAGAAGATCGCGCTGGAAACCGGCTCGGTCGGC
The DNA here is from genome assembly GCF_014678725.1 of Thermomonas sp. XSG. Classification (NCBI taxonomy): domain Bacteria; kingdom Pseudomonadati; phylum Pseudomonadota; class Gammaproteobacteria; order Lysobacterales; family Lysobacteraceae; genus Thermomonas; species Thermomonas sp. XSG. The sequence continues at coordinate 2,147,437 of NZ_CP061497.1, read as the reverse complement.
TTCGAAGGCGACCTGTTCTCCGGCAAGCCCGACTGGACCAAGCTGCTGGCCTATCCCAAGCCCCAGCTGACCGCCGAGGAACAGGCCTTCCTGGACGGCCCGGTGGAGGAGCTGTGCAAGCAGATCAACGACTGGGAGATCACCCACGTCCACGCCGACCTGCCGCCGGAGCTGTGGGACTTCATCAAGCGCAACAAGTTCTTCGGGATGATCATTCCCAAGCAGTACGGTGGCCTGGGTTTCTCCGCCCTGGCCCACCACAAGGTGATCCAGAAACTCGCCTCGATTTCCAGCGTGGTCAGCGCCACCGTCGGCGTGCCCAACTCGCTGGGCCCCGGTGAACTGATCAACCACTACGGCACCCAGGAGCAGAAGGACTACTACCTGCCGCGGCTGGCGATCGGTCAGGAAGTGCCCTGCTTCGGCCTGACCGGACCGTTCGCCGGCTCGGATGCGACCTCGATCCCCGACTTCGGCATCGTCTGCAAGGGCGAATGGAACGGCGCCAACGTGCTGGGCCTGCGCCTGACCTTCGACAAGCGCTACATCACCCTGGCACCGGTCTCCACCCTGATCGGCCTGGCCTTCCGCATGTACGACCCGGACGGCCTGATCGGCGATACCCGCGACATCGGCATCACCCTGGCGCTGCTGCCGCGCGACACCGAGGGTGTCGACGTCGGCCGCCGCCACTTCCCGCTGAATTCGCCGTTCCAGAACGGCCCGGTGCGCGGCAAGGAAGTGTTCATCCCGCTCAGCCAGCTGATCGGCGGCGTGGACATGGCCGGCAAGGGCTGGAACATGCTCAACGAGTGCCTGGCCGTGGGCCGCTCGATCACCCTGCCCTCCACCGCCAGCGGCGGCGCCAAGGCCGGCGCGGTGGTGACCGGCGCCTACGCGCGCATCCGCAAGCAGTTCGGCCTGCCGGTGGGCCGCTTCGAGGGCGTGGAGGAAGCACTGGCGCGGATCGGCGGCAAGGCCTATGCGATCAGTGCGCTGTCGCAGGCCACCGCGGCGGCGGTGGATCGCGGCGACGTGCCGTCGGTGCCGTCGGCGATCGCCAAGTACCACTGCACCAATGCCGGCCGCGACATCGCCAAGGACATCATGGATGTGATCGGCGGCAAGGGCATCATCCTCGGCCCGCGCAACTTCGCCGGCCGTTCGTGGCAGGCCGCGCCCATCGCCATCACGGTGGAAGGCGCCAACATCATGACCCGCAGCCTGCTGATCTTCGGCCAGGGCTCGATCCTCTGCCATCCGTACATCCTCAAGGAAATGCGCGCAGCGCAGGACCCGGACGCGAAGGCCGGGCTGGAGGCGCTGGACGGCGCGCTGTATGCGCACGTCGGCGGCGCGATCTCGAACGCGGTGCGCTCGTTCTGGCTGGGCCTGACCGGCTCGCGCCTGCAGGCGACCGCGGGCGATGCCTACACCAGGAAGTTCTTCCGCAAGCTCAACCGCTACGCCGCCAACCTGGCACTGCTCACGGACGTGTCGCTGGGCGCGCTGGGTGGCCGGCTGAAGTTCAAGGAATCGCTGTCCGGCCGCCTCGGCGACGTGCTCAGCCACCTCTACATGATGGGCGCGGTGCTCAAGCGGCACCATGACGAAGGCTGCCCGGAGGCCGACAAGCCGCTGCTGGCCTGGGCCTTCCACAACAGCGCCTACGAGATCGAGCTTGCACTGTCGCAGGCGCTGCGCAACTTCCCGATCAAACCGCTGGGCTGGCTGCTGTGGCCGCTGGTGTTCCCGCTGGGCCGTCGTGCGGTGGCCCCGGGCGACCGCCTGTGCCATCGCGTGGCGATGCTGCTGATGGCGCCGAACGAGGCGCGCGAGCGGCTGGCCAACGGCGTGTTCCTGACCCCGGGCGAGCACAACCCGGGCGGGCGCATCAACAGCTACCTGGCCAAGGCGATCCTGGCCGAACCGGTGGAGCGCAAGTTCCAGAAGGCGCTGAAGGCCAAGGGCATCGAGGCACTGGAGTTCGCCTCGCAGCTGGACGAGGGCGTGCGCGAAGGCTGGATCTCCGCCGAGGAGCGCAAGCAGCTGGAAGAGCTGCACGCGATCACCCTGGACACCATCACGGTGGACGACTTCGACGCCCACGAACTGCGCGCGGCGAGCTATTACGACCATCACGCCGACAGCCGGCGGGCAGTCGCCTGACCTCGCAGCCGTCCCGGCCAAAGGCCGGGGCGGCGCTGCGCACGCTGCCGTGTCCGTCCTCTCGAGCTATCGATCCCTTGCCCACTGGCCCGCGGGCCGCTGGCTGTTTTCGCGCCTGGTGTGCTGGAAGGCGCCGTACTTTTCCAGCATCGCGCCGCGGATCGAAGTGCTGGAACCGGGCCGCTGCATCGCCACCCTCAGGCACCGGCGCGCGGTGACCAACCACATCGGCACGGTGCACGCGATCGCCCTGTGCAACCTCGCCGAATTCACCGGCGGACTGGCCTGCGACGCCAGCATCCCGACGTCGATGCGCTGGATACCCAAGGGCATGACCGTGGCCTACCTGAAGAAGGCGGTGGGTACGATGCGCGCCACCGCCACCCCGGCGTTCCCGCCGCGCGAAGCCGCCGGGGGCTACGAACTTCCGTTCGAGGTCGTGGTGGAGAATCCGGCGGGCGAGGCGGTGTTCAAGGCCACCATCGCGATGTGGATCTCGCCGAAGGGTTGAGCCGGCAGCGCGCTCAGCCGCCGTCCGGTGCGCGTGCGTCGGGCAGCTTCTTCGCCTCGGCCGAGACCCGCCACGCGCTGAACGTGAACCCGCACGCCACCAGCAGGCCGACGCCGAATACCGCGGTGGAACCGAATCCCGCCAGCAGCTTGTGCGTCCACACGAAGGTCAGGTCGCCGCCCCGGTAGATCACCGTGTCGATCGCCGCGCCGGCCTTGTAGCGCCACTCGCGCGCCACCCGGGTGTAGATGGTTTCGCGCGCCGGCTTGCCCAGCGCGAACTCGCCACTGCGGGTCATCACCTGCACCACCGCCACCAGCAGCGGCAGCGGCGATGCCGCCAGTGCGGCGTAGCCGAGCACAATGGCGAAACCCGGGATCAGCAGCGCCGGGGTGATGCCGAAGCGCGACAGCAGCGCGCGGGTGACGAACAGCTGCACCAGCAGGGTCACCCCGTTCACCGCCAAGTCGATGCTGGCGTAGTAGGCGGTCGCCGCCTTCGGGTCGGGATAGAACTGGCGCACGATCGCGGCCTGCTCGTTGTACAGCAGCGTCCCCACTCCCACCCCCAGCACGCACAGCAGCGCCAGCCAGCGCAGCAGCGGCTCGCTGGCCACCAGTTTCAGGCCGGCCCATACCGCCCCGCCCATCGGCACCTCGCCGCTGGCCAGCCGGCGGCTGGCCTCGCGCTGCACCGCGTAATGGCGCAACCGCAGCAGGCAGACCACGCACAGCACCAGGAACGCGGCCGACACCAGCATCAGGTTGGCGATGCCCACGCGCTCGACCAGCATACGGGTCAACGTCGGGCCGAGGATCGCGCCCACGGTGCCGGCGGCGCCGATGTAGCCGTAGCTGCGGCGCGCTTCGGCATCGCTGAAGACATCGGCCATGAAGCTCCAGAACACCGCCACCGCGAACAGGTTGAATACCGTGATCCACAGGAAGAACGCCATCCCGCGCCCGGGCATGCCGCTGTCGAAGGCGACGTAGAACAGCAGCAGGGTGGCGATGAAGAAGCCGTACACCGTCGGCAGAAACACCCGCCGCGGCCAGCGGCTGACCAGCCAGCCGTACACCGGCTGCAGCGCCAGCATGATCAGGAAGGTGCAGGTGAACAGCACCTGCAGCTGCAGGTCTTTCAGTACCACGCCGCGCTCGGCAAAGAACGCGATCATCGACGGCGGGAACAGCGCGGCCACGTCGCTGGACGCGCCCATCGCCTCGCGCACCGGGCGCAGCACGTAATAGCCGGTGAGCAGGCAGAAGAAGTACAGGAACGACCACAGCAGCGGCGGCGAATCGCCGAGTGCTGCTTTGAAGCGACCGAAACTGCCTGCGACGGCGGGGCGTTGGGACATGGCTGCCGGAAGGCGGAACGGTGCGCAACGGTAACCGCTGGAGGCCCGTCCGCGCCACCCCGCCAAAGAGCATTTGCTCTAGCAGCGGCGCATACGTTCGGTCGGTCATCGCAGGGGGCGCACGTGTACGACTACATCATCATCGGCGCCGGTTCTGCCGGCTGCGTCCTGGCCAACCGCCTGAGCGAGGACCCGGCGGCCAAGGTGCTGCTGCTGGAAGCGGGCGGCCGCGACTGGCACCCGTTCGTGCACATGCCCGCCGGCCTTGCCCGCATCGCCGGGCTGAAATCGATCAACTGGGACTACGCCACCGTGCCGCAGCCACAGCTGGGCGGGCGGGTGCTGTGGTGCCCGCGCGGCAAGCTGCTGGGCGGCTCCAGCTCGATCAACGCGATGTGCTACATCCGCGGCGTCGCCGCCGACTACGACGCCTGGGCGGCCGGCGGCGCCAGCGGCTGGCACTGGGACAACGTGCTGCCCTACTTCCGCAGATCCGAAGGCAATGCCCGCGGCGAAGACGCATGGCATGGCGCCGATGGCCCGCTGTGCGTGTCCGATCTGCGCCACGTCAACCCGCTCACCCGCGTCTTCGTCGAAGCCGGCCGGCAGGCCGGGCTGGGCCTCAACGACGACTTCAACGGCGCCCGGCAGGAAGGCGTGGGCCTGTACCAGGTCACCCAGCGCGACGGCGCGCGCTGCTCGGCGGCGGTGGCCTACCTCGACCCGGCGAAAGCGCGCCCCAACCTGACCATCCGCACACACGCCGAGGTCAGCCGGATCACCTTCGAACGCGGCCGCGCCAACGGCGTGGTCTGCTCGATCAAGGGCCAGGGTTTCCATTTCGAGGCCGCGCGCGAAGTGATCCTCAGCGGCGGCGCGATCAATTCACCGCAGCTGCTGATGCTGTCCGGCATCGGCCCCGCCGACGAACTGCGCCGGATGGGCATCGAGGTCCTGCACGATGCGCCCGGCGTCGGCGCCAACCTGCAGGACCACCTCGACGTCACCACCCTGCAGCACTGCACCCAGCCGATCAGCTACGACCGCATCAGCGAGGTCAAGACCGCGCTGCAGTATTACCTCGGCGGACATCAGGGTCCGGGCACCAGCAACGTGGCGGAGGGCGCGGGCTTCGTGCGCTCCCGCCTGGCGCAGGATGCGCGCGCCGACATCCAGCTGCACTTCATCCCGGCAATGATCGACGACCACGGCCGCAACCGCCTGCGCGGCGACGGATACACCCTGCACGCCTGCTTCCTGCGCCCGCGCAGCCGCGGCAGCGTGCGGCTGGCCAGCAACCGCGCCGCCGACAAGCCGATCATCGACCCCAACTACCTTGGCGATGCGGAAGGTTTCGACCGCCGCATGCTGGTGGAATGCGCAAAACTGTCGCTGGAAATCCTGGCGCAGAAGGCATTCGATCCCTATCGCGGCGCGCCGATCTTCCCCGCCACGCCCCCGCGTACCGACGCCGAGTTCCTCGAGTTCGTGCGCAACCGCGCCGAAACCGTCTACCACCCCATCGGAACCTGCCGGATGGGCAGCGACGACACCGCGGTGGTCGACCCGCAGCTGCGCGTGCGCGGCGTGGACGGCCTGCGCGTGGTTGACGCCTCGGTGATGCCGGACCTGCCGGGTGGCAACACCAACGCGCCGACGATCATGATTGCGGAGCGGGCGGCGGACCTGATCAAGGCAACCTGATCAACCCCGCGCTGCACCCCCTGCGACAGTGCGCAGTGGCAACCCTCACTCACCCAGCATCGGCGGCAGCGGGCAGTGGAGCACGCCGCAGATCGTGCGCAGCAGCTCGGCTTCGGCCACGCTGACGCGGCCGTCGCTGCTGATCGCATCGGTGACCGCCTCCACCAGCGCCTGCTTGGCCAGCGGGTCCAGCGCGTCCAGCGGCTCCCAAACCGCGTCCAGCGCCTGCACGCCTGCCGCGGGCGGCGCATAGGCCAGGTGGTCGCGCGGCAGCACGCGCTGCAGCCCGGCGAGATAGGCGCGGCGCGCGGCTGCCTCATCGTCGTGGCCGCTGCGCGCCACCACCGCCAGCAGGGTGGCGAATTCATTGCGCACGTTGCCGGGCTTGCGTCGGCCGAAGCGGGCATAGCGTGCGGGATCCAGTGATTCGCGCACCTGCACCTGCAGCAGCTGCGCCAGGCAGTATTCGAACAGCGAGACCTGGCCGTCGGCATCGATAACGGCCCGCACGGTATCGAGGAATCGCTCCAGCTGCGGGCGCGGACGCAGCCGCAACACCGGGAAGGCCAGCGCCGCCAGCGGCAACCGCAGGGCCGGGTGCAGGTCGGCGGTCAGCTGCTGGTGGATGCGCAGGGCGTGATCGGCAGCTCCGTCGCCGAGTCGCTCGGCGATCACCTTGCGCTGCGCGTCCATCACGTCGTCGGCTTCCGCCAGCAGCAGCGCCAGCAGCAGCGCCATCACCGTCTCGCGATCGCGAGCCAGGTCGCGCAGCGCCTCGGGGACCGCATCGACGATCGCATCGGCGCGGCGGTAGTCATCGGACGCCGGCGTGGCCACCTGCGCGGCCACGCGCGGGGGCGACACCCGTACCCGTTCGCGCAAACCCGGCAACGCCGCGGCCCCGGCATCGACCAGACCCAGTGCGATGTCTTCCTGCAGTCCATCCGGCGGGACAGCGCGCCATTCGGCGCGAAGGCGCTCGAGTTGTTCGTCGCGGAAACCCGGCTCGAGCGCGCGGATGCGTTCCAGCAGCGGCGGATGGGTGGCGAACAGGCTGGAAAAACCCACCCCGTCGCCGAACAGCATGTGGCTGACCTCTTCGGCGTCGCCGCGGTGGCTGAGCCGCGAACCCTCGCCCACCCCTGCGATCTTCTTCAGCGCCCCGGCCAGCCCCGCGGTCTGGCGGGTGAACTGGACCGCGCTGGCGTCGGCCAACCGCTCGCGCGAGCGGCTGACCCCTGCCTTGATCAGTCGGCCGAAGAACAGTCCCACGTAGCCGATCACCATCGCCACCAGCGCGGCCACCAGCAGGGCGCCGGCGTTCTTGTTGCGGCTGCCACCGAAGCGGCCGTATTCCAGCACCTTGCGGCCGATCAGGCCGATCATCAGGATCCCGAACAGCACCCCGATCAAGCGCACGTTGAGCCGCATGTCGCCATTGAGGATGTGGCTGAACTCGTGCGCGATCACGCCCTGCAGCTCGTCGCGGTTGAGCCGCTCCAGGGTGCCGCGGGTCACCGCCACCACCGCATCGGACGGGCTGAAGCCGGCGGCGAAGGCGTTGATGCCGGCCTCCTCCTCCAGCACGTAGAGCTTGGGCACCGGCACGCCGGAGGCGATGGCGATTTCCTCCACCACGTTGCGCAGCCGCCGCAGCGACAGGTCGGTGGTGTCCGCCGGCACCAGCGTGCCGCCCATCTGCTGGGCGACCACCTCGCCTCCACCGCCCAGGCTGGCGATGCGATAGAGCGAGCCGAACAGGATCGTCAGCAGGGTGATCCCGGTGGTGAAGGCCAGCATCTTCCACGATGGCGCGACCAGCCAGGCGGCCAGATCGACCGCGGCCACGATGCCGGCCACCGCCAGCCCGAACAGGAAAACCAGCCGCGCCGAAGCGCGGCGCGCATTGGCTTGGTGCTCGAAGAAATTCATGGCTGGAAGGCGTCCCTCATCCGGCCGTTGGCGACTTTCTCCCCGCGCGGCAGGGAGAAGGAGCGGGTGCGATCAGAACTGCACCTTCGGCGCTTCGCGCACCTGCGCCTGCTTGTCGGCCGGGATCTCCAGCAGGGTGGCCGGCTGGAAGCCGAACATGCCCGCGAACACGCTGTTGGGGAACACTTCGCGCTTGTTGTTGTAGGCCATCACCATGTCGTTGAAGGCCTGCCGCGCGAACGCGACCTTGTTCTCGGTACTGGTCAGCTCCTCGGTGAGCTGCATCATGTTCTGGTTGGCCTTGAGGTCAGGATAGGCCTCGGCCACCGCCAGCAGGCGGCCCAACCCGGCATTGAGCTGGCCCTGCGCGGCCGCCAGCTGCGCCATCGCCTCCGGATCGCCGGGGTTGGCCTTGGCCGCGGCCAGGCCCGACTGCGCGGCCGAGCGGGCGGCGATCACCGCCTCCAGCGTCTCGCGCTCGTGCGCCATGTATTTCTTCGCCACCTCGACCAGGTTCGGGATCAGGTCGAAGCGGCGCTGCAGCTGCACGTCGATCTGCGCAAAGGCGTTCTTGTAGGCGTTTCGCGCCGTCACCAGGCCGTTGTAGATGCCGACGGCCCAGAACACGAGCACGGCCACAATCGCCAGGAAAATCAGAAGGCTAACCATTGAAGCTCCCCTTGTTCATGCAATCGCGGAAACAGGCGCTAGAATCGACCCGTCGTCGCAGCATACGCAGGGGGCACAGCCGATGAAAGAGCGCACCCGGGCACATATCTGGAAAGCCGGTCTGGTCGCGGCCCTGCTGCCGCTGGCGGCCGGTTCCGCCACCCAGGGCGGTGTACCGTCCAGCGGTACCATCGCCCGCACAGCCGCCGCCATGGCGACGGACCTGCCGCCTGCCCTGCCGCTGCCGGCCGCGGCCACCAGTCTCGACATCGCACGCTTCGAGGCGATTGCCGAAGCGCTCGTCGCCAATGGCCGCATTCCCGGCCTGGCGATGGCGATCGTCAAGGATGGCCGCATCCTCAGCGCGCGTGGTTACGGCATCACCGACACCCGCGCACCGGAGCCGGTGGACGCCCACACGGTGTTCCGCCTGGCCTCGCTGTCGAAGTCCTTCGCCGGCACCATGACCGGGATCCTGGTCAACGACGGCATGCTGCGCTGGGACAGCCGGCTCACCGACTACGTGCCCTCGTTCCGGATGTCGATGCCCGACGCGGCACAGCGGATCACCGTTGCGGACATCCTGAGCCACCGCATGGGCCTGACCCACAACGCGTTCGACCGCGACCTGGAAGGCAATGCGAACTACCACGACCTGACCCTGCGCATGGCCAACGCGCCGATGACCTGCGCGCCGGGCGACTGCTACGCCTATCAGAACGTGGCGTTCAGCCTGATCGGCGACATCGTGTTCGCCACCACCGGCCAGTTCTACAGCGAGGCGGTGGCGCGCCGCATCTTCAAGCCACTGGGCATGAACGACGCCAGCTACGGCCTGGAAGGCATCGAGGCCAGTGCGCGGTGGGCGCGACCGCACGTGCGCGGACGCGGCGGCTGGGTGTCGCTGACGCCCAAGCCCACCTACTACCGGGTGGCGCCGGCCGCCGGCGTCAACGCCAGCATCAGCGACATGGCGCAATGGCTGCTTGCACACACCGGCCACCGCCCGGAAGTGCTCCCGGCGCCTCTGCTGGCAACCCTGCACACGCCAGTCGTGGCGACGCCCAGCGAGATCCGGGGCGCTTCCTGGCGGCGCAGCCGGCTGAGCACTGCCGGCTACGCGCTCGGCTGGCGCGCCTACAACTATTCCGGGCACCAAGTGGTCTTCCACGGCGGCGCTGTGCAGGGCTATCGCGGTGCGATGGCGCTGGTGCCGGAGCAGGACCTAGGCGTGGTGATCCTCTGGAACAGCGAAAGCGCCCTGCCCGGCGGCCTGCTGCCGACCATTCTGGACAATGCCTTGGGGATGAGCGCCGGCCAGTGGCTGGACGACGAAACCCTCGATGGTTCCGAAGACATGCTCTATGCCGACCGCAACGCCACGCCGTCCGGCGCAAGCGCGTCCGCGTCCAAGGCCTCGCCCCCCTGATCCGCGCATAGCCGCGCCAAAAAGAAACCCCTCCCGCCTGGGCAACGGGAAGGGGTCTTCAGGATCTTGCTGACGCCGACGTAGGCAGCGCCCGCGCCGGTCGCGACTTTCTTACAGCGTCGGCACCGGAGCAGCCGGCATCTGCGGAGCAGCGGCAGGCTTGGCCTTCTTGGCAGCAGGCTTCTTCGCAGCCGGCTTCTTGGCAACGGCCTTCTTCGCCGCCGGCTTCTTGGCGACAGCCTTCTTCGCTGCCGGCTTCTTGGCGACGGCCTTCTTGGCAACGGCCTTCTTCGCCGCCGGCTTCTTGGCGACGGCCTTCTTGGCGACGGCCTTCTTCGCAACAGCCTTCTTCGCCGCCGGCTTCTTGGCGACGGCCTTCTTTGCGGCCTTCTTGGCGACCGGCTTCTTGGCAACAGCCTTCTTCGCGACCTTCTTGGCCGCCGGCTTCTTGGCAACGGCCTTCTTCACCGCCTTCTTGGCGGCCGGCTTCTTGGCGACAGCCTTCTTTGCAACCTTCTTGGCCGCCGGCTTCTTGGCGACAGCCTTCTTGGCAACCTTCTTCGCCGCCGGTTTCTTGGCAACGGCTTTCTTCGCAGCTTTCTTAACAGCCATGGGATGGCTCCTCGTCATTGGGTAAATCGGTAAAGCCCAGTTACGAAAGACATCGCAGGTATCGGACCTGCGATCGACCGCCGGCGCGCCAGGCGCACCGGACCGGATGCTGCTTCAATGCCGACGGCAGGCGCCGCATCGAAAAACGACTTTTCCTTGCCACTAAAAAACCTGCGGCGCGATACGCGGCAGGCTTCGAAGTGGACACCTCCGGAACCGGCGAGCCGGCATCCGCGTGAGAGACGGGGCACCTGCATCCACTTTCCGCAGCAGCGGGTGGAGTTGGTTGTGGCGCCGTCGGCTCTTGCGTTCTGCTTGCTCACTTGCTTCTGCAGGAAATGTCTGCTGGGCGAAACCTAATCACGCTTTTTTCTAGTGTCAACAATCTTTCGCGAAGTTTTTTTCCGTGGCGTGCGAGAACGCTGCGCACGTCACCATGTTCACACCGCGTGCGCGCATGCCACCCGCGTGCGCGATGCAATGACACACGCCAGGTGGATGCCACGCACGCAAGCAACGGCGCGGCTTGCAGCGATTCCCCGTGATCCGCACGCGGAGTCACGGACGTCATCGCGCTACTCGCCGGGTGCGCGCGTGCGACGTTCGTCGACAGGACGCGTGCCGTTGCGATTCGACGCCGGATTTCGCGTCGCACAAGTGCGTTTGCGCGAAAACTGCGCGAACTTTCCGCGGCCATCCGCCGCGCGCGCGGCGTTGGCAGCGCGCATCGCACAGGTGTTCGCACTGTGCCGCATGACCACGACGGCGTCGCGGAAGATGCGCCGGCAACCTGTCGGCGGGCAAGAAAAAACCCGCGGCGTTTCCGCCGCGGGTTTCCGGGTGCGCGCTGGAAGGGCGATCAGTGCTCTTCGCTTTCCAGCAGCTCCGCGTACTCGTCCGGACCCAGCAGCTCGTTGAGCTGCTCGGCATCGGAAACTTCGACCACGAACAGCCAGCCATCGCCGTAGGCATCCTCGTTGATGGTCTCCGGCTTGTCGGCCAGCGCCTCGTTGACCTCGAGGACCTTGCCGCTGACCGGGGCGTAGACATCGGAAGCCGCCTTCACCGACTCCACCACCGCGCAGGCGTTGCCGGCCTCGACCGTGTCGCCGATGTTGGGCAGCTCCACGTAGACCAAGTCGCCGAGCAGGCCCTGGGCGTGATCGGAGATGCCGATGACGGCCCGGCCATTGCCTTCGGCGCGGACCCATTCGTGGGATTTGAGGAACTTGAGATCGCCGGGGATGTCGCTCATCGGGTGGCTCCTGTTGCGCAGTGCGTGGGGGTTGGGGAAGTCTAGCGAAGCGGAGGCGGAAAGGTCAGATGCCGGGCTGCACGGTGTTGTCGCGGACGAACGGGAACTTCACCACCCGCACCGGAACTTCCTTGCCGCGGATGTCCACGCGCACTTCGCCCGGCTCGCCGGCCGGGACGCGGGCGAACGCGATCGCCTTGCCGATGGTCGGCGAGAAGGTGCCGGACAGGATCTCGCCCTCGCCATTGGCGGTCAGCACCTTCTGGCCGTGGCGGAGCACGCCCTTCTCATCCATCACCAGGCCGATCATCTGGCGCGCGGTGCCGGCCGCCTGCTGGGCCTCCAGCGCGGCGCGACCGATGAAGTCCCGACCTTCGTCCAGCGAAACGGTCCAGGCCAGCGCGGCCTCGAACGGAGTGACGTCCTCGTCCATGTCCTGACCGTACAGGTTCATGCCGGCCTCCAGACGCAGGGTGTCGCGCGCGCCGAGGCCGGCCGGCTTCACGCCTGCCGCCAGCAGCGCGTTCCAGAACGCCACGGTCCGCGCTTCCGGCACGATCACCTCGAAGCCGTCCTCGCCGGTGTAGCCGGTGCGGGCGATGAACACCTCCACACCGTCCACGGTCTGCGCGGCGCGCGCGGAGAAGCGCGCGAGCTTGGAGACCGGCGCGCGGTCGTCCTCGCGCAGCAGGCCGATCACCTTCTCGCGGGCGCTGGGACCCTGCACGGCGACCATGCCGAACTCGGGGCGCTCCTTCACCTCGACCCCGAACGCCCTGGCCTGCTCGCCGATCCACGCCAGGTCCTTGTCGCGGGTGGAGGCGTTGACCACCAGGCGGAACCATTCCTCGGACATGAAATAGACGATCAGGTCATCGATCACGCCGCCGCGCTCGTTGAGCATCGCGGTGTACAGCGCCTTGCCCGGCTTCTGCAGCTTGTCGATCGAGTTGGCGACCAGATGGCGCAGGAACTCGCGGGTGCGCGCGCCCTCCAGATCGACCACGGTCATGTGGCTGACGTCGAACATGCCGACCTCGCGCCGCACCTGGTGGTGCTCGTCGAGCTGGGAGCCGTAGTGGATCGGCATGTCCCAGCCGCCGAAATCGACCATCTTGGCGCCGAGCGCGCGATGGGTGTCGTTGAGGATGGTCTTGTTGGTCATGGGGGCAGCCTGCTGCGTGGGGGATGCCATTATCCCAGACGGGTGCGCCCTACGCGCCCGTATGTGGCGCCGGCTCGACCTGCAGGGTCATGGCATCGCCCCCGGTGATGCGCACACGGGTCCCGGCCGGCAGGTCCGGCCCGGTGACGTTCCAGAAGGCATCGGCGATCTGGACGCGGCCGCGGCCATCGACGATGGCGCGCTCCAGCATCACCACCTGCCCGACCAGCGCGGCCGTGCGGCGGTTCAGCGCCGGCTGGTCGCTGGGTCGTTCGCTGCTGCGGAACCAGCGCCGATACACCTGGATGGACACGAAGCTGAGCGCGACGAACGCCGCCACCTGCACCAGCAGCGGGATCCCCGGGACCAGCAGCACGCCCAGCAGCACCGCCGCCGCGGCAAATCCCAGCCAGAGCATGAAGGCGCCGGGCGCCATCGCCTCGGCCGCGAACAGCAGCAGCGCGAACGCCGCCCAGGCGAACACGTCCCAGCGCATCGTCAGTTCCCCTGCTTCGCCGGGACCGACGGCTGCTTGGCCATCGCCTCGCGTGCCAGCTCGGCGATGCCGCCCAGCGAGCCGATGATCCCGGACGACTCCATCGGCATCATCACGAACTTCTGGTTCGGCGCCTGCGCCAGCTCCTTGAACGCCTCGATGTACTTCTGCGCCACGAAGTAGTTGATCGCCTGCACGTTGCCGGAGGCGATCGCGTCGGACACCATCTGGGTCGCCTTGGCCTCGGCTTCGGCCAGGCGCTCGCGCGCCTCGGCTTGGCGGAACGCCGCCTCCTTCTGGCCTTCCGCGGACAGGATCGCCGACTGCTTCTCGCCTTCGGCCTTGAGGATCTCGGCCTGGCGGAAGCCCTCGGCCTCCAGGATGTTGGCGCGCTTCTCGCGCTCGGCCTTCATCTGCCGGGCCATCGAATCGACCAGATCGCGCGGCGGCTGGATGTCCTTCAGCTCGATGCGGTTGACCTTCAGGCCCCAGGGATGGGTGGCCTGGTCCACCGCATGCAGCACCTTGGTGTTGATCTCGTCGCGCTTGGACAGCGACTCGTCCAGGTCCATCGAACCGATCGCGGTACGGATGTTGGTCATCACCAGATTGAGGATGGCCACCTCCAGCTGCGCCACTTCGTACGCCGCCTTGGCCGCGTCCAGCACCTGGAAATAGACCACGCCGTCCACCTTCACCACGGCGTTGTCCTTGGTGATGACGTCCTGGCTGGGCACGTCCATCACCTGTTCCATCATGTTGATCTTGCGACCCACGCCGTACACCACCGGCATCAGGAAGTGCAGCCCCGGTTCCATCGTGTGGGTGTAGCGCCCGAACCGCTCCACCGTCCACTGGTAGCCCTGCGGCACCATGCGCACGGTCTTGGACAGCAGGATGATGCCGGCGAGCAGCAGGATCAGAGCAAGTGCGGGTGCCATCGGATGTCCTCCCTGGATGATGCGTCCAGTATAGGTACCCGTGCCCGCAGGTGGGCGCAGCCGCGCAACGGCCGGACCCGTGGCAGGTTCCGGCCATCGCCAATGGCCGGCATTTGAGCCGCCGCGGCCTGCGCCCTATCCTGCCGGCCTACGGGGGAGATGCGTGAACAACATCGGACTGGGACTGCGGGAGTTCTGGCAGCAGCTGCGCGCACCGCCCGACGCGCTGATGCTGGAGCTCGGGGCCGGCGGCGAGCTGCTGGTGGCGAAGCTGCGCGCTGCGCTGTCGCTGGCGCTGCTGCTGCTGCCGCTGGTCAACATCGTCACCGGCGAATACATGCCCACCGAAGGCATCGCCGGGATGTTCGGGGTGATCCTGGCGGTGGCCGCTTCGCAGGTGCTGCTGTTGCTGGCGCGCCAGCAGCGCCGTTTCCGCTGGCTGCCGTGGGTGACCACCAGCTACGACGTCTCGCTGACAACCTTCGTACTGGCGCTACTGGCGCCGTCCTCGCTGGCGGCCAGCCTCAACAGCATGGTGGTGTGGGCGTTCTATCTGGTCGCCGTGTGCATGACCGCCCTGCGCAATGACGGCCGGCTGACGCTCTACACCGGCGCCCTGGCGATGCTGCAGTACGCAGCGCTGGCGGCGGCGGTGTTCGCGCTGGCGCAGACGCCGGAGCAGCTGGCATCGGCCGATTACGGCACCGCCCGCGTGTCCAACGTGCTGCAGCGCGTGATGTTGATCGCCATCGTCACCGCGATCACCGCCGCGGTGGTCTACCGCATGCAGCGGCTGGTGGAACTTTCCGGCAGCGACGGCCTGACCGGACTGCCCAACCGCACGTTGCTGGTGCACCACTTCCCCGCCCTGCTGGAAGGCGCGCGCGAGCACGGCGGCTCCCTTGCGCTGGGCCTGATCAACCTGGACTATTTCCGCCGCATCAACGACGAGGCCGGCCACGCCATCGGCGATCGCGCGCTGCGGCATGCCGTCGGCGTGCTGCGCGAAGGACTGGAGGAAGGCGACCTGCTGGTCCGGCTGGGCGGCGAGGAGTTCGTGCTGTTGATGCCGCTGCCGGCCGGACGTGCGTGGGAGCGGCTGGAAGCATTGCGCCGCGACCTGGCCACCCGGCCGTTCGTGGCCGATGCCGATGCCGATCCGCTGCGGATCACCTTCAGCGCCGGCCTTGCCTGCTGGCCGCAGGATGGCGCCGACCTGTCGCAGATGATGCGGCGCGCTGACCTGCGGCTGTCGCGGGCCAAACTGGAAGGCCGCAACCGGGTGGTGGTGCGCTGACCCGCCACGCCGCTTGCCGGCAATGCCCGCCATGACTAACCTGCGCGCTGCAGGCGCATCCCAGCCGCCTGGCCTGGGAGCCTACGTGAGCCTGAAGCTGCGCCTGACCATCATGAACTTCCTCCAGTTCTTCATCTGGGGGGCGTGGCTGATCACCATCGGCGCGTACTGGTTCCAGCACAAGCAGTGGTCCGGGACCAGCTTCGGCGCGATCTTCTCCACCATGGGCATCTCGGCGCTGTTCATGCCGGCACTGATGGGCGTGGTGGCCGACCGCTGGATCAGCGCGCAGAAGCTCTACGGCGCACTGCACCTGGCTGGTGCGGTGATGCTGTTCCTGGTGCCCACGGTGGACGACCCGCACACCATGTTCTGGGTGATGCTGGCGACGATGATCTGCTACATGCCGACGATCTCGCTGGCGATCGCGGTGGCCTACAACGCGCTCAAGCGCGAGGGGCTGGACGTCGTGCGCGACTATCCGCCAATCCGCGTGTGGGGCACGGTGGGCTTCATCGCCGCCCTGTGGACCACCAGCCTGCTGAAGCTGGAGACCTCGCCCGGCCAGTTCTACATCGCTGCCGCCGCCGCGCTGGTGCTGGGCCTGTACGCCTTCTCCCTGCCGCCCTGCCCGCCGACGCTGGGCAAGGACGCCGGCAAGCGCTCGCTGGTGGACGTGCTGGGGCTGTCCTCCTTCCGCCTGTTCCGCGACCGCAACATGGCGGTGTTCTTCGTGTTCGCGATGCTGCTGGGCGCGGCGCTGCAGCTCACCAACGCCTACGGCGACACCTTCCTGCACGACTTCGCGAACGTCGATGCCTACAAGGACACGCTGGCGGTGCGCTATCCCGCCATCATCATGTCCATCTCGCAGATCAGCGAAACCCTGTTCATCCTCACCATCCCGTTCTTCCTGCGCCGCTTCGGCATCAAGACGGTGATGACGATCAGCATGCTGGCGTGGTTCCTGCGCTTCGGCCTGTTCGCCTACGGCGATCCGGGCGCCGGCCTGTGGATGATCGTGCTGTCGTGCATCGTCTACGGCATGGCGTTCGACTTCTTCAATATCTCCGGCTCGCTGTTCGTGGAACAGCAGGCCGACCCGAAGATCCGCGCCAGCGCGCAGGGCCTGTACATGCTGATGACCAACGGTATCGGCGCGGTGCTCGGCAGCCTGGTGGCTGGCTTCGTGATCGACCATTGGTTCACCGCGCCGGACGGGGTCAAGGACTGGCGGGGCATCTGGACCGCCTTCGCGCTGTACTCGCTGGCGATGGCGGCGGCCTTCGTCCCGTTGTTCAAGCACCGCCACGAGCCGCACCGGGTGGTACCGGCGCACGGTCCGGCCGACGTGGGCAATCCCTGAGCATGGCGCGCGTCCTCGTCATCGGCTCTTTCAACGTCGACCACGTCTGGCGGGTTGCCTCGCTGCCCGCCCCTGGCGCCACCCTGAGCGGCAACTACGCCAGCGGCCCCGGTGGCAAGGGCTTCAACCAGGCCGTTGCCGCCCGCCGTGCCGGCGCGGATACGCGCTTTGCGTGCGCGCTAGGCGAGGACGTGGGCGCGCAACTCGCGCGTACCCTTTGCGCCGCCGACGGGATCGATCTGCACGCCGCGGTGGTCGCCGATCCCACAGGCACCGCCGGCATCTACGTCGATGCGCAGGGCCGCAACTGCATCGTGATCGGTGCCGGCGCGAACGCCGCCCTGGCGCCCGAGCATGTTGCCGGCGCGCTGGGCGACGCAGCGGCCGCCGACCTCGTGCTGGCGCAGCTGGAGTCGCCGCTGGACGCGGTCGCCCGGGCGCTGGATGCGGCCCGTGCCGCCGGCGCCACCGCGATGCTCAACCCGGCACCCGCCAACGTCGCCATCGACGAAACCATGCTGGTGCGGGCCGACATCCTGACCCCGAACGAAACCGAGTTCGCGGCCCTGGTCGGCCGCCACGTGGGCGAGCGCATCGATGCCGATGCGGTGGCCAGCCTCGACCAGCCGCGCCTGCATGCGCTTTGCCGCGAGCTGCTGCCGCACGGCAGCGTCATCGTCACCCTCGGCGCCAGCGGCTGCTTCGTCTCGCACGCCGAGTCGATGCCGCGCGGCGACAGCGCACCCTGCTACCGGGTGTCCGCGGAGCCCGCGCAGGCCATCGACACCACCGGCGCCGGCGATGCCTTCAACGGCGCATTGGCCGCTTCGCTGGTGCAACACCCCGACCGCGCCTTCGTCGAGCACGTGCGCTTCGCATCGCGCTACGCCGCCCGTTCCACCGAGCAGGCCGGCGCCGCACTGGCCATGCCGTACTTGTCCACGCAGGAGATGGCCGGACAGGGCGACGCCTGACCCCGGCGCGCCGCTGGCGCCAGCGCCCGATCCCAGAATTGTCAGGGGTCGGAATCGGAAACCGACTGCTCCGAGAAATGGTGGGTCATGATGGATTCGAACCATCGACCTCGGGTTGAGTTCGATTCGGAGACCGACTGTTCCGAGGAATGGTGGCCGTGATGGATTCGAACCATCGACCAGCGGGTTGAGTCCAATTCGGAGACCGACTGCTCCGAGGAATGGTGGCCGTGATGGATTCGAACCATCGACCAGCGGGTTGAGTCCGATTCGGAGACCGACTGCTCCGAGGAATGGTGGGCCGTGATGGATTCGAACCATCGACCAGCGGGTTGAGTCCGATTCGGAGACCGACTGCTCCGAGGAATGGTGGGCCGTGATGGATTCGAACCATCGACCAGCGGATTAAAAGTCCGATGCTCTACCGACTGAGCTAACGGCCCACGAAAAGAACGCCCGGCGTTGCACCGGGGGGCGCATTCTAACCGATGCCGGCGCCGGCGTAGCGGGTCGGATCGGCGATGCCAGCCTCGGCAAAGCCCTGCGCGCGCAGGCGGCAGGCGTCGCAGTGGCCGCAGGCGCGGCCGTCTGCTTCGGCCTGGTAGCAGCTCACCGTCTGCGAGAAGTCCACGCCCAGGCGCAGGCCCTCGCGGGCGATATCGGCCTTGGACATCCGCATCAGCGGCGCATGCACGCGGAAGCGGCTGCCTTCGACGCCGGCCTTGGTGGCCAGGTTCGCCAGCGCCTCGAAGCCGGCGATGAACTCGGGGCGGCAGTCCGGATAGCCGGAATAGTCCACCGCGTTGACGCCGCAGAACAGGTCGGTGCTGCCCAGCACCTCGGCCCAGCCCAGCGCCACCGACAGCATGATGGTGTTGCGCGCCGGCACGTAGGTGGACGGGATGCCCTCCCCGATCACGTGGCCGTCGGCATCGGTGGGCACGTCGATGTCATCGGTCAGCGCCGACCCACCGATGCTGCGCAGGTCCACGTTGACGGTCTTGTGGGCCACCGCGCCAAGCGCCCGCGCCACCCGCTCGGCGGCGTCCAGCTCGGAGGTGTGGCGCTGGCCGTAGCGCACGCTCAGGGCGTGCGGGGCGAAACCGGCCTCGCGGGCAATGGCCAGTACGACGGCGGAGTCCATGCCGCCCGACACCAGGACGACCGCGGGCTTGGATGATGCGTTCATGTCAGGGTATTGCCTTGTCGTCCTTGCGCCGGTCCGGCGCGGCGCCGGCCTAGCGACCCGGCTCGTCGTTCCACAGCAGCTTGTGCAGCTGCACCTGGAAGCGCACCGGCAGCCGGTCGGCCACGATCCAGTCAGCAAGCTCGCGCGCGCCGACCTGCGAGGCGCTGGGTGAAAACAGCACGTCGCAGATCGCGCACAGGCGGTGCTCGGCGACCACGGTCTTGGCCCAGTCGTAATCCTCGCGCGAGCAGATCACGAATTTGACCTGGTCGTGTGCGGTCAGCAGCGGCAGGTTGCTCCACAGGTTGCGCGCCACCTCGCCCGATCCCGGCGTCTTGATGTCCAGCACGCGCGAGACACGCGGATCGACGCCGGCGATATCGAGCGCGCCGGAAGTTTCCAACGAGACCACGTAACCGGCGTCGCAGAGCTTTTCCAGCAGCTGCAGGCAGCGCTTCTGGGCCAGCGGCTCGCCGCCGGTGACGCAGACGTGGCGCGCCCCGTGCCGGGCGACCTCGGCGAGGATCGCGTCGATCTCCCACCACTGCCCGCCGTGGAAGGCGTAGGCGGTGTCGCAGTACTGGCAGCGGAGCGGGCAGCCGGTCAGGCGCACGAACACGGTGGGCCAGCCGGCATCGCGGGCTTCGCCCTGCAGGGACAGGAAGATCTCGGTGAGCTTGAGGCGCTCGGTCTGGCCCGCCGCCGATGCGGCGGCCGCATCGGCGACGACGTTCATGCGGGCATTCTAGCGGCTGCCGGCCAGCTGCATCGAGCGCAGGCGGTCGTCGGCGATGCGGGCGGCATCGCTGCCCGAGTAGCGTTGGGCCACCTGGCGCAGGGTGTCCATGGCGGCTTCGTTCTGCCTCAGCCCGTATTGGGCCAGGCCCAGCTTGAGCAGTGCGCCGGGCGCCTTGTCGTTGCCCGGATAACGGTCCAGCAGGCTGCGGAACTGGTCGGCGGCCAGCGCATAGTTCTGGGTGACGTAATAGCTCTCGCCCAGCCAGTACAGCGCATTCGGAGCCAACTGCCCGGCTGGGAAGGCGGCCAGGAAGTCACGCAGGCGGCGGGCCGACTCGACGTAGTCACCGCTCTTGAGTGCTTCGAAGGCATGGGCGTACGCACCCTGCTCGTTCTGGGTTCCCGCAGCCGGCACCGATGGCGCTGTGGAGGCGGCGGGCATGGGCACCGGTGGCATGGTGGCAGCGGGCTCGGCGGGCGGGGCCGCGGAGGTCGGCGCAGGAGCACCGCCCTCCAGCCGGTCCAGCCGACCGCTCAGGTCCAGATACTGCACGCGCTGGCTCTGCTTCGCCTGCTCCAGTTGTTGCTGCAGCTCTTCGAGCTGGCCGCGCAGCGCCTGCACTTCCGCCTGCAGGGCGGATACCTGGTTGACCAGCGCCACACCGTTCTGGTCGCTGGCGCCGCGGGCTTCAAGCGCCGCGACGCGGTCGGCCAGGCTGGCGCGCTGGGCCATGGCCAGCGGCGATGCCAGAAGCACCGCCGCCGCCACCACGGTCATGCGCAGGCGCATCACTTCTCGCTGTAGACCAGTTCGACGCGGCGGTTCTTCGACCAGCAGTCCTCGCCGGACTCGTTGCAGACCGGGCGCTCTTCGCCGTAGCTGACGACGGTGAGCTGGCTGGCGCTGCCGCCATTGGCCTGCAGCGCGGAGGACACGGCATTGCCGCGGCGCTCGCCCAGGCCCATGTTGTACTCGCGGCTGCCGCGTTCGTCGGCACTGCCTTCCAGGCGCAGGCGCGCGCTCGGACGGTCGCGCAGGTACTTGGCATGGCAGGACATGGCGGCCTGGAACTCCGGCTTCAGCGCATCCTGGTCCAGATCGAAGTACACCACCCGCTGGCGCAGGCAGGCGTCGCTGTCGAGATCGGCCGGCGTGTAGGCACCGGGCGTGGTGCTGGTGACCGGGGCGGTGGTGGCCGCGGAATCGACCGGGGTTTCGGCCGGCGGGGTTTCCTTGACCTTCTTGGAGCAGCCCACCGCCACGGCGGAAGCCAGCACGGCGAGGGTGAGGAAGCGGCCCACGTGCGAAAGCGAAACAGTCATCGGAATATCCTCGTCTTGGGTACGGTGAAGCTGAAGATGAACAGGCAGTCTAGCCGTTTCCGGCGTGACCGTGCCGTGAGTCAGCGCTTGCGGTACGGCGACCAGGCCGGCTCGCGCACGTCGCCATCGCCGAGGGTCAGGCGCTGGCGCACGCGACCGTCTGCGGACACCGCGTAGAGCACGCCGCGGCGGCCTTCGCGGGCTGCGTAGAGCAGCATTGCCCCGTTCGGCGCGAAGCTCGGCGACTCGTCCAGCGAGCCGGGCGAGAGCATGCTCCAACGCGCACCGCCAGTGCTGCGGTCCATCAGCGCGATGCGGTAGGTATTGCCGGCGCCCTGCGCGGTAGCCAGCTTCTTGTCGTCGGACGACAGCGACGGGCTGGCGTTGTAGCTGCCGTCGAAGCTGACCCGGGTGGCGCTGCCGCCACTGGCCGGCATCTGGTAGATCTGCGGTCGGCCACCACGGTCGGACGTGAAGTAGAGGGTGGCGCCGTCATGGCTCCAGGTCGGCTCGGTGTCGATGCCGAAATGGTTGGTGAGCTGGGTCAGGTGCTTGCTGCCCAGATCCATCACGTAGATGTCGGGGTTGCCGCCCTTGGACAGGGTCATGGCCAGTCGGCCGCCATCCGGCGAGAACGCCGGGGCGCCGTTGATGCCGCGGAAGCTGGTCACCTTGTCGCGGCTGCCGGTGGCGATGTCCTGGATCCAGATCCCTGAGTTGCCGCCCTCGAAGCTGACGTAGGCCAGCCTGCGTCCGTCCGGACTCCACGACGGCGACAACAGCGGCTCGGTGGAATTGACCACGGTGCGGGGGTTGTAGCCATCGGAGTCGGCCACCACCAGCGCATAGCGGGTATTGCGGCCCAGCCCGCTGGCGGTGACGTAGGCAATCCTGGTCCAGAACGCACCCGGCACGCCGAGGATTTTCTCGTAGACCGCGTCGCTGATCTGGTGGGCCACATCGCGCATGGCCCCGGCCGGTGCGCTCAGCGCGAAACCGAGCAGGCGCTCCTGTTTGGCCACGTCGAACAGTTCGTACTCGGTGCGGTAGCCGTCGCCGCCGGGGACGCAACGCCCGATCAGCAGATAGTCCTGTTTGAGCATGCGCCAGGTGGGATAGGCCACCTCGCTGCCCTGGGTGGGGCGCTCCGGCAGGCTGGCGGGGTCGGGACTGCGGAACTGGCCGGAACGGCCGAGATCGGCGCGGACCACCCCACCCACGTCGGTCTCGCCGCAATTGCCGCCGAACGGTACCACCGTGATCGGCAGGGCCGCGGCATTGCCGCCGACGATGTCGATTTCAAGGCTGCGCGACTGCGCCAGCACCGCGCAGGCGGGCAGCAACAGCAGCGGGACAAGCAGGCGGCGGGCGATGCGCTTCATGCGGCCTCACTGGCAGGAACAAGATGAATAGGTTGGACGATCGGGGCGACGGCTGGATGAACGCCAGCGGACTGCGGGAGCTTGCCATGTGCAGGTGCAAGCCGCGGTGACGGTCAACGGTCTTCCGCCACGAAGTTCAGGTCGAGGTTGCGGTTGAACACCGTCTCGAAGCCGGCATAGGGCAGCGGCGAGGCCTTGTAGATGGCGCGCTCCACGGACTGCCGGCCGGCCGCATCGTACGGACACGACGACGACACGCTGACATCGACCACCTCGCCCCCCTGCAGCTGGCGGATGGAGATGCGGCACTTCTGGCCAAGCGCCACGGTTTCCGGACGGATCCACTGGCGCAGGATCGCCTGCTGCAGCGCGGCGGCGTACTTGGCCTGCAGGCTCGGATCGGTGCCGCGGTTGCCGGGCGGCGGCGGCGCGGCCGAGGTGCCCGGATTGCGCGCATCGGCCAGCTGCTGGGCGCGCTGCTCGGCCATGCTGCGCTCGCGCGCGGCCTGCTCGCGCAGCCTGCGGATTTCCGCCAGCTGGCGCTGCTTCTCGCGTTCCTGCTCGGCCTGCTTCTTCGCATCCAGTTCGGCCTGGTCGGGCTGCCTGCGCTTTTGCTCCTGCTCGCGCGGCAGCTTGGCCACCTCCGGCGAAGGCGCGTCGCGCTGCACCTTTTCCTGTTCCACCGGCGCCGGATCCGGTACCGGTGGCGGCAGGGCTTTCGATTGCGGCGGGGGTGGCACGGCGTCCGGCACCGGCTCGGGCAGCGGTTCGGTTTTCTCCGTCGGCGGCGGCGCGGGCTGCGCCTTGGGCGTGCGCTGCAGCGCGCGCTGCATCGAGGCGCTGAGGTCGGACACCGCCACCAGGTCGGCTTCGATGGGGTCGCCCTGCGCGGCCTCGGCCACGTTGTGCTGCGACCAGCGCAGTCCGGCGAACATCAGCACGAACAGCAGCACGTGCAGGCCCAGTGCCTGCGCGACGGCGGTCCAGGTGTCGGCGCGCGTCTGCTTCACCCGCGGCCCGTCACGGCTTCGGTTCGCCCATCAGCCCGGCGCGCGAGACCTTGGCATCGCGCTGCAGCAGCGACAGGATTTCATAGACGGACTGATAACTGACGTCGCGGTCGCCGGCCACGTACACCGCCAGCTCCGGGTCAGCCTCCACGAACGCGCGCACCTTCGCCACCAGCTGCTGTGCATCCACCGCCTGCGGCCGATCCACGCCTTCATAGGTCAGCGCCAGCGCCCCGTCCTTGCCGACCTGCACCACCACCGGCTGCTTCTTTTTCTGCTCCAGCGTCTTGGCATCGGCCTGCGGCAGGTTGACGTCCACGCCCACGTTGAGCAGCGGCGCGGTGACCATGAAGATGATCAACAGCACCAGCATCACGTCGATGTAGGGAACGACGTTGATCTCGGCCTTGAGCCTGCGCTTGCGCGCGCGACGGGGAGAAGCGGTGGCCATGCTCGCCTCAGTCCTCGTGGGTCTGGCGCTGCAGGATCGAGGAGAACTCCTCGCTGAAGGTCTCGTAGCGCACCGCCATGCGTTCGGCGCGGGTGGCGAAGCGGTTGTAGGCCCACACCGCCGGGATCGCGGCGAACAGGCCCATCGCGGTGGCGACCAGCGCCTCGGAGATGCCCGGCGCGACCGTCGCGATCGTCGCCTCCTTCATGCTGGCCAGGCCCTGGAACGAAATCATGATGCCCCAGACGGTGCCGAACAGGCCGACGTAGGGACTGATCGAACCGACGTTGGCGAGGAACTCGAGGTTGCGCTCAAGCCCATCCAGCTCGCGCGAGGTGGCCGCGCGCATGCCGCGCTGCGCCCCTTCCAGCTGCATCCGCGCGTCGACCCCGCGGCGCTGGCGGATACGATTGAACTCGCGCATGCCGGCCTCGAAGATCGCCTCCAGCCCCTCGACGCTGCGGTGGCGTTCGGTGGCGGCGGCATACAGCTTGGCCAGCTCGGTGCCGGACCAGAAGCTTTCCTCGAAGCGGTCGGCCTCGCGCTCGGCGCGGTCCAGCACCCGCTTCTTGCGCAGGATAATCACCCACGACGCCAGCGAGGCCAGCAGCAGCAACAGCATCACCAGCTGTACCGGCAGGCTTGCATGCAGCACCAGTTGCAGGATGTCGATGCCCTGGTCGCCTTGGGCGGCGGCGACCTGCACGCCGGTGTCGGCCAGTTCCACGGTGCCGGCGGCGGCGGTATCGGGCAGCGCCTGCGGCAGCGATTGCAGCATCGTCGATGCGGGCATCAAGGGTTCTCCAACAGCGGCTTGAGTTTCGATGAAAGGGCATCCGGCAACGGGCACGGACGGAAGCTGGAGGCGCGCAACGCGGCGATCTTCACCGAGGCTCCGACCAGCAGCGCGCCGTCGCGCTCGATCCGCTGCGCCAGCACCAGGCTGGCGCCACGGCATTCCAGCAGGTGCACGCTGACCGACAGCTGATCGTCCAGCCGGGCCGGGGCGCGGAAGTCCACGTCCATCGCGCGCACCACGAACACCAGGTCGGCGTCGCGCTTCATCGCGTCCTGGTGCAGGCCAAGCCCGCGCAGCCATTCGCTGCGCGCGCGCTCCATGAAGGCGAGGTACTGCGCGTGGTAGACCACGCCGCCGGCGTCGGTATCTTCCCAGTACACGCGCACCGGCCAGGTGAACGGCTCAGCCATTGTCGGCCTCGAACAGCCCCGGCGTCGCCGCCTTCGGCTTGAAGCCGAGGTGGCGGTACGCCTTCGGGGTGGCCATGCGGCCGCGCGCGGTGCGCAC
The DNA here is from genome assembly GCF_014678725.1 of Thermomonas sp. XSG. Classification (NCBI taxonomy): domain Bacteria; kingdom Pseudomonadati; phylum Pseudomonadota; class Gammaproteobacteria; order Lysobacterales; family Lysobacteraceae; genus Thermomonas; species Thermomonas sp. XSG. Next base: position 2,122,158 of record NZ_CP061497.1, on the reverse strand, counting down.
CAGGAAGCCCTGCTGGATCAGGTAGGGCTCGATCACGTCTTCCAGCGTGCCGCGCTCCTCGCTCAGCGCCGCGGCCAGCGATTCCACCCCGACCGGCCCCCCGTCGAAGGCGTCGATGATGATGCCGAGCATGCGCCGGTCGAGCTCGTCGAAGCCTTCCGGGTCGACCTTCAGCATGTCCATCGCCGCGCGCGCGATGGCCGCATCTATCGTGCCGTTGCCCTTGACCTGCGCGTAGTCGCGCACCCGCCGCAGCAGCCGGTTGGCGATGCGCGGGGTGCCGCGCGAGCGCCGCGCCAGTTCGCCGGCGCCCTCGGCGTCGCAGGCGATGCCGAGGATCTGCGCGGAGCGGCGCACGATCCGCGCAAGCTCCTCGGCCGAGTAGAACTCCAGCCGCTGCACGATGCCGAAGCGGTCGCGCAGCGGCGCAGTCAGCAGGCCGGCGCGGGTGGTGGCGCCGATCAGGGTGAACGGCGGCAGGTCGAGCTTGATCGAACGCGCGGCCGGGCCCTCGCCGATCATGATGTCGATCTGGCAGTCCTCCATCGCCGGGTAGAGGATCTCCTCGACCACCGGCGACAGGCGGTGGATCTCGTCCACGAACAGCACGTCATGCGGCTGCAGGTTGGTCAGCAGCGCGGCCAGGTCGCCGGCCTTCTCGATCACCGGGCCAGAGGTCACGCGCAGGTTGACGCCCAGCTCGTTGGCGATCACGTGCGAGAGCGTGGTCTTGCCCAGGCCCGGCGGACCGAAGATGAGCACGTGGTCGAGCGCCTCGCCGCGGCCCTTGGCGGCCTCGATATAGATCTGCATCTGCTCGCGCACCGGCTGCTGGCCGAGATACTCGTCCAGCCGCTTCGGGCGGATGCTGGCTTCCAGCGCCTCGTCTTCGCGAGTGGCGCCGGGGGCGATGATGCGGGGATCGTTCATGCCCGGATTATCGCGGCTTTTGCCGCGGCCGTGGCGCGACCGGCGGCCCCGCCTGCGTACCGGCAGCCATCGCCACCGCGTGGCCTGGCGTTGTCCTCCCCTTGCCCCACGCTTAAGCTGCGGCGATGACGCAAGCCTTGGAACGCAACGCTCCGCTCGTTGCCAGACTGCCGGGACTGGCCCTGTTCACGCTGGTGGTTGCCGTTTCCGGGTGGTGGTCCATCCACATGGCGCTGGGGCCGTCGGGCTTTTCGATGCTGTGGATTCCCAGCGGCATCCTGTTCGGCGTCCTGATGACCTCGCCGCGCGGCCACTGGCCCGCCTACCTGGCCTGCGCGCTACTGGCGTTCCTGGCCTCGAACCTGCAGCGCAACGGCGCCGGCCTCCTGACCCTGGCGCTCAGCCTGTGCAACCTCTTCGATGCCTGGTTCGCGGCGCGGCTGGTGGCATCGCGGGTGGGCGACGTCGGCCAGTTGGCGAGCATCAACCGCACGCTGCGGGTCGGCGGCATCGCCACCCTGCTCGCCTGCACGCTCTCCGCGCTGGCCGCCGCCACCGCGCGGCAGGCGCTGATGCCGCAGCAGCACGGCTTCGGCGTGCTGTTCGAGACCTGGCTGGCCTCGCACGCGCTGGGCATGGTGATCTTCGGCGCGTTGACGGTGATCACGCGGATCGAGGGGCACCGCATGCTGGGCCCGCCGAAGCGCCGGCTGGAGCTGCTGGCGACGGTGGCGCTGGTGGCGGCCAGCGCCTGGCTCATCTTCATGCAGGCCAGCCTGTCGATCACCTTCCTGCTGCTACCGCCGCTGATGTTCTGCGTGCTGCGGCACCGGTTCAGCGGGTTCGTGCCGGCGATAGCGCTGATTGCCGTGATTGCGGCGACGGCCACCGCGGCCGGCCATGGCCCGTTCGTGCTCGGCGCCGGCGCCACCGACGAAGTGGCGCGGGCGCGCATGCTGCAGCTGTTCATCCTGTGCTGCTGCTGGGCCGCGTTCCCGGTCGCATCGGTGCTGACCGAGCGCAGGATCCTGACCCATCGGGTGGCCCGCAGCGAGCAGCAGTACCGGATGCTGGCCGACTATTCCCGCGACCTGATCATCCGCATCGGGCCCGGCCGCACCCTTGAGTACATATCGCCGTCGGTGACCGAGCTGCTGGGCTGGACACGCGAGGAATACGACCGCCTGCGCTGGGAGCTGGTCCATCCGGATGACGTGGCGATCCTGCGCGACACCATGGACCCCCTGTACGAGAAGGGCGGCATGGCCAGCATCGTGTACCGCTGCCGACACAAGCAGGGGTCCTACATCTGGCTGGCGGCCAACGTGCGCAGCGTCACCGACGCCAACGGCCGCGCCGCGCTGGTGTATTCCGGCCGCGACGTGACCTCGCGCGTGGAAGCCGAACTGGCGCTGGAGCAGCAGGTCCGGCGCGACCCGCTCACCGGGCTGGCCAATCGCCTGCTGTTCGACGAGCGCATGGCGCTGGCGCTGGCGCGCGGCGGGCGCAACCGCACCCGGGTGGGACTGCTGTACATCGACCTGGATTACTTCAAGTCCGTCAACGACAACCACGGCCACGCGGTCGGCGACCTGGTGCTGCGCGAGTTCGCGCGGCGCCTGAGCGGCTGCATTCGCTCGGTGGACCTGGGCGTCCGGCTGGGCGGCGACGAATTCGCGGTGCTGGTGGAGGACATCGCCACCACGCAAAGCCTGCAGTTCGTGGCGAACAAGCTGGCGACCGCCATGCGCGAGCCGATGACGCTGGGGGAGCTGACCCTGCATGTCACCGCCAGCATCGGCGTGGGCATGAGCGGATGCGGCCAGACCGACGCCGCCGCGCTGGTACAGCTCGCCGACGGCGCGTTGTACCAGGCCAAGGCCGCAGGCCGCGACACCTGGCGGCTGGCAGTGGCCGAAGGCCCGAACGACTGCGACGGCAACGCCTGAGCGGGTGCGAATCCGGCCCGCGCCTCAGATCTCGACCTGCGCGCCCAACTCCACCAGCCGGTTGCCCGGAATGCGGAAGAAGGTCGTCGCCGGCGCGGCGTTGCGGTGCATGAAGGCGAACAGCTTGTCGCGCCAGGTCGGCATGCCGCGCCGGCGGGCGGCGACGATGCTTTCGCGGCTGACGAAATAGGTGGTGTCCATGGGATTGAAGACCAGGTCGCACTGGTCGCAGCTGCGCATCAGCGCCAGCGGCACGTCCGGCGTTTCCATGAAGCCGTAGCGGATGATGACCCGGTGGAAATCGTCGCCGGCAATGGGCTCGATCCTCAGCCGCTTCTCCTGCGGCGCGTACGGCACCGCCAGCGTTTCCACGGTCAGGAACACGTTGCGTTCGTGCAGCACCTTGTTGTGCTTGAGGTTGTGCAGCAGCGCGTGCGGCACCACGTCGGGACTGGCGGTCAGGAACACCGCGGTGCCGGGCACGCGCACCGGCGGCGCCAGCATCAGCCCGGGCAGGAAGGTATCCAGCCGGATGCCTTCCTTGTGGATCTCGGCGTTGAGCAGCTCGCGGCCGCGCCGCCAGGTCCGCATCATGGTGAACAGCACGATGCCCAGCACCACCGGGAACCATGCGCCCTGCAGCAGCTTGGCGCCGTTGGCGGCCACGAAGGCCACGTCCACCACCAGGAAGCCCAGGCACAGCGCCACGATCCAGTGCCGCGCGCGCGGCCACAGCATCCGTGCCACCAGCGCCAGCAGCAGGGTGTCGATCAGCATCGTCGCCGACACCGAGATGCCGTAGGCCACCGCCAGGTTGGAAGAGCTGCGGAACGCCAGCACCAGCCCGAACACCAGCAGCGCCAGCCCCCAGTTGATGCCGGGGATGTAGATCTGCCCGATGGTGTCGTGCGAGGTGTGCTTGATCCGCATGCGCGGGATGTAGCCCAGCTGCATGGCCTGCCGCGACACCGAGAACGCGCCGGTGATGACCGACTGCGAGGCGATCACCGCCGCCATCGTCGCCAGCACGATCATCGGATACAGCGCCCACTCCGGCACCGCCTCGTAGAACGGGTTGGACACCGCGCCGGGGCGCTGCAGCACCACCGCGCCCTGGCCGAGGTAGTTCAGCATCAGGCAGGGCAGCACGAAGAAGTACCAGCCGTGGCGGATCGGCGGCGCGCCGAAATGGCCCATGTCGGCATACAGCGCTTCGCCGCCGGTGACGGCCAGCACCACCGCGCCGAGGATGAACACGCCGTGCCAGCCGTGCTCGACGAAGAACCGCGCCCCCCACCACGGGTTGAACGCCTTCAGCACCTCGGGGGCGGCCACCACGTTCCACGCGCCGATCGCCGCCAGCGCCAGGAACCACAGCACCATCACCGGGCCGAACACCTTGCCCACGCGCTCGGTGCCGAAGCGCTGCGCGGCGAACAGCCCCGCCAGCACCACCAGCGCGATCGGCACCACGAAACGCCCCAGCCCGGGCGCGGCCACTTCCAGCCCTTCCACCGCGCCCATCACCGTGATGGCCGGGGTGATGACGCCGTCACCGAAAAACAGCGAGCCGCCGAAGATGCCGAGGATGCCGACCACGTAGGCCGAGCGCGAACCCTTGCGCAGGGTGCGCTGGGCCAGCGCCATCAGCGCCATGATCCCGCCCTCGCCGTCGTTGTCGGCGCGCATGATGATGGTCACGTACTTCAGGGTGACCACGATGTTCAGCGCCCAGAACGCCAGCGACAGCACGCCCAGCACGGTGTCGTGGTCGTTGCGCAGGCCGTAGTGCGGCGAGAACGCCTCCTTCAGCGTGTACAGCGGACTGGTGCCGATGTCGCCGAAGACGACGCCGATGGCGCCCACCACCAGCGCCAGCCCGGCAGCCTTGCCGGACTGGACGCCATGCGCATGCGACGGCTGTGCGGGAGTGCTCATGGGTGCTCGCAGGGAAAGACGGGGCGGCGGGAGGCGGCTCAGCGCAGCGCCGACTGCAGCGCCTTGCGGATGATGGTTTCGGCGGCGTCGCCGTCGGCGGCGGCCTTCTTCGCCATGCGCTCGGCCTCGGCGGGTTTGTAGCCCAAGGCCTGCAGGGCGGTAATGGCCTCGGACAGCGGATCGCCCGGCAGCCCGGTGCTGGCCGCGACCGGGCCGCCGGCCAGGTCGGCCGCGCGGTCGCGCAGTTCCACCACCATGCGTTCGGCGGTCTTCTTGCCGATGCCGGGGATGCGCGTCAGCGCGGTCACGTCGGAGGTCTGCACCAGCCGCGCGAACTCGTCCACCGACACACCGGAGAGCACTGCCAGCGCAATCTTCGCGCCGATGCCGGAGACCTTCTGCACGTCGCGGAACAGCCGGCGCTCGGCTTCCCGCAGGAAGCCGTACAGCGAGACGCTGTCTTCCTTCTGCGCGTAGTGGGTGAACAGGAACACCTCGCGGCCCACGTCCGGCAGGTCGTAGAACGTGCTCATCGGCGCCTCCAGCTCGTAACCGACGCCGTGCACATCGACCACCAGCCACGGCGGCGCCTTGTGGATGAGGATGCCTTTCAGTCGCCCGATCATCGCCTTCCCCTGCCCTTGCGGCCCCAGGCCGCGCGTGCGTCGACGCCCAGCCGGTTGGCGCTGGCGCGCACGTGGGCGTGGGTGATCGCCACTGCCAGCGCGTCGGCGGCGTCGGCCTGCAACTTCCCGGTCAGGCCCAGCATCACGGCCACCATGTGCTGCACCTGCTTTTTATCGGCCCCGCCACTGCCCACCAGCCCCAGCTTGATTTCCTTGGCGGCGTATTCACTCACCGGCAGGTCCCGCGCCACGCAGGCGGCGATCGCCGCGCCGCGCGCCTGCCCGAGCTTGAGCGCGCTCATCGCGTTGTTGGACAGGAACACCTGCTCGACCCCGACCTCGTCCGGCCGGTACTGCTCGATCAGCGCCCACAATCCGTCCAGCAACTTGCGCAGGCGCAGCGGGAAGGATTCGGCGTCCAGCAGCACCAGCGGCTGGTGGTGTACATGGGTGATCCTGCCGTCGGCGGCGACATCGATGATGCCCACGCCGGTGCGCTGCGAGCCGGGGTCGATCCCCAGCACCCTGACCGTCGCCGCGCGCGCACCACCGGATTGCAGATCGGAAACCATCGGTCGGCGCAGCGTCAGGCGGATTCAGCCGAGGCCGGCCGCGTTGGAATAGACGTCCTGCACATCGTCCATGTCTTCCAGCCAGCGGAGCAGCTTCTGCACCTGCTCCGCGGTTTCGCCCTCCACCGCGCTGTCGTTGTCGGCGCGCATGGTGACTTCGGCGAAGCCCGGCGCCAGCCCGGCCGCCTCCATCGCCGCCTTCACGCCCGCGAAGGCCTCGGGCGAGGTCAGCACGTCGATGGCGCCGTCTTCCGGGTACACCACCACGTCGTCGGCACCGGCTTCGATGGCGGCTTCGGTGATCGCGTCCTCGTTCGCGCCGGCGTCGTAGCTGAGCACGCCGACCTTGTGGAACATGAAGGACACCGAGCCCTCGGTGCCGAGGTTGCCGCCGAACTTGCCGAAGGCGTGGCGGACGTCTGCCACGGTGCGCACGCGGTTGTCGGTCAGGCAATCGACGATCACCGCCACCCCGCCCGCGCCGTAACCCTCGTAGCGGATCTCCTCGTAAACCACACCTTCCAGCTCGCCGGTGGCCTTCTTGATGGCGCGCTCGATCACGTCCTTGGTCATGTTGACCGCCAGACCCTTGTCGATCGCCGAGCGCAGCCGCGGATTGCTGTGCGGGTCGCCGCCTCCGGCGCGTGCCGCCACCGAAATCTCGCGGATCACCTTGGTGAAGATCTTGCCGCGCTGCGCGTCCTGCGCGTTCTTGCGGGCTTCGATGGAGGGGCCACGTCCCATGACAATATCCGGCCGGAAATGCGAAGCGGCGGATTATACGGCGGCTGGTCCGACTGCGCGCTCGAATCTCAGGCGCCGCTTAACGTCGCCCGTCGTACCGTGCCGCACACCCCAAGCCTGAATCCGCATGGCCAACCGTTACCGCATCCTCCTCGCCACCCTGTGCCGCGGCCTGCTGCTGGGCTGCCTGGCGGCGGCGACCACCGCCTGCGCTGCCAGCGGGCCGGCGCCCACGGCTGCCGCAGGGGACGGGCCGTACATATTCCATGCGCCGGGCAACCGCCTGGATGCCCTGTGGGTGTGCAGGGGCAAGGTGGTGCGCAGCAGCCTGCCCGCGCGCGACGGCGCGCTGATCCGGCCGCGCTGCGGCTATCCGCATGCACTGGCGATCCCGGCGCGCATCGCTGGCGGCGCAACGCCGCTGCCGGCCGGCGCCCGCATCATCGCGGTCTCCGACATCCACGGCCAGTACGGGCTGCTGGTGCGGCTGCTGCGCGCCAACGGCGTGATCGACGGCCAGGACCGCTGGGGCGCCGGGCGCGACCACCTGGTGGTGGCCGGCGACGTGTTCGATCGCGGCGAGGACGTGACCGAAACGCTGTGGCTGCTGTTCCAGCTGCAGCAGCAGGCACGCGCCGCCGGCGGCGCCGTGCATTTCCTGCTGGGCAACCACGAAACGATGGCGCTGTACGGCAGCACCCATTACGTGCACCCGGCGCTGATCGACAATGCCCGCCGGCTGGGTCGCAAGTACGACGCCCTGTACGCCGCCGACTCGGTGCTCGGGCAGTGGTTGCGCACGCGGCCGGTACTGCTGCGACTGGGCGACACGCTGTTCGTGCACGGCGGCATTTCGCCGGCCAACCTGGAACTCGCGGTCGCCGCGGCCGCGACCAATGCGGCCTACCAGCACAGCCTCGGCACCCCACGCAAGCAGGTCGAGGCCGATCCCGCGCTCGCGCCGCTGTACGACCACAAGACCAGCCCGATCTGGTACCGCGGCTATTTCGACGGCCAGCTGGACACGCCCGCGGTGCGGGCGCTGGCAGCGAAGCTGGGCGTTGCGCGGATCGTCGTCGGCCACACCACGGTCGGCGAAGTGGCCAGCTTCCACGACGGCCGGGTGATCGCCATCGACGGCGGCCTCAAGCGCGGCACCAGCGGGCAACTGCTGTTCATCGAGGGCGACCGGCTCAGCCGCGGCCTGCTGGACGGCCGCCGCGAGGCGCTGCCGGCGCTGCAGGAAGTCCCGCGCGACCACGACTGAACTGGGCCGGCAGGCGGTTCACTCAGGCCTGTGCCGGGCGCCGGTACATGAACTCGCGGTCGCGCTGCGCGCCCACGATGAATTCGTATTCGCCGGCGAAGGCGAAGCCGTAGCGCGCGTAGAAGCGCTGCGCACCGGAGTTCTCCGACCACACCGACAGCCACAGCGTGCGCGGGCCGTCCCGCAGCAGCCAGGCCATCGCCGCGTCCATCAGCGCGCGGCCGGTGCCGGCGTTCTGGATGCCCGCACGGACGTACAGGCGCTTCAGCTCGCCGTCCTCCGGCCGCACATCGGCATGCGGCAACCCGCACGGGCCGGCCTGCGCATAGCCGATGGCGCGGCCCGCATCGTCTTCGGCGATCCACAGCGCGTAGCGCGGATCCGCCAGGGTCTTGGCATACGCTCCGACGCCGTGGCTTTCGTCGAGGAACGCCTGCAGGTCTTCGGGCGTGTACAGATGCCCGAAAGTCTCCACGAAGGTCGCCGCGCCCAGCTCCGCCAGCGCGGCGGCATCGGCAGGCGCGGCGCGGCGGATCGTGGCGCTCACGCCTGCGGCCGCACCTGCACGTGCACTTCGGCCAGCTGCGCGTCCGCGATCGGCGACGGCGCATCGGTCATCAGGCACTGCGCGCCGGTGGTCTTGGGGAAGGCGATGACGTCGCGGATCGACTCGGTGCCGGCCATCAGCGCGGCGATGCGGTCGATGCCGAAGGCGATGCCGCCGTGCGGCGGCGCGCCGTACTTCAGCGCGTCCAGCAGGAAGCCGAACTTGGCGCGCTGCTCGTCGGCGCCGATCCCCAGCAGGTCGAACACCGCCGCCTGCATCTGCGGGCGATGGATGCGGATCGAACCGCCGCCGATCTCGTTGCCGTTGAGCACCATGTCGTAGCCGCGCGACACCGCGGTCTTCGCATTCGCGCGCAGGTCGTCGATGGAATCCACCGCCGGCGCGGTGAAGGGGTGGTGCAAGGCCACGTAGCGGTTTTCCTCGGCGTCCCACTCGAACATCGGGAAGTCGGTCACCCACAGCGGCGCCCAGCCGTCGGCGACAAGATTGAAATCCTTGCCCGCCTTCAGCCGCACCGCGCCCATAAAGTCGCTGACCTTGTTGTACGCGCCGGCACCGAAGAACACGATGTCGCCGTTGCCGGCGCCGACGTGCTTGAGCAGCGCGGCGAACGCGCCTTCCGCGAAGAACTTGGCGACCGGCGAATTGACCGCGCCGGCGTCGTCGATCTTGGCGTAGGCCAAGCCCTTGGCGCCGTACTTGGCGGCGTGGGCGGCGTACTCGTCGATCTGCTTGCGCGACAGCGACGCGCCGCCGGGGATGCGCAGCGCGGCGACGCGGCCGTCGGCATCGTTGGCGGCGGCGCTGAACACTGCGAACTCGCAATTCTTCACAAGATCAGCCACATCGACCAGTTCCAGCGCGATGCGCAGATCGGGCTTGTCAGAGCCAAAGCGGCGCATCGCTTCCGCCCAGGTCATGCGCGGGAACTGCGCGTCGAGTTCGACGCCGACCACCTCGCGGAACACATGGCGGACCATGTCCTCGGTCAGGTCCTGCACGTCGCGCTCGGACACCCACGCGAACTCCATGTCGAGCTGGGTGAACTCCAGCTGGCGGTCGGCGCGCAGCGCTTCGTCGCGGAAGCAGCGGGCGATCTGGTAGTAGCGGTCGAAGCCCGCCATCATCAGGATCTGCTTGAACAGCTGCGGGCTCTGCGGCAGCGCGTAGAACTCGCCGGGATGCATGCGCGCCGGCACCAGGAAGTCGCGCGCGCCTTCCGGCGTGGCCTTGGTCAGGATCGGCGTTTCGATGTCCTGGAAGCCGCGCGCGTCGAGGTAGTGGCGCAGCGCCGACACCAGCTTGGTGCGGGTGCGCAGCTTGCGCTGCATGTCCGGGCTGCGCAGGTCCAGGTAGCGGTACTTCAGGCGGATGTCCTCGCCCGGGTTCTCGTGGTGGTGGAACGGCAGCGGCTCGGCCTTGTTCAGTAGCTCGATCGTCTCGGCCACCACTTCGACCTGACCGGTCCGGATCTTGTCGTTCACCGACTGGCGGCGGCGCACGGTGCCGCTGATGCGCAGGCAGTCCTCGTAGCCCACCGCAGCGGCGGCCGCCAGCATCGCGGCGTTGCCGACGGCATCGGCCGGCTCGGCGACGACCTGCACGATGCCTTCGTGGTCGCGCAGGTCGATGAAGACGATCTGGCCCATGTTGCGGGCGACGTCGGCCCAGCCGCAGAGGGTGACGGTCTGGCCGATCAACGCATCGTCGATCAGGCCGCAGAAATGGGTACGCATGGAAGCTCCGGGGGGACGCAGGGGCGCGCGGGCGTGGCGCCGGCGCGAGCCGGGCATTTTAGCCGATGCGTGGGAGCAGAAAGGCGCGGCTAAGCGGGCGGGGCAGGGACGGCATCGCAAGTCGCTCCCCGTTACTCGCTTGGTTGCGATGCCGCCCCTGCCCCGCTGGCGAGATCCTGGCGGCTTCGGGGGGGCGAGCCCTGAACGTCCGTCCCTTCGCGCAGGAATGCCCGTCACTCCTGCGCAAGCGGGAGTCCAGCTTTTCGTTTCAAGCCGCCTGCGCGGACATGACGGCGCCAGAGCGACGCGCGTTATGCGCCGCTGGCGGGCTTGCTGTCCGCCCCAGCCTTGGCCGCTTCCGGCTTCGCCTCGGGCTTGCTCTCCGCCGGCTTGGCGGCATCGCCGGCAAGGTTGCGCTTCTTGTCGCCGTCTTTCTTGAAATCGGTCTCGTACCAGCCGCCGCCAGCCAGGCGGAACTGCGGCGCGGTCAGCTGGCGGTGCACCCGCCCCTCCGCGCCGCAGGACGGGCAGGCGGATGGATCGGCATCGGACAGCTTCTGCAGCCTGTCGAAACAATGGCCACAGGCGGCACAGGCGAAGGCGTAGATCGGCATGGACGTCGAACCTCGGAACCCGGGAATCAGGCCCCTTGGGTGGGGATGGCCGGCGGGTTTTCAAGCGGCACGGGCTGCGGGGCCGGCAGTGCCGGCAGATCGCCGGTGGAGACCTGCGCAAGATCGAAGGGCACCCGCAGCAGCAAAGAGGGGAGCAGGGTGTTGAGCGTCGTGTAGAGCACCAGCGCGCCGGCCCAGGTGCCGGACAGCCCGAAGCGGCTGTACAGGATCTCGGCCAGCACCAGGGTGAACACCAGCGTGGGGGTGAGCGCGACGGCCACGCGGAACGTACTGCGCTGGTGTTCGCGGCGGAACAGCACGCGGCGCTGCAGCCACACCATTCCCACCCGCAGCGGCACCACCACCGCGGTCAGCAGCAGGCCCAGCCCCAGCGCCTCCAGGCTCAGGGCATCGCGGGCGATCTGGGTGCCGGCATGGAAGAAATAGAACGGCACGAAGAACGTGGCGAACAGGCGCAGCGCGCGGATGTTCTCGTCCGAGGCCATGCGCGGCATCCGGTCGCGCAGCAGGCGCGCAACCAGGCCCGCGATGAAGGCGCCGACCAGGTAATACACGCCCAGCGCGTAGGTGATGTACGCGGCCACCACGCCCACCATCACCAACAGCGAGAACTCGGAACCCGGCGCATGCGGCACGATCCAGCGCCCGAACGCCATGTACAGCAGCGGCAGGCCCACCAGCAGGCCCACCATCGCCAGCGAGGACATGCCAAGCTGCACCGGATCGCCGGCCTGCAGCACCACGAACAGCGCCGCCAGCGCCAGCAGTTCGCCGGCGATCGCCTTGCTGGTCACCCAGAAGCGCTCCTCCTCGTCCAGTCCCAACCGCTCCAGCGTGTCGAGGATGAAACCCGTGGACGGCGTGAGCAGGGCAAGCGCCAGCAGTCCCGCGGCCTGCCAGCCCAGCCCGGCATAGCGCCAGGCCAGCCAGCCCAGCAGCACCAGGGTGCCGACGCGCAGGGCGAGGTGGGCCACCAGCGGCCACAGCCCGCGGCGCAAGGCGTGCAGGTCGACCTCCAGCCCGGCGAACAGGAACAGCGAGGAGATCCCGAGGGTCGACAGCAGCACCACCACCGGGTCGTGCGTGCGGTCGCCCAGCCACAGCATGGCAACCAGGCCGAACAGCAGGCAGGTGATCGGGGCCGGCACACGGAAGCGCTGCAGCGCGCGCGGGATCACCAGCAGGGCGAAGATCAGCAGCAGGTAGGTCAATTCACGGCTCATCGCCGCAGCCTACCCGACCGACCGACGCCGCGGACAGGCGTCAGGCCTCGTACAGCGCCAGCAGTTCGGCCTCCGCGGTTTCCAGCTCCGCGCGCAGCTGCAGCTGGGTGCGGCCCAGGTCGGCCACCTTGCCGGCATCGGCATAGACCGCAGGATCGGTCAGCTGCGCCTCGCACTCTGCCAGCTTGCCTTCCAGCCGCGCCACCCGCTCTTCGGCCTTCTGCAGCTTGTGCGGGTTGATCTTGGGCTTGGCCGGCGCGGGCGCCGGCGCCGGCTTGGCGACCACCGGCTCGGCCTTCGGCGCCGGGGTCTTGGGATTGTCGCTGCCGGGCCGCGAGCGCAGCCACGCGGCGTATTCGTCGAGGTCGCCGTCGAACGGCTCGACCCTGCCGCCGGCCACGCGCCAGAAGCTGTCGCAGACCAGGCCGATCAGGTGGCGGTCGTGGCTGACCATCACGATGGCACCATCGAAATCCGACAGCGCCTCGGCCAGCGCCTCGCGCATGTCGAGGTCGAGGTGGTTGGTGGGCTCGTCCAGCAGCAGCACGTTGGGCCGGCGGTAGGCGATCAGCGCCAGCGCCAGCCGCGCCTTCTCGCCGCCGCTGAAGGTGTCGATCACTTCGAAGGCGCGGTCGCCGGGAAAATTCCACCGCCCCAGGAAGTCGCGCAGCACCTGGTTGGGCGCGTCCGCATCCAGCTTGCGCAGGTGGTCCAGCGGCGTGGTACCGGACACCAGCGACTCCACTGTGTGCTGGGCGAAATAGCCGATGCGCAGGTCCGGGTGCGCCTTGCGCTCGCCGGACATCGGCGCCAGCTCGCCCACCAGCGTCTTCACCAGCGTCGACTTGCCGGCGCCGTTGGGGCCGAGCAGGCCGATGCGATCGCCGGCTTCGAGGCCGAAGTTCGCATTCGTCAGGATCTTCGCCCCCGCGCCGTAACCGCAATCGGCATCGTGCAGCGACAGCAGGGAATTGGGCAGCTTCAGCGGTTCGGGCAGGGTGATGTGCAGCGCGCGCTCGGCGCGCACCGCCTCGGTGCCGGCCAGCTTGGCCAGCCGCTTGACCCGCGACTGCGCCTGCTTCGCCTTGCTGGCCTTCGCCTTGAATCGATCGATGAAGCTCTGCAGGTGGGCGCGCTCGGCCTGCTCCTTCTCGTGCGCGATCTGCTGCTGGCGCAGGTGCTCGGCGCGCTGGCGCTCGAAATCGGTGTAGTTGCCGACGTACAGCTTCGCGGTGCCGTCGTGCAGGTGCAGGATGTGGGTGGTGACGTTATCGAGGAACTCGCGGTCGTGGCTGATGACCAGCAACGTGCCGTCGTAGCGCTTCAACCACTCTTCCAGCCAGACCACGGCGTCGAGGTCGAGGTGGTTGGTGGGTTCGTCCAGCAGCAGCAGGTCCGACGGCGTCATCAGCGCGCGCGCCACGTTCAGGCGCACGCGCCAGCCGCCGGAGAAATCGGACACCGGCTTCTCGTGCGTCTCCGCCGGGAAGCCGAGCCCATGCAGCAGCTTGCCGGCGCGGGCGGTGCCGTCGTAGCCGTTCACTTCCTCCAGCCGATGGTGGGCCTCGGCCACCGCCTCCCAATCCTCGGCGGCGAAGGCGTTGGCTTCCATCTGGATGGCCGCGTGCACGGCCTCGTCGCCGGACAGCACGAAGTCGATGGCCGGGTCCGGCAGGTGCGGGGTTTCCTGCGCCACCGAGGCCACGCGGGCCTTGCCGGGCAGGTCGAGGTCGCCCCTGTCGGGCTCGACCTCGCGCATGAGTGCGGCGAACAGGCTGGACTTGCCGGCGCCGTTGCGGCCAACCACGCCCACGCGCCAGCCGGCGTGCAGGGTCAGGTCGACGTTGGACAGGAGCAGGCGTTCGCCGCGCCGGAGGGCGAAATTGCGGAAGGAAATCATGGGGCGGCGAGTCTACGGGAAAGCCGGCGCGCGAACCGCCCCGGAAAACAACGTACGTTACTGCATATCTGCATGCATGGGATGTGTTTGCAGCCCGGTTAAACGGGTGTTAAACAATGCGGGAACCCCCTGATGGAGTTGGTCATGCCCCGCATCACCCCGCTCGCCCTGGCCCTGTCCTCGTTGCTGGCCGCCACCCCGGCGCTGGCGCAGCAGGCCGACAAGGAAGCCCGCACCCTCGACACCCTGATCGTCACCGGCACCCGCGTGGCCGACCGCACCGTGGCCGAGTCGCAGTCGCCCATCGACATCCTGACCCCGGAAACGCTGGAGGCCACCGGCACCACCGAGCTGGCCACCGCGCTGGCGCGCGCCCTGCCCTCGCTGAACTTCCCGCGCCCCGGCATGGCCGACGGCACCAGCGGCGTGCGCCCTGCGCAGTTGCGCGGGCTCTCGCCGGACCAGGTGCTGATCCTGGTGAACGGCAAGCGTCGCCACATCTCGGCGCTGGTGAACGTGAACGGCACCATCGGCCGCGGCTCGTCGGCGGTGGACCTGAACACCATCCCGGTGGCCGCCATCGAGCGCGTGGAGGTGCTGCGCGACGGCGCGTCCGCGCAGTACGGCTCGGACGCCATCGGCGGCGTGGTCAACATCGTGCTCAAGGGCTCCGGCGACGGCGGCAGCATCGCCCTCGGCGGCGGCCAGTATTCCGAAGGCGACGGCAAGCAATGGCAGCTCTCGGGCGATACCGGCCTGACCCTGAGCGGCGACGCCGGCACCATCCACGTGGCGGCACAGGCCGGCCACCAGGACATGACCAACCGTGCCGGTCCCTATCAGGGCAGCGCACCGAACACCGGCAACTTCCCTAACGTCGGCCAGACGGCATTCAAGCTGGGCGACCCCGACGTCGACCAGTCGGCGCTCTCGCTGAACGCCAATCTGAAGATCGGCGAGAACAACCTGTATCTCAGCGCGATGTCCAGCGCGCGCGACATCACCTCGTTCGCGTTCTACCGCTCGAAGAACCACAGCGGCCAAGGCGCCCTGCTGGCGCAGGTCTACCCGAACGGCTACGTCCCGGAGATCAACCAGGACGCGCGCGACCGCAGCGTGGTGGTGGGCCTGAAGGGCGTGAGCGCTAGCGGCTGGAACTGGGACCTGAGCTACAACCTTGGCGACAGCCGGCTGGACTTCCGCACCCAGAACACCATCAACTACGCCCTCGGCGCCACCAGCCCGCGCAGCTTCTACGATGGCGCACTGCAGTACACCCAGCAGGTGGTGAACGCGGACTTCTCCAAGGCCGTGAACATCGGCCTGGAATATCCGGCCACGTTCTCGGTGGGCGCCGAGCACCGGCAGGAAACCTGGGAGCAGACCGCGGGCGAAGCGGATTCCTACTTCGGCTCGGGCGCGCAGGGCTTCGGCGGATTCACCCCGCGCAACGCAGGCAACTACGAGCGCCACAACTACGCGGTCTACGCGGGCCTTGAAGGCGACTTCACCGAGAAGTTCTCCGCGGGCCTGGCCGGGCGCTACGAGGACTATTCCGACTTCGGTGACCAGTTCTCCGGCAAGCTGTCGGCACGCTACGCGTTCACCGAGACGGCCGCCCTGCGCGGCACCGTCGCCACCGGCTTCCGCGCGCCTTCGCTGGCGCAGCAGCACTACCAGGCCGTCACCACCAACATCACCAGCGGCGTCGCCTACGAGACCGGCACCTTCCCCGCAGCTGGCGCGGCGGCGCAGGCGCTGGGCGCGGACCCGCTGCAGGCGGAAACCTCGCTGTCCTACAGCCTGGGCCTGGTGCTGCAGCCGGCCGAACGCATCTACCTGACGATCGACGCCTACCGGATCGAGATCGACGACCGCATCGTCCTGTCCTCCAACCTCAACATCGCCAACAACGCGGCGGCCCAGGCGCTGCTGGCCGGGCTCGGCATCACCAACGTCACCAGCGCGCGCTACTTCAACAACGCCATCGACACCCGCACACGCGGCGTGGACGTGGTCGGCACCTGGAACGTGCCGCTGGAGGCGAGCAGCCTGAACCTGACCGCTAGCTACAACTACAACAAGACCGACGTGACCCGGATCGCGCCGAACCCGGCGGCGCTGTCGGCGCTTGGCGCCAACCTGGAACGCATGGGCCGCGACGAGCGCGGACGCATCGAGGAGGGCTCGCCGCGCGACAAGTTCGCGCTGACCGCCGGCTGGAACCTGCAGCGCTGGGACTTCAATGCCGGCGCGACCCGCTACGGTGAAGTGACCGCCCGCCACGCCACCAACCCGGCGCAGGACCAGACCTACGGCGGCAAGTGGACGCTGGACCTGTCGGTGAACTTCCGCCCGAACCAGCACTGGGTGGCGACACTGGGGGCGGACAACGCACTGGACGAATACCCGGACCGGAACACCTACGCCAACTCCACCTTCGGCATGTTCCCGTACAGCCTGTACTCGCCGTTCGGCTTCAACGGCCGCTACGTGTACGGCAAGGTCGCCTTCAAATGGTGAACTGAACCCGCGTTCATTTTCCGCCACGACGCCCCGGATTTCCGGGGCGTTTTTGTCTCCGGACCGCCCCCGGGCCGTGCGATCATCGGGACATCGCCCCCTCGGAGCCCCCATGCAGCATCACACCTCGCTCATCGCCATGCTTGTGTTCGGTTTCGTGCTCGCCTTCGGGCTAGGCGCACTGGCCAACCGTCTGCGGCTGTCGCCGCTGGTCGGCTACCTGCTGGCGGGGGTGTTGGCCGGGCCGTTCACGCCCGGCTTCGTGGGTGATGCAGAGCTGGCGCCGCAGCTGGCGGAGATCGGCGTGATCCTGCTGATGTTCGGGGTGGGCCTGCACTTCTCGCTGCGCGACCTGATGTCGGTGAAGAACATCGCCATCCCCGGCGCGGTGGGACAGATCGCGATGGCCACACTGCTGGGCTGGGGCCTGGCCAAACTGATGGGTTGGAGCCATGTCCAGGGCCTGATCTTCGGCTTCTCGCTGGCCACCGCCAGCACCGTGGTGCTGCTGCGGGCGATGGAGGAACGACGCCTGCTGGATACCCGCCGCGGCAAGATCGCGGTGGGCTGGCTGATCGTGGAAGACCTGGCCTGCGTGATCGCGCTGGTGTTGATCCCGGCGCTGGCCGGCGCACTGGGTGGTGGCGAGGAAGTCGGCGCCAGCGACATCATCAAGGCGCTGGCGATCACCTTCGGCAAGGTCGCAGCCTTCGTCGCGTTCATGCTGATCGTGGGCCGCCGCGCGATCCCGTGGGTGCTGGAGCGGATCGCCGGTACCGGCTCGCGCGAGCTGTTCACGCTGGCGGTGCTGTCGATCGCGATGGGCGTGGCGTTCGGCTCGGCGGAACTGTTCGGGGTCAGCTTCGCGCTGGGTGCGTTCTTCGCCGGCATGCTGCTCAACGAGTCCGAGTTCAGCCACCAGGCCGCGCAGGACTCGCTGCCGATGCGCGACGCCTTCGCGGTGCTGTTCTTCGTGTCGGTGGGCATGCTGTTCGACCCCCGCATCCTGGTCGAGCATCCGCTACAGGTGCTGGCGACCACCCTGATCATCGTGTTCGGCAAGTCGATCGCCGCCTACGCCATCGTGCGCGCGTTCGGGCATCCCAATGCCACCGCGCTGACCATTTCCACCAGTCTGGCGCAGATCGGCGAGTTCGCCTTCATCATCGCCGGGCTGGGCCTGTCGCTGAAGATCCTTCCGAAGGACGGCCACGACCTGGTGCTGGCGGGCGCGCTGATCACCATCATGCTCAACCCGCTGCTGTTCATGGTGCTGGACCGCTGGCAGCTGCGGGAGGACGCGCGCGTCCTCGCCAACACGCCGCCGGAGCCGGACGTGGTGCCGCTGGACATCGGTGGCCACGCGATCGTGGTCGGCTACGGCCGCGTCGGCAGCCAGCTGGCCCAGCTGCTCAAGGAGCGCGGCGTCCCGGTGGTGGTGGTGGAGGACGATGCCGACCGCGTGGTGCAGGCGCGCGCCAGCGGCTTCCCCACCGTCCGTGGCAACGTCGCCAACCGGCGGGTGATGCAGGAAGCGGCGCCCGAGCGCGCCAACCTGGCGATCTTCGCGATGCCGCAGGCGCTCGAGGCCGGCGAGGCCATCGAACGGTTGAAGGCGCTCAATCCCGCACTGAGCGTGCTCGCCCGGGCCCACAGCGAAGCCCAGGTCAAGCACCTGCTGGAACACGGCGCAGATGCGGCAGTGCTGGCGGAGCGCGAGCTGGCCTATTCGCTGACTGAAATGGTGATGGCCACGCCGCCCTACCGGGCGCTGCGGGCGACGACGGTGCCCGCAGCCGGCTAGAGTCCGGCCAGCGCCACCCAAACGAGAACCCCGCCGCTGCCGGCGGGGTTTCGCGGCTTACTTGACGAACACCAGCTTCCCGCCGTCGGCGTCCACGCGGACGGTGTCGCCGCTGCCGAACGCGCCCGACAGGATCTGCTGGGCCAGCGGGTTTTCCAGCTGCTGCTGGATCGCGCGCTTGAGCGGACGGGCGCCGTACACCGGGTCGAAGCCGACGTTGCCCAGCAGGTCGAACGCCTTGTCGGTCAGTTCGATGCGGATGCCGCGCTCCGCCAGCCGCTTCTCCAGGCCCTTCAGCTGGATCCGCGCGATGGCCTTGATCTGCGCCTTGTCCAGCGCGTGGAAGACCACGATGTCGTCGAGGCGGTTGATGAATTCCGGCCGGAAGTGCGCCTGCACCACGCCCATCACCGCGGCCTTCATCTGGGTATAGGCCTCCGGCGAATCGTCGCCATCCAGCGCCTGGATCTGGTGCGAGCCGAGGTTGGAGGTCATCACGATCACGGTGTTGCGGAAGTCCACCGTGCGGCCCTGGCCGTCGGTCAGGCGACCGTCGTCCAGCACCTGCAGCAGGATGTTGAACACGTCCGGATGTGCCTTCTCCACCTCGTCCAGCAGGATCACGCTGTACGGGCGGCGGCGCACCGCCTCCGTCAGGTAGCCGCCCTCCTCGTAGCCCACGTAGCCCGGAGGCGCGCCGACCAGCCGGCTCACCGCGTGCTTCTCCATGAACTCGCTCATGTCGATGCGGACCATCGCGTCGCTGCTGTCGAACAGGAACTCGGCCAGCGCCTTGCACAGTTCGGTCTTGCCGACGCCAGTGGGGCCCAGGAACAGGAACGAGCCGGACGGCCGGTTGGGATCGGACAGGCCGGCGCGCGAGCGGCGCACCGCATCGGACACCACCTTGATGGCCTCCTCCTGTCCCACCACGCGGGCGTGCAGCTGCGCCTCCATCTGCAGCAGCTTCTCTCGCTCGCCCTCCAGCATTTTGCTGACCGGAATGCCGGTCCAGCGCGCCACCACCTGTGCGATCTCCTCGGCGGTGACCTTGTCCTGCAGGAGGGTGAAGCCCTTGGTCTCGGCTTCCTGCGCGGCGGCCAGCTGCTTTTCCAGTTCGGGGATGCGGCCGTACTGGATCTCGCTCATCGCCGCGAAATCCTGCTTGCGCTGCGCAGCCTCCAGTTCCAGGCGCGCGGCCTCGATCTGCTCCTTGATCTTCGTCGCGCCCTGCAAGGTCGCCTTTTCGGCCTTCCACACTTCCTCGAGGTCGCTGTACTCGCGCTCCAGCGCGTCGATCTCGGTCTGTAGGTCGGCCAGGCGCTGCCTGGACTCGGCGTCCTTCTCCTTCTTCAGCGCCTCGCGCTGGATCTTCAGCTGGATCAGCCGGCGCTCCTTGCGATCCATCTCCTCCGGCTTGGAGTCGATCTCCATGCGGATGCGCGAGGCCGCCTCGTCCATCAGGTCGATGGCCTTGTCCGGCAGCTGGCGGTCGGCGATGTAGCGGTTCGACAACGTGGCCGCGGCGACGATGGCCGGGTCGGTGATCTCCACGCCGTGGTGCACGGCATAGCGCTCCTTCAGGCCGCGCAGGATGGCGATGGTGTCTTCCACCGACGGCTCGCCCACGAACACCTTCTGGAAGCGGCGCTCCAGCGCGGCGTCCTTCTCCACGTACTTGCGGTACTCGTCCAGCGTGGTCGCGCCGATGCAGTGCAGTTCACCCCGCGCGAGAGCGGGCTTGAGCATGTTGCCGGCGTCCATCGAGCCTTCGGCCTTGCCGGCGCCGACCATGGTGTGCAGCTCGTCGATGAACAGGATGATCTGGCCCTCGTTCTTCGACAGGTCGTTGAGCACCGCCTTCAGGCGCTCCTCGAACTCGCCGCGGAACTTGGCGCCGGCGATCAGCGCACCCATGTCCAGCGACAGCAGGCGCTTGCCGCGCAGGCCTTCCGGCACTTCGCCATTGACGATGCGCTGGGCCAGGCCTTCCACGATCGCGGTCTTGCCCACGCCGGGTTCGCCGATCAGCACCGGGTTGTTCTTGGTGCGCCGCTGCAGCACCTGGATGGTGCGGCGGATCTCCTCGTCGCGCCCCACCACCGGATCGAGCTTGCCGCTCTCCGCGCGGGCGGTCATGTCGATGGTGTACTTCTCCAGCGCCTGGCGCGCGTCTTCCGCATTCTCGTCGGTCACTTTCTCGCCCCCCCGCAGCTTGTCGATGGCCGCTTCCAGCTTCGCCTTGTTGGCGCCGGCGGCCTTCAGCGCCTTGCCGGCCTCGCCGGACTCCTCCAGTGCCGCCAGCAGGAACAGCTCGCTGGCGATGTAGGCATCGCCGCGCTGCTGGGCCAGCTTGTCGGTCACGTTGAGCAGGCGGACCAGATCGTTGCCGGCCTGCACGTTGCCGGCCTGGCCGGTGACCTTGGGCAGTCGATCCAGCGCCTCGGCCAGGCGCTCGCGCAGCACCGGCACGTTGACGCCGGCCTGCGCCAGCAGCGGCCGGGTGCCGCCGCCCTGCTGGTCCAGCAGCGCCAGCAGCAGGTGGACGGGTTCGATGATGGTGTGGTCGCGGCCGACGGCCAGCGACTGGGCGTCGCTGATCGCCTGCTGGAAACGCGACGTGAGCTTGTCCATTCGCATGACGGGATCCTGTGAGTCGGGGCCGGCGCGGCCCAATGTCCTCCACATGCGGCTGCCGCGCCGTGATTCAAGTCAAATCGCATCACTCGTTGAGACTGGGTTATGGTCGCCGCTTTCCCTGCTGG
Organism: Thermomonas sp. XSG; assembly: GCF_014678725.1. NCBI lineage: Bacteria > Pseudomonadati > Pseudomonadota > Gammaproteobacteria > Lysobacterales > Lysobacteraceae > Thermomonas > Thermomonas sp. XSG. Next base: position 2,100,978 of record NZ_CP061497.1, on the reverse strand, counting down.
AATCCTGCCCGATGTCCCGTACCCGCGCCCTGGCCTTCGGCCTGCTGCTCGCACTGTCCGCCGCTCCCTGTGCCGGGGCGACGCCCCCGTCCGGCGAGCAACGCCTGCGCGCCTCGATCGAGGCCGACCAGCCGCACGCGGTGGCGCTGCTCGAGCGGCTGGTCAACCAGAATTCGGGCACGCTCAACCTGCCCGGCGTGAAGGCCGCGGGTGACATGGTCCGCGCCGAGCTGGAGCCGCTGGGCTTCGACGTGCAATGGATCGACATGCGCGCGACCGGGCGCGCGGGCCACCTCGTCGCGACCCATACGGGCAACGGGCGCGGCAAGCGCATCCTGCTGATCGGCCACCTGGACACCGTGTTCGAGCCGGACTCGCCGTTCCAGCGCTTCGCCCGCAACGGCGATACCGCCACCGGCCCCGGCATCGGCGACGACAAGGGCGGCGTGGTGATCATCGTCGCCGCGCTGCGCGCCATGCATGCCGCCGGCACGCTGCGCGACGCCGACATCAAGGTGGTGCTGACCGGCGACGAGGAGTCCGCCGGTACGCCGCTGGAGGCGGCACGCGCCGATCTCGTCGCGGCCGGCAAATGGGCCGACGTGGCGCTGGAATACGAGGGCCTGATCGTCGATGGCGGCCGCGACCACGCGACCATCGCGCGGCGCGGCGTGGCCGACTGGGAGCTCACCGCCACCGGCCTGACCGGCCATTCCAGCGGCGTGTTCGGCGACGCGCTCGGCTACGGTGCGAACTACGAACTGGCGCGCATCCTCGACGGATTCCGGCGCGAGCTCCCCGAGCCCAACCTCACCCTCAATGTCGGCCTCATGGTCGGCGGGACGCCGGCGGCGCTCGCGCCGGACGGCGCCCGCGGCAGCGCCGCAGGCAAGACCAACATCGTGGCGGAACGCGCGGTCGCGGTGGGCGACCTGCGGGCGCTCACGCCGGAGCAGGAAGCACGCGCACGCGCGCGGATGCAGGCGATCGTGGCGCAGCACCTGCCGAAGACGGGCGCGACGCTGGTGTTCGCGGACGCCTATCCGCCGATGGCGCCCACCGCCGGAAATCGCGCGCTGCTCGCCCTGCTCAACCAGGTCAACACCGATCTCGGCCTGCCGGTGATGGGTGAGTGGGACCCGGCCAAGCGCGGCGCCGCCGACTCCAGCTTCGTCGCCGCCGACGTGGACGTGCTTGCCGGGATGGGCGCAGCCGGGTCGCGCGCGCACGCCGAGGGCGAGACGGTCGACCTGGCAAGCATCCAGCGGCAGGCGTTGCGCAGCGCGGTGCTGATGGGGCGGCTGGCGCGCACGCCGCGATGACCGCGGGCTGGCACCTGTACCTGCTGCGCTGCCGTGACGGCAGCCTGTACGCCGGCATCGCCACCGACGTCGAACGCCGGTTCCGCCAGCACGCGGCCGGCAAGGGCGCGAAGTACACCCGCGCGCACCCGCCCGACTGCGTGCTCGCTAGCCGCGCCTATCCCGACCGTGGCAGTGCGCTGCGTGCGGAATGGGCGCTCAAGCAGCTGCCGCGCGAGCGCAAGCTGGCGTGGCTGCTGGACGGCGCCGACGCCGCTCAGGCCGGCGCCAGCCAGCCTTCGTAACGCACCACCAGTCCGACCAGCGGCAGCCGCGCCTCGATCAGGAACTCGTAGCGGCCGTCGTGCTCACGCTCGCGGCAACGCACGCCATCGAACCAGCCTGCGGGCAGCGGCAGCAGGCCGAACAGGCGCACCCCGGCCACCTGCCACCACAGCGCCTGGTTGCCAGGATGCAGGTGGTAGCGGAACTGCAGCGGCCCCAACCGTTCCCGCAGCAGGCCGCCCTTGCACCCAAGCCGCGTCTGCATGCGCGTGCCAGCGAAATCACGACACCAGGTCTCGCGTTTCGCGTCGGCGGTGAACTCGACGGCCAGCGGCACGTCCCGCATCGCCTTCGGCAGCCCGGCGATGCGCGCGCACAGCCTGGCCAGCGGGTTGCGGCCGCGCTCGACGCTGGCGATGCCGGCATAGCGCGTGGTCCCGCGCACCGCGTGCAGTCGGCGCACTGCTTCGGGCAGGGTGTAAAAGGCCGCGCCCAGTGCCTGCTGGAACAGCGTCGCCGCCGGTGCGACGGTCAAGGCGTGATCCAGGCCAGGGTGGCGATGCGGCCGCTGCGGCCATCGCGACGATGCGAGAAGAATCGGGACGGATCGGAGATGGTGCACAGACCGCCGCCGTGGACGTCGGTCATGCCGGCATCCAGCAGGCGCTGCCGCGCCAGCATGTACAGGTCCACCCGCCAGTGGCCGGGGCGGGTGGGCACGAAGGCCATCCGCGCGCGTCCGTCGCGGGCGGTGAAGGCCTCGAAGACCTCTGTGCCGATTTCATACGCCTGCGGCCCGGCCGCCGGGCCGAGCCAGGCCACCAGCTGGTCGGGCGGCGTGCGCATCGCCCCCACCGTGGACTCCAGCACGCCGGTGCACAGGCCACGCCAGCCGGCGTGGGCAGCGGCGATTTCGCCGCCATCCTTGGCCGCCAGCACGACCGGCAGGCAGTCGGCGGTGAGGATGGCAAGCACGGTGCCCGGCGTGGCAGTCACCGCCGCATCGGCCTCGGGCTCGTCGTCCCCGGGCTCGACGGCGACCGCCATGCCATGCACCTGGCGCAGCCAGCGTGGCGGGGACGGCAGCGCCAGCGCGGCTTCGAGCTGGCGGCGGTTTTCCGCCACCACCATGACCTCATCGCCACAGCGCGAGCCGAGGTTGAAGGTATCGAACGGCGACTGTGATCCGCCCAGCCCGTGCCGCAGCGTGGTCAGCGCCCGCACGCCGGGCGGCGCCGGCCAGTCGGCCGGGAGGAACGCGGTCATCGCCGCGTACGCTCGGCTTCGACGTGCGCGGCGGCGTCCTCGCGCAGCACCCGCATCAGCTCGCGCATGTCTTCCGGCACCGGCGCCTCGCAGCGCACCGCTTCGCCACTGACCGGATGCGTGAACTCCAGCACCTCGGCATGCAGCGCCTGCCGCCGGAAGCCGCGCAGGACGGCGATCAGCTCCTCCGAAGCGCCCTTCGGCAACCGCAGCGATCCGCCGTACAGCGGATCGCCGAGGATCGGGTGCTTCAGATGCGCCATGTGCACGCGGATCTGATGGGTGCGACCGGTTTCCAGCCGGCACTCCAGCGCGGTATGGGCGCGGAAGCGTTCGCGCAGGCGGTAGTGGGTCACCGCATCCTTGCCATCCTCGCGCACGGCCATGCGCAGGCGGTCGCGCGGGTGGCGGTCGATCGCCGCATTGACGGTGCCGCCCGACACCAGCGCGCCCACCACCACCGCGAGGTATTGCCGGTGCACCTCGCGCGCGGACAGCTGCGCCACCAGCGAGGTATGTGCCGGCAGGGTGCGGGCCACCACCATCACGCCGCTGGTGTCCTTGTCCAGGCGGTGGACGATGCCGGCGCGCGGCAGCTTGTCGAGGCCAGGATCACGGTGCAGCAGCGCGTTCACCAGGGTGCCGGCGGGATTGCCCGCGCCGGGATGCACCACCAGCCCCGCGGGCTTGTCGATCACGAAGACGTGCTCGTCCTCGTACAGCACGCTCAGCGGAATGTCCTCGGCCACCGCATGGGTCTGCACGTCCTCGACCACGGTCAGGGCGATGGTCTCGCCACCACGCACCGGGTCGCGCGGTCGCGCGGGCGCGCCGTCCACGGCAAGGTCGCCGGACTTGATCCAGGCCGACAGCCGCGAGCGGGAATATTCGGGAAACAGTTCGGCCACGACCGCGTCGAGCCGGCGGCCGGCGCAGTGGTCGGGAACAAGGGCGGTGCGGGGTCCGGTCGGGTGCATGAAGATTCCGTTAGCCGCCGGCAGGGGCGGGAAGCGCCCGGCCTTGATCGTCGCCGGGGGCTGCTATTATCCAGCCTTCATGCCCCCGGCGCCCGTTCGATGCCCATGATCCAGCGTTCCGTCCTGTTGCGCCCCGCCCTTGTGCTTGCGCTCGTCGTCGCCGCCAGCGGCTGCTCGGGCATCAAGACGATGTTCAAGGACAAGAACAAGAACGAGGGCCTGCCGGTGGGCGAGCTCTACGACCGCGCCCACGAGAACATGCAGATGGGCCGCTGGGCCAATGCCAGCGAGGTCTTCGGCCGGCTGATCGCGCAGTATCCGTACGGCCCGTTCACCGAGCAGGCGCTGATGGAGCAGGCCTACGCCCAGTACAAGGCCGGCAAGCACGAGGACGCGATCTCCACCATCGACCGCTTCATCCGCACCTACCCGACCCACAGGAACATCGCTTACCTGTACTACCTGCGCGGCCTGTCCAACATGGCGCGCAACACGGTCTTCATGGCACGCGCGTTCAACCTCGACACCAGCACCCGCGACCTGGCCGCGCCGCAGCAGGCCTACGCGGACTTCAATACCGTCGCCACCCGCTACCCCAACAGTGCCTATGCCGGCGATGCCCGCCAGCGCATGGTGTTCCTGCGCAACGAGTTCGCCCGCTTCGAGCTGAACACCGGCCTGTACTACCTGCGCCGCGGCGCCTGGGTTTCTGCCGCCGACCGCGCGACCTACCTGCTGGAAACCTACCCGCAAAGCGAATACCAGAACGACGCGGTGGCGCTGCTGGGCGAAGCCTATACGCGGCTGGGCAATACCGTTTTGGCCGCCGACGCCAAGCGCGTGCTGGAGCAGAATGATCCGCAGCACCCATGGCTGGCCGGCCACTGGCCGAAGGACCCGAACATGCTCAAGCGCCTGAACCCGTTCACCGGCGAATCGCGCTGAGCCAGCGGCAACGCAGGCTGCAAATGGACAGGCCGGCTTTCGCCGGCCTGTTGCGTCATGGGTGCGGCGCGGTCATTCGCGCCAGCCGTTGCTGACCGGATAACGACGCTCGCGACCGAATGCACGCCGGCTGACCTTCGGCCCCGGCGCCGCCTGATGGCGCTTCCACTCGCCGATCCGCACCAGTCGCAGCACCCTGTCCACGGTGGAGGCGTCGAAGCCGGCGGCCACGATGTCGGCGCGCGACTGCTCCTGGTCGATGTGCCGCTGCAGGATCGCGTCGAGCACGTCGTAGGGCGGCAGCGAATCCTGGTCGAGCTGGTTCTCCCGCAGCTCCGCGGACGGCGGCCGGTCGATCACCGCCTGCGGGATCACCCGGTCGCCGACCGTATTGCGCCAGCGCGCCAGCGCGAACACCTCGGTCTTGTACAGATCCTTGAGCGGCGCATAGCCGCCGCACATGTCGCCATAGATGGTGGCGTAGCCGACGGCGTATTCGCTCTTGTTGCCGGTGGTCAGCAGCAGCCCGCCGAACTTGTTGGACAGCGCCATCATCAGCGCCCCGCGCACCCTTGACTGCAGGTTCTCCTCGGTGACGTCCACCGGCTGGCCGGCGAAGACGTGGTCCAGCGCCTCCAGATAGCCCTGGAACGGCTTTTCGATCGGCAGGGTGACCATCGCCACGCCCAGCGCATCGCACTGCTCGCGCGCCAGGTCGTTGGACAGATCGGCGGTATAGCGCGAGGGCATCCGCACCGCGGTGATGTTCTCCGCGCCCAGCGCGTCGGCGGCAATCGCCAGCACCAGCGCCGAGTCGATGCCGCCGGACAGCCCCAGCCAGACCTTGTCGAACCCGTTCTTCCTGCAGTAGTCGCGGGTACCGCGCACCACCGCGCGCCAGGCCAGCGCATCGCGGCTTTCGTCGCCATCCACCGTCCACTGCAGCGGCGCGAAGCGGCGCAGCTCGGGGTCGAAGTCCACCACCAGCCACTGCTCGTCGAACGCCAGTGCGGCCGGATGCACGGTACCGTCGCCGTCCGCCACCACCGACGCGCCATCGAACACCAGCGCGTCCTGCCCGCCGACCAGGTTGAGGTAGGCGAACGCGGCGCCGGTCTCGCTGGCGCGCTGCGCCAGCAGGGCATCGCGCTCGGCGTGCTTGTCGTGCTCGTAGGGGGAGGCGTTCGGCACCAGCACCAGCTGCGCGCCGGCGGCGACGGTGGAGGCGATGGGCTCGGCGAACCACAGGTCCTCGCAGATCACCAGGCCGACCCGGGTGCCGTTGACCTCGAACACGCAGTCCTCGCGATCCGGGTCGACATCGAACCAGCGGCGCTCGTCGAACACCGCGTAGTTCGGCAGCTCGCGCTTGCGGTAGGTCGCCTCGATGGCGCCGTCGCGCAACACGCTGGCGGCGTTGTAGACCACGCTGCCGGCCGCCTGCGGCCAGCCGACCACGGCGACGATGCCGCGCGCCTGCGCCGCGATGTCCGCCATCGCGGTCTCGCAGGCACGCAGGAAGGCCGGCCGCAGCAACAGGTCTTCCGGCGGATAGCCGGACAGCGCCAGCTCGGGGAACAGCACCAGGTCGGCGGCGTATTCGTCGCGGGCAAAGGCGATCATCTCGGCGATGCGCGCCGCGTTCCCGGCGACATCGCCGACCGGGAAATCGAACTGCGCCATCGCGATGCGGAGGTTTTGCGTCATCGGAGCCATCCTGAAACGGTGCGGATCCGCCCGTGCCACGCCGCGAAAGCGTCGGCGAAGGGCGCTGCAAGGATACAGGCTCTATCCCGGCGCTCCTTCCGCTGCGCACCGCTACCGCGCGCAACGGGTAAAATGCGAGGCCTCCCCCCTCTATTCACAGCCGCGCCCAGCCGGGTGCGGCACGCACGTCGGAGCGACCAACATGGGCCTGGACCTCGTCCCCACCGGCAAGAACCCGCCGGAAGAAATCAACGTCATCATCGAAATCCCCAAGGACGCCGAGCCGGTCAAGTACGAGGTGGACAAGGCCTCGGGCGCGATCTTCGTGGATCGCATCCTGTCCACGCCGATGCGCTACCCGTGCAACTACGGCTACGTGCCGTACACCGTCTGCGGCGACGGCGACCCCGCCGACGTGCTGGTGATCCTGCCGCTGCCGCTGGTGCCGGGCTCGGTGATCCGCTGCCGCCCGGTCGGCGTGCTGAAGATGAGCGACGAGGCCGGCAGCGACGAGAAGATCCTCGCCGTGCCGATCGACAAGGTGTTCGCCGGCTATTCCCACATCGACGACATCGAAAAAGTCAGCAAGCACTGGCTGCAGCGCATCGGCCACTTCTTCGAGCACTACAAGGACCTCGAAGACGGCAAGTGGGTGAAACTGGACGGCTGGGGCGGCGCGGCGGAAGCCAAGCAGATCCTGATCGACGCGATGGCGCGCTACCAGGCCAGCGACGACAAGCCCAGGTTCTGAGCCGCCCGCACCGGGGAAAGGCGGCGCGGCGGGTTCTCAGTCGCGCCGCTCGTGGTGGAGGACGGTCAGTCCGATCAACCGCGACACCACGGTGGCGATGTAGCCCACGCCGGCGAACTGCTCCAGCATGGTCAGGACTTTCGCCGGCGCGGTCAGCGGCAGGGTGTCACCCAGCCCGGTCGCCGACAGATTGCTGAAGCTGTAGAACAGCAGGTCCAGCCAGCGCCGCTGCCGCTCCGGCTCGATGCCGGAGAAGCTGCCGGGAAACCACGCCTGGCAGGCCAGGTATGCGTAGCCGAAGCCCCAGGCCAGCAGGGTGAATGTGGCGCCTGCGGCAAACAGCTCATCGGACGTGACCTTGTGGTCACCCAACATGTAGATCATCAGGCCGCCGGCGGCGTAGAAATACAGCGCAGCCTCCAGCAGTGCGGAATACGGCAGCACCGACTGGTGGCCGAACAGCACCCCGAGCACCGTGAGCACCATCGCCGGGATCGCCAGCAGCCAGCCGATCCAGTTCATCAGCGGGCTGCGCATCACTACCCACAGCGCCAGCGGCACCACCACCAGGGCAACAGCGCCGAACAGCAGGCGCCCGCCACTGCCGTCATCCATCAGCGGATAGACGAACAGGCTCAGCAGCTGCGCCGCCAGCAGGAATGCGGACGGGTGGCGCCGGGCCACCACCCGCCACCGCCGCGCACGCCACGAACCGGTCGCCATGGCCCGCGTTAGTCAGGCGCTTACGGCGCTGCCCGGTGCGGATACTTGGCGAAGATGGCCGCGATGGCGCGGTCGATCTCGGCCATGCGCTTCTCCGGCGGCGCCTTCTTGCCGGCCACCGGCGCGCTGGCCGCGCCTGTCCACACCATGCGGTTGCGCTTGCCGTCGACCAGATCGACGGTCAGGGTGCCTTCGCGGTACCGGCTCACCTGGGTTTCGTCGTACCACACCGGCACGGCGACATAGCTGCGATGGCGATAGCTGTAGAACCACTGCACGTCGCTGCGCGGCATGCTCCAGACCGCGGTGCGGTCTTCCACCACGCCCTGGAAATTGACCAGCAGGTCCGCACCTTCGGCCGTGTAGCGGTAACCGCGCGCTTCCATCTCCCTGCGCACATCCTCGCGGATGCGCTCGGAGATCCAGCTGGAGTAGCCGGACTGCTCCATCGCGATCGGCTTGTAGAAACCCCAGGTGCGGTACTGCGCGAAGCTGGCGGTGGGGTCCGCGTCGGTGCGCACGATCGGGCCGGTGGCGCAGGCGGAAAGCCCCAGCGTGGCGGCGGCCAGCAAGGCGCAGGCAAGGATCCTGATGGAACGCATGGTGGTTCTCCCGACGGGACGTAGGCCCATGATGATCGCATCGGCGTGGAGATGGCGCATGAACGACGGCACGCCGGGCGGCGCAAAAAACAAAACCCCGCCGGAGCGGGGTTCTGCATTCTGCCGGCGGGAAGCCCGGATCAGTGGCGCAGGTTCTTGCGCAGGCGCTCCAGCGCCTGCAGCTGCGCGGTGACCTCGGCCAGGCGCTGCTGGGCCTCGGCGATTTCCATCGCCTCGCCGCGGCGGGCGATGATGCGCTCGGCTTCTTCCTTGGCGGCGCGCACCGCGGCCTCGTCAATCTCGTCGGCACGGATCGCGGTGTCGGCCAGCACGGTCACGACCGTCGGCTGCACTTCCAGCATGCCGCCGGAAATCGCGAAGTCGAGCTTTTCGCCACCCGGCAGGGTCACGACGACCTTGCCCGGCTTCAGGCGGGTGATCAGCGGCGCGTGCTTGGGCGCGATGCCCAGCTCGCCCAGCTCGCCGGTGGCGACGACCAGTTCGGCTTCGCCGTGGAAGATCTCGGCTTCGGCGCTGACGATGTCGCAACGGATGGTGGATGCCATGTCTTTCGTTTCCGTATGGCGGGCCGGGGCCCGCCGTGGGTGTGCCGCATCGGCGGGCCAGGAGCCCGCCCTTACTCGGACGCCTGCGCTTAGGCGGCGATCTTCTTGGCCTTCTCGACCGCTTCATCGATCGAACCGACCATGTAGAACGCCTGCTCCGGCAGGTGGTCGTAGTCGCCGTCCACGATGCCCTTGAAGCCGCGGATGGTTTCCTTCAGCGGCACGTACTTGCCCGGCGAGCCGGTGAACACTTCCGCCACGTGGAACGGCTGGCTGAAGAAGCGCTCGATCTTGCGGGCGCGGGCCACGGCCTGCTTGTCCTCTTCGGACAGCTCGTCCATGCCCAGGATCGCGATGATGTCCTTCAGTTCCTTGTACTTCTGCAGGGTGGATTGCACGCGGCGCGCGGTCTCGTAGTGCTCGTTGCCGATCACGTTCGGGTCCAGCTGGCGCGAGGTCGAGTCGAGCGGGTCGACCGCCGGGTAGATACCCAGCGAGGCGATGTTGCGCGACAGCACGACGGTGGCGTCAAGGTGGGCGAAGGTGGTCGCCGGCGACGGGTCGGTCAGGTCGTCCGCGGGCACGTACACGGCCTGGATCGAGGTGATCGAACCGGTCTTGGTGGAGGTGATGCGCTCCTGCAGCACGCCCATTTCCTCGGCCAGGGTCGGCTGGTAGCCCACCGCCGACGGCATGCGGCCCAGCAGCGCCGACACTTCGGTACCGGCCAGGGTGTAGCGGTAGATGTTGTCGACGAACAGCAGCACGTCGCGGCCTTCATCGCGGAAGTACTCGGCCATGGTCAGGCCGGTCAGCGCCACGCGCAGGCGGTTGCCCGGCGGCTCGTTCATCTGGCCGTACACCATCGCCACCTTGGACTTGGCGTGCTCCTGCACGTTGACGACGCCCGACTCCTGCATCTCGTGGTAGAAGTCGTTGCCCTCGCGGGTGCGCTCGCCCACGCCGGCGAACACGGACAGGCCGCTGTGCTCGGTCGCGATGTTGTTGATGAGCTCCATCATGTTGACGGTCTTGCCCACGCCGGCACCGCCGAACAGGCCGACCTTGCCGCCCTTGGCGAACGGGCACATCAGGTCGATCACCTTGATGCCGGTTTCCAGCAGCTCGGTGGTCGAGGCCTGGTCTTCGTACGACGGCGCCGCGCGGTGGATTTCCCAGGTCGCGTCGGCCTGCACCGGGCCGGCTTCGTCGATCGGGTTGCCCAGCACGTCCATGATGCGGCCCAGCGTGCCGATGCCGACCGGCACCGAGATCGCGCGGCCGGTGTTTTCGGCAATCAGGTTGCGCTTCAGGCCGTCGGTCGAGCCGAGGGCGATCGTGCGCACCACGCCGTCGCCCAGCTGCTGCTGCACTTCCAGCGTGATGGCGGTGTTCTGCACCTTCAGCGCGTCATACACCCTCGGCACGCTCTCGCGCGGGAATTCGACGTCGACGACCGCGCCGATGATCTGTACGACCTTGCCCTGGTTGCTCATGGTTGTTTCCTCAAGACTCTCTAATGCTGCTTTTGTAGGAGCGGCATCCGCCGCGATCTGTTCCCGGTCGCGGCTGGTGCCGCTCCTACAGGAATGTTTGGGTCAAACCGCCGCGGCGCCGCCGACGATCTCGGAAATTTCCTGGGTGATCGCCGCCTGCCGCGCCTTGTTGTAGACGAGGTTCAAGGTATCGATCAGCTTGCTGGCGTTGTCGCTCGCCGCCTTCATCGCGACCATGCGCGCGGCATGCTCGGAGGCCACGTTCTCCATCACGGCCTGGTACACCAGCGACTCGATGTAGCGGGTCAGCACGTGCTCCAGCACGGACTCCGCGTCCGGCTCGTAGATGTAATCCCACTCGTGCTTGGCCATCTGCGTTTCCGCCGGCGGCAGCGGCAGCAGCTGGTCGAAGGTGGCCTTCTGGGTCATGGTGTTGACGAAGTCGTTGTAGGCCAGGAACACCTTGTCGACCTTGCCGTCCGTGTAGGCGTCCAGCATCACCTTGATCACGCCGATCAGCTGCTCCAGCTTCGGCGCATCGCCGAGGTGGGTGACCGACGCCAGCATTCCGACCTTGATCCGGCGGAAGAACACCGACGCCTTCTGGCCGATCGTGACCACGTCGACTTCGATGCCCTGCTCCTGCAGCGCACGGAACTCGACCAGCAGCTTGCGGAACATGTTGTTGTTCAGGCCGCCGGCCAGGCCGCGATCCGACGACACCACGACGTAGCCGACGCGCTTCACGTCCGCGCGCTGGACCAGGTACGGATGGCGGTAGTCGGTGTTGGCCTGCGCCAGGTGGCCGATCAGCTGCTTCATCGCCCGCGCATAGGGGCGCGAGGCCTTCATCCGGTCCTGCGCCTTGCGGATCTTGGAGGCCGAGACCATTTCAAGCGCGCGCGTCACCTTGCGGGTGTTCTGCACGCTCTTGATCTTGGTTTTGATTTCGCGTCCGCCTGCCATCTCTTCTCTCGCTGCTGCTGTTCTGTAGGAGCGGCTTCAGCCGCGACTGCCATATCCGGTCGGGGCCGAAACCCCTCCTACATGGATGCCCGGATTACCAGCTGCCGGTCGTCTTGAACTCTTCGATGCCCTTCTTGAAAGCGGCCTCGATGTCGTCGTTCCAGTTGCCGGTGGCGTCGATCTGGGCGACCAGCTCGCCGGCGGTGTTGGCGAAGTGGGCCTGCAGGCCTTCCTCGAACGCCAGCACCTTGTTCACCGGCACGTCGTCCAGGTAGCCCTTGTCCACCGCGTAGATCGACAGCGCCTGCTGCGCGACCGACATCGGCGCGTACTGCTTCTGCTTCATCAGCTCGGTGACGCGCTGGCCACGCTCCAGCTGCTTGCGGGTGGCGTCGTCCAGGTCGGAGGCGAACTGCGCGAACGCCGCCAGCTCGCGGTACTGCGCCAGCGCGATGCGGATGCCGCCGGACAGCTTCTTCATGATCTTGGTCTGTGCCGCGCCACCCACGCGCGACACCGAGATGCCGGCGTTCACGGCCGGGCGGATGCCGGCGTTGAACAGGTCGGTCTCGAGGAAGATCTGGCCGTCGGTGATCGAGATCACGTTGGTCGGCACGAACGCGGACACGTCGCCGGCCTGGGTCTCGATGATCGGCAGCGCGGTCAGCGAACCGGTCTTGCCCTTCACGGCGCCGTTGGTGAACTTCTCGACGTAGTCCTCGGACACGCGCGCGGCGCGCTCCAGCAGGCGGCTGTGCAGGTAGAACACGTCGCCCGGGTAGGCTTCGCGGCCCGGCGGGCGGCGCAGCAGCAGCGAGATCTGGCGGTAGGCCACGGCCTGCTTGGACAGGTCGTCGTACACGATCAGCGCGTCTTCGCCGCGGTCGCGGAAATACTCGCCCATCGCGCAGCCCGAGTAGGCACTGATGTACTGCATCGCGGCCGATTCGGAAGCCGAGGCGGCGACGACGGTGGTGTAGGCCATCGCGCCGAACTCCTCGAGCTTGCGCACGATGTTGGCGATGGTGCTGTTCTTCTGGCCGATCGCCACGTACACGCAGCGGATGCCGGAGTTCTTCTGGTTGATGATCGCGTCGATCGCCAGCGCGGTCTTGCCGGTCTGGCGGTCGCCGATGACCAGCTCGCGCTGGCCGCGGCCGATCGGGATCATGCTGTCGACCGACTTGTAGCCGGTCTGCACCGGCTGGTCGACCGACTTGCGCCAGATCACGCCCGGCGCGATGGTTTCCACCGGCGAATGGGTCTTGGCGTCGATCGGGCCCTTGCCGTCGATCGGCTCGCCCAGCGCGTTGACCACGCGGCCCAGCAGCTCGGGACCGGTCGGGACGGAGAGGATCTGCCCGGTGGTCTTGGCCACGTCGCCTTCGCGCAGGTGCTCGTAGTCGCCCAGCACCACTGCGCCCACCGAATCGCGCTCCAGGTTCAGCGCCAGCGCGGTGGTGTTGCCCGGCAGTTCGATCATTTCGCCCTGCATCACGTCGGCCAGGCCGTGGATGCGCACGATGCCGTCGGACACCGAGGTCACGGTGCCTTCGTTGCGGGCTTCGGCGGCGAGCGCGACCTTCTCGATGCGGGTCTTGATCAGTTCGCTGATTTCGGACGGGTTGAGCGTGGTGGTGGCCATCTTGGTTTCCTTGGTGCCGGCGTTGCCGCCCGCGTATGCAAATGAATTAGTTCGACAGCGCCGACTGCAGGCGCTCCAGCTTGCCCCTGACCGAACCATCGATCACGACATCGCCTGCGTCGATCAGCGCGCCGCCGATCAGGCTTTCGTCGATCGCGGTTTCGACCTCGACCTCGCGGCCGAAGCGCTTGCGCAGCGCCGCCTTGATCGTCTCGAGCTCGGCGTCCGCCAGCGTGGCGGCGGAAGTGACCTTCGCCCGCACCACGCGCTCGGCTTCGAAGCGGAGCTCGTCGAACAGGCCGGCGATCTCCGGCAGCAGCGGTAGCCGGCGGTTGTCGAACAGCAGGCCGAGCAGGTTGTGGAACGCGTCCTGAGCGCCATCGGGCGACAGCAGGGCGACCACGTCGGCGCGGGTCAGCTTCGGGTTGTCCAGCAGCACGGCGACCTGCGGCTCGGCGGCGACGCGGGCGGCGAAGCCCAGCGCGGCGGACCAGCCGGCAAGCGCACCGGCCTCGCGCGCCACCGCGAATGCGGCGCGGGCGTAGGGACGGGCAAGAGTGAGGGCCTGGCTCATGGTCCGGGCCTCAGAGCTGCGCGGCCAGTTCGTCGATCAGCGCCTTCTGGTCGTTGGCATTGATCTCGCGCGTGAGCAGCTTCTCGGCACCGGTGACGGCGAGCAGGGACACCTGCTTGCGCAGGTCTTCCTTGGCACGGTTGGCGGCGGCCTCGATCTCGGCTTCGGCCAGCGCCTTCTGGCGCGCACCTTCGGCGATCGCATCGGCCTTGGCCGCGTCGATCAGCGCATTGGCGCGCTGGTGGGCCTGTTCGATGATCTCGTTGGCCTTGGCGCGGGCAGCCTTCAGTTCGTCGGCGACCTTGGCGTCGGCCTGCGCGAGGTTCTTCTGCGCATTGTCGGCGGCGGCCAGGCCTTCGGCGATCTTCTGCTGGCGCTCCTCGATCGCCTTGATCAGCGGCGGCCAGATGAACTTGACGGAGAACCAGATGAGGATCGCGAAGCTGATCATCTGGCCCAGCAGGGTGATATTCGGATTCATGTCGTGACCTGACGTTTCAGAAGACCCGGCGCTGCGGGGCTTTCTTCAAGGCTGCGCCGCGGCGACATGCCGCGGCGCGATGTTGCAGGCACGCGCCACCCACGGGCGGCGCGCACCTTCACCACGCGACGCGATCAGGCGCCGGCAGCAGCCTGGACGGCGGCCAGCAGCGGGTTGGCGAACGCGAACATCATCGCGACGCCGACGCCGATCAGGAACGCCGCGTCGATCAGGCCGGCCAGCAGGAACATGCGGCCCTGCAGCATCGGCACCAGCTCCGGCTGGCGGGCGGCGGACTCGAGGAACTTGCTGCCCATGATGCCGATGCCGAGGGCGGCGGCGAGGGCACCCAGGCCGACGATGATGCCGATGGCGATGGCGGTGTAGGCCTGGACTTGGGCGATGAATTCCATGGTGGATCTCCAGTTGCGGTGCTTGCGGTGAATTGAAGGTGGAACGACGGAAGGTGGAACGGAACCGGGGTACAGCGATGGATCAGTGGTGCTCGTGCGCCATCGCCAGGTAGACGACGGTCAACACCATGAAGATGTAAGCCTGCAGCAGGATGATCAGGATGTGGAAGATCGCCCACATCGACTGGAACACGATGCCCGGCAGGAAGGTGAACCACGACACGAACAGGCCCGCGATCAGCATGAACACCAGCTCGCCGGCGTACATGTTGCCGAACAGTCGCATGCCCAGGCTGACCGGCTTGGACAGGTACTCGACCACGTTGAGGAACAGGTTCGGCAGCGCCAGCACGATCTTGGCGAAGGTGCCCTCGGCGTGGAACGGCGCGGTAAACAGCTCCTTGGTGAAGCCACCTGCGCCCTTGGCCTTGATCGAGTAGAAGATGATCAGCAGCAGGACGGTGAGCGACATGCCGAAGGTGGTGTTGATGTCGGCGGTCGGCACCCAGCGGAAGTAGGTGTGGTGGGCGACTTCCTCGCCGGCCACGGCCTGCACGGCGGCGCTGGGGATGTCCAGCGGCAGCAGGTCCATCGCGTTCATGAAGACCACCCAGATGAAGATGGTCAGCGCCAGCGGCGCGATGAAGCGGCGGTCACCATGGAAGGTGTTCTTGACTTCGGAGTCGACGAACTCGACCACCAGCTCGACGAATGCCTGCCCCTTCGACGGCACGCCAGCGGTCGCCTTGCGGGCATACCACCACAGCCAGAAGCTGGCGAGCAGACCCAGCGCAAGCGCGACCACCCACGAGTCCATGTGGACCGTGCCGAACGAGAACTGCTTGGTGTTGTGGGTCAGGTGGTGGACGATATAGCCGGTCAGGCCGCCGCCGGTGTCGCCGCCTTCAGGTGCCAGTCCCATAGCTTCCAGGATCACGCGTTCGTCCTCGTCGTACTGCGCTGTGCCACGAATTTCATCGAAACCACGAAGGCCGCCGCGGCCATCGCCGCCCCGGCCAGTACCGGCACCGCCGGCAATTTCCACACCGCCATCGCCAGATAGAGCCCGACGATCACGACCAGCCACTTCACCGCGGTGCCCAGCAGCAGGCGCCCCAGCGCCACGCCGGCACCGGCAACCCCGCCACCGAAAGCACCCCAGGCCGCCAACAGGCTGCCCAGCGCCATCGCACCACCACCCGCCAATGCGGCGAGCGCGGCCCGCGGACCGCTGATGTAGCAGGCTGCTGCCGTCGCCAGCGTGGCGATGATCTGGAAGACCACCACCCGCAGCGCCAGCCGCCAGCCCGCGTTGACGGAATTGAGCACGCGGACGTTCCCTGCAAAATCAGCCTGTATTGGCACGGAATCGCAGGGCGGTTGCGAAAACCGTCCTGCGAAGCCGCCGAATTATAGCAGGCGCTCTTTTTCAGCGGCAACCGCCAAAAGCCTTGCTGATCCGCTGGAACTTCCAAGCGTGGGCCCGGTCACAACCTGCAGCGTCCGCAAATTCCTCGTCAGATCCCGTGCGGGCGCCCGAAGCCCCGGCCCATCCCCGGCCGGGGCTTCCTTTTTCTGCCGCACCGGGCATGTGCGGAGGCGATTGCAGCGATCATGAATTCCCGCTGGAGCAACTGCACTGCTCATGCGATAATGCGAATGACTCTCAATTACAAGGCTCCGCCATGCGCAAGACCTTGAGCTTTGCGTCCCTGCATTTCCTGGTGGCGTTCTCGGTGGGCTGGCTCATGACCGGCAGCTGGCTGGTCGGCGGCGCGCTGGCCCTGGTGGAACCGGCCTGCAATACCGTGGTGTTCCACTTCCACGAGAAGGTGTGGAAGCGGATCGAGGCGCGTCGCGCCCACGATGGCCTGCCACCCCATGACGCCTTCACCGCCTGAAGCGACGGCGGCGCGGACCTGCGCCCGCGCCACTGTCGCTGCAGGACGAATGCAGCCGCCTACTTCTTCTTCTGGATGTACAGGTCGGTGATGCTGCCGTCGTAGACCTCCGCCGCCATACCCACCGACTCGCCCAGCGTGGGGTGCGGGTGGATGGTGTGCCCGATGTCGTGCACCTCGCAGCCCATCTCGATGGCCAGCGCGATCTCCGAGATCAGCTCGCCCGCGTGCACCCCCACTATCCCGCCACCGATCACGCGGTGGGTGGCCTCGTCGAACACCAGCTTGGTGAAGCCCTCCGTGCGCGACAGGCCGATGGCACGACCCGAGGCCGCCCACGGGAACTTGCCGACACCGACCTTCAGCCCCTTGGTCTTCGCCTCGGCTTCGGTCACGCCGACCCACGCGATTTCCGGATCGGTGTAGGCCACCGACGGGATCACCCGCGCCACCCATTCCTTCTTTTCGCCGGCGGCCACTTCCGCAGCCAGCTTGCCTTCGTGCGTGGCCTTGTGCGCCAGCATCGGCTGGCCCACCAGGTCACCGATGGCGAAGATGTGCGGCACGTTGGTGCGCATCTGCGCATCGACCGGGATCAACCCGCGCTCGCCGACGCGCACGCCAGCCTTGTCTGCATCCAGCTTCGCACCGTTGGCGCTGCGCCCCACCGCCACCAGCACGCGGTCGAACAGCTTGGCTTCGGGGATGGACTCGCCCTCGAACGTGCAGGCGATGCCGTTCTTCTGCGCTTTCGCCTCGACCACCTTGGTCTTGAGGTGGATGGCAACACCCTGCTTCTTGAGGCGGTCGGCCAGCGGCTTGACCAGGTCCGCGTCCGCGCCGGGGATCAGCTGCGGCATGAACTCGACCACGGTCACGTCCGCACCCAGCGCGCGATAGACGGTGGCCATTTCCAGCCCGATGATGCCGCCACCGACGACCAGCAGCTTCTTCGGCACCTCCGCGAGGTTGAGCGCATCGGTGGAATCCATGATCCGCGCGTCATTCCACGGGAACGACGGCAGCTTCACCGGCTGCGAACCCGCGGCGATGATGCAGTGGCCGAAGCGCAGCAGCTGGGTGGTGCCGTCCGCCGCGGCGATCTCCAGCTCGTTCGCCGAGACGAACTTCGCCACGCCCTGCACCGTTCGCACCTTGCGCTGCTTGGCCATGCCGGCCAGGCCCTTGGTGAGCTGGCCGACGACCTTGTCCTTGTATTCGCGCAGCTTGTCGATGCTGATCTTCGGCTTGCCGAAATCGACGCCGTAGTCGTTGGCGTGCGCGGCCTGGTCGATCACCTCGGCGGCGTGCAGCAGCGCCTTCGACGGAATGCAGCCGACGTTGAGGCAGACGCCGCCGAGGCTGGCGTAGCGCTCGACCAGCACGGTGTCGAGGCCGAGATCGGCGCTGCGGAACGCGGCGGTGTAGCCGCCCGGGCCGGCGCCGATCACCACCATCGCGCACTCGATGTCGGCCTTGCGGCCGGACGATGTGGCGGCTTGCGGTGCAGGCGTTGCCGGCTCCGCCTTCGCAACTGGCGCCGGCGCCGGCGCCGGTGCCGGCGCCTCGGCCTTCGCTGGCGCGGGCGCGGGCGGTTTCGGCGCGCTTTCGCCCGCCGCGCCCTCGATGACCGCAATCACGCTGCCTTCCGACACGGTATCGCCCAGCTTCACCTTCAGCGCCTTGACCACGCCGGCGGCAACCGCCGGCACTTCCATGGTCGCCTTGTCGGACTCCAGCGTGACCAGGCCCTGATCTTTCGTGACCGTGTCGCCCACCGCCACCAGCAGCTCGATCACCGGCACGTCGCCGTGGCCGCCGATGTCGGGCACCTTCGATTCGATATCCGCCATGTCCGTCTCCTCAGAGCATGGCCCGACGCAGGTCGGCCAGCAGCTGTCCCAGGTAGGTGGTGAAGCGGGCGGCGGCAGCGCCGTCGATCACCCGGTGGTCGTAGCTCAGCGACAGCGGCAGCATCAGCCGCGGCTTGAACTTCTCGCCATTCCAGACGGGCTTCATTTCCGACTTGGACACGCCGAGGATGGCCACTTCCGGCGCATTGATGATCGGCGTGAACGCGGTGCCGCCGATGCCGCCCAGCGAGCTGATGGTGAAGCAGCCGCCCTGCATCTGCTCGGGCTTGAGCTTGCCGTCGCGCGCCAGCGCCGCCAGTTCGCCCATTTCCTTCGCGATTTGAGCGACGCCCTTCTGGTCGGCGTCACGCAGCACCGGCACCACCAGCCCGTTCGGGGTATCGGCGGCGAAACCGATGTGGAAGTACTGCTTGAGGACGAGGTTGTCGCCGTCCAGCGAGGCGTTGAAGGTGGGGAATTTCTGCAGCGCCGCCACGCAGGCCTTGATCAGGAAGGCGAGCATGGTCAGCTTGCCGGTCTTGCCGGCGGCGATGGCCTTGGCGTTCTCCTCGTTGAGGGCGACGCGCAG
The DNA here is from genome assembly GCF_014678725.1 of Thermomonas sp. XSG. Lineage (NCBI taxonomy): Bacteria > Pseudomonadati > Pseudomonadota > Gammaproteobacteria > Lysobacterales > Lysobacteraceae > Thermomonas > Thermomonas sp. XSG. The sequence goes on along the minus strand of NZ_CP061497.1, from coordinate 2,081,937 downwards.
CGCCTCTAGCTCGGTGATGTCGGCATCGTCGTGCTGGGTGACGTGCGGGATCATCGCCCAGTTGCGCGCGAGGTTGGCGCCGGAAATCTTCTGGATGCGCGACAACGGTTTGGTTTCGATGGCGCCGAACCTGGCGAAATCGACCTTCGGCCACGGGATGAGGCTGAGCCCGCCGCCAGCGCCGGAAGCTGCCACCGGCGCCGCGATGCCGCCGGCCAGCGCTGCCTTCACGAACTTCTGCACGTCTTCCCTGGAGATGCGGCCGCCGCGTTCGCTGCCGCTGACCTGCCCGAGGTCCACGCCCAGCTCGCGCGCGAACAGTCGCACCGCCGGGCTGGCGTAGGGCACCTTGGCCGGCAGCACCGCGTCGGCCTCGAAGCGCATCGGCGGGATGCCGGGCTGGCCGGGTTCGGCCACCGGCGCCAATGCCGGCACCGGGGCGCCACTTTCGACCACCACCTGTGCAGGTGCAGGTGCAGGTGCAGGTGCAGGTGCAGGCTTCGGCGCTTCAGCCGCTGGCGCTGGCGCTGGCGCGGGAGCCTGCGCAGCCGGGGCGGCGACAGCTGGCGCGGCATCGGCAGCTTCGATGACCGCCACCACCGCGCCCTCGGACACGGTGTCGCCCAGCTTCACCCTGACCTCCTTGACCACGCCGGCGAACGGCGACGGCACTTCCATGGTCGCCTTGTCGGATTCCAGCGTGACCAGGCCCTGGTCCTTGGCCACGGTGTCGCCGGGCTTTACCAGCAGCTCGATCACCGGCACATCACCGTGTCCGCCGATGTCGGGGACGCGCGCTTCCTTCAGCTCGGCCATGGCCGGAACTCCGCTTGTGGGGAAAGCGCCATGGGAACATATCGCGGGGCCGGCCACAAATCGCAGCGCAGCAATTTCCACGTTTTACCCGGGCAATTTATTGGCGTGCCCAGTATTCACACCAAAAGCGTCACTGCATCCGCGAAAACCGCCAGTTTCACCCCCGGCGAAATCAGGGGTGCTCGGCCTCCACGTGCACCCGCTCGCGGCGCAACAGGTACAGCCCGCTGGCGATGATGATGCCCGCACCGGCCCAGGTGACGGCGTCCGGCAGCACACCCCAGAGCAGCAGGTCCAGGCCCACGCCCCAGACCAGCGCGGTGTATTCCAGCGGCGCGATCAACGACGCTTCGCCCACCCGGAACGCCTCGGTGATCGCGTACTGGCCCAGCGCGCCGGCCACGCCGATCGCGGCGACGATCCACAGGTGTTCGCCGCGCAGCGCAACCCAGCCCGGCGCCGCCAGCGCGCCCGCGCCCAGCGCCATCAACGCCAGCAGCCAGAAGGTGATCGCCTGGGTGCTGTCGGTACGCGCCAGCACCCGCACGGTGATCGCCGACACCGCATAGCCGAAGGCGGCCAGCAGCACCGCGCCACCGGCCAAGGTAAGCATGCCCTGCCCGGTCGGCCGCAGCACCACCAGCACGCCGAGCAGGCCGATGGCGATGGCGATCCAGCGCCGTGGCCCCACCCGCTCGCGCAGGAACGGCACCGACAGCGCAGTGATCAGCAGCGGGGCGACGAAGAAGATCGAATATGCGGTGGACAGCGGCAGCGTCTTCAGCGCGTAGACGAAGCTGGCCATCATCGCGATGCCCAGCAGGCCGCGCAGCAGATGCAGCGGCCAGCGCACCCGCAGCAGCGCGCGCGGGCCGGCGGTGGCCAGCGCCCAAGCCAGCACCAGCGGCAGCGAGGACAGGCCACGCAGTGCCGCCACCTGGAACGGCGGGTAGTGCGCAGCCAGCGTTTTCAGCCCCGCATCCATCAGCGAGAACAGCGCCACCGAGGCCAGCATCAGCCAGATGGCGCGGCGTGGGTGCGGGTCAGGCATCGTGGGGGACATCGGCATCCGCCCAGCATGCGGTAACCTGCCCGCCCCGTCACCGTGCCGAATGCCATGCCTTCCTTCGACATCGTCTCCATCGTTGACACCCACGAACTCACCAACGCGGTGGACCAGGCCAGCCGCGAGCTGACCACGCGCTTCGACTTCAAGGGCGTGGACGCCAAGTTCGCGCTCGACGACAACGTCATCAGCCAGTCCGCGCCCAGCGATTTCCAGCTGCAGCAGATGACCGACATCCTGCGCGCGCGACTCACCGCGCGGAAGATCGACGTGCGCTGTCTCGAGTTTGGCGACATCGAGACCAACCTGGCCGGCGCGCGCCAGAAGGTGACCGTGAAGCAGGGCATCGAGCGCGAGCTGGCCAAGAAGATCCAGGGTGCGCTCAAGGACGCCAAGCTGAAGGTCGATTCGCAGATCAACGGCGACAAGCTGCGCGTCACCGGCAAGAAGCGCGACGACCTGCAGGCGGCGATGGCGCTGCTGCGCGGGCAGGAATTCGAGCTGCCGCTGCAGTTCGACAATTTCCGCGACTGACCCGCTTGAGCGACGCCATGAGCCAGGACGCCGCATTCGACGCCGAAGCCATCGAAGCCGGCGTACGCCGCTGGCTGGAGCGCGCGGTGATCGGGTTGAACCTCTGCCCGTTCGCGAAGGCGGTGTATGCGAAGCAGCAGGTGCGGATCGTGGTCAGCGACGCCAGCACCGAGCGCGCCCTGCTGGAACAGCTGGGCGAGGAGCTGGCGTTGCTGCGCGACACCCCCGCCGAGGTCGTCGATACCACCCTGCTGGTGCATCCGCAGGCGCTGGCCGATTTTCTCGACTACAACGATTTCCTCGGCGATGCCGATGGACTGGTCGAGGCAATGGACCTGGACGGCGTGCTGCAGGTAGCCAGTTTCCACCCCGACTACCAGTTCGCCGACAGCACGCCGGATGATCCGGCCAACCTCACCAATCGCGCCCCGTGGCCGATCCTGCACCTGCTGCGCGAAGCCAGTATCGACCGCGCGGTGGCGGCCTATCCGGAGCCGGATGCGATCATCGACCGCAACATCGCGACGGCGCGGGAGCTGGGGTTCGAGGGGTTCCGCGCGCTGCTCTCAGACAAAGCACCCCACTGACGGCGAAGCCGCGGATCAGATCGCGAACAGCTGTGCGCGGTCACCCTCACCCAGCATCCGCCATTCGCCCACCGGCAGCTCGTCCAGCGCCAGCCCGCCGACGCGTTCGCGATGCAGCACGGCGACATGGTTGCCGACCGCAGCGAACATCCGCCGCACCTGGTGGTAGCGGCCCTCGTGCAGGGTGAGCCGGGCGCTGCGCGGCCCCAGCACTTCCAGTTCAGCCGGCAGCAGCGGGGTCTGCTCGCCTTCCAGCATCAGCGTTCCGCTGGCGAAGACCGCCGCCTCGTCGCCGCGCAGATCCTCCGCCAGCGTCGCCAGGTACACCTTCGGCAGCTTCGACTTTGGCGCGATGATCCGGTGCAGCAGCTGACCATCATCGGTCAGCAGCAGCAGGCCGGAGGTGTCGCGATCGAGCCGGCCCACCGTGGACAGCGCCGGACTGCGCAAGCGGTAGCGCGGTGGCAGCAGGTCGTACACCACCCGCCCCCGGTCCTTGGTCGAGCAGGTGAAATCCACAGGCTTGTGCAGGATCAGCAGCAGGCCGGGCGGCGGATCCAGTGGCTCGCCGTCGACGCGCACGTCGTCGTGGTCCAGCGGATCGTCCGCATACAGCACCTCGCCGGCGGCGTTGGTGATGCGGCCCTCGCGGAACATCCACTGCACGGCCTTGCGACTGCCGTAACCGAGGTTGGCGATGTGCTTGACCAGCTTCATGCCTTCACCGCATGCACGATCTTGAAGCCGCCGTTCTGGGCAACGCTGCGCACCTGTGCGAAGCCCGTGCCCAGCGCGTCCTCGTAGGGAAGATGGCGGTTGGCCACCAGCCATAGGCTGCCGCCCGGCGCCAGCGCAGCCGCGGCCGCGGCAATGAAGGCGCGGCCGATGTCGGGCCGGTCGCCGCGCCCCAGTGCGTGGAACGGCGGATTGCAGACGATGGCGTCGAAACGGCCGGGCACGCCCGCTTCGACATCGTGCCAGTGGAATGCCACCGGAACATCCGGTCCGGAGGCCGGGGCATCGGCCAAGTTGCGCCGCGCCAGCGCCAGCGCGCGCGCGTCGGCCTCGAACAGGTCGAGCGAGGCGATGCGCGGGCAGCGCGTCAGCACCTGCATCGACAGATAGCCCCAGCCGGCACCGAAGTCGGCCACGCGGCCTCGCAGGTCATCCGGCAGCACGGCGGCCAGCATCGCAGAAGCGGCGTCCACGCGGTCCCACGCGAATACGCCGGGCCGGCTCAGGAAGCCTGCGCCGGGCACATCCTGCGCGGAGACCCGGCGCGGGGCATCCAGCTGCCGCCACTGCGACAGCAGCGTCTTGTCGCAGGCCGTGTCCGGCTGGGTCCAAAACGTGCGGCAATGGTATTTGCTGAGCGAGCTGACGCTGCCGCGGGCCAGCTGTTTCAGATCAGCCTCGCGCGATTTCGCGCCCTCGTCGTTGGCCACCGACGCCACCACCCTGCCGCCCGGTGCGACCGCCGCGCAGGCCTTCGCCAGCAGCGTGCGTGCTTCTTCGCGCTGGCGTGGCGGCAGCACCAGCACCAGCGGGTATGTCGCCTCCGGCAAGGCGTCCTCGTCCAGCAGGTCGATGCCGAGGCGCTGCAGGCGCGCGGCCTCCGGCCGGAAAGGCTGCGTCGCGGCCAGCCCGGGCAGGCGCGCCGCGTGCAGCGCCGCGCCTCCGCGGGCACGCAGGAACAGCACGCTGCCGGCTTCCGGCCATTGCAGCAGGCCATCGGCAAAAGGGTGCAGCAGGGCTTCGAGGGGGTTGTCGCGCTGGCTGGATGACATGCGCAAAGTCTACCTCGCAGGCGTCCCGGACCCGACCGGACGATCAACGTGATGGCTGCGTGCCGGCGCCTGCGTGGCAGGCGCGATCAAAGGCAAACGCGATCCGGCAACGGTCGGCGCAACGGGATCATCCGGCCGCCGATGCCCGCCGTCGCAGCCCACCCATCCCCCAGTTGGCCAGCAGGCACAGCGCCGCCGCTGCGCACCAGCCCAGCGCATCGCGGCCGCCGGGCAGCACCAGCGCCAGATCCGCGGCCCAACCTCGGCCGTACCAAGCCACCACGCCCGCCGCCGACAGGGCAAACACGACGCCCAGCCCGCGCAGCAGGCGCTGCTCCAGCAGCGTGGAGGCCTCGCGACGGGCGCGCGCCAGGGCCGCCACCTGCGCGGCAAAGTCAGGCGGCAGCGCCACCGGCGGAGCGCCACGCAAGGCGCGGGCGATGCGCAGGTCGCCAGCGTCGGCGTCGGGTTCGCCACGGCGGGCACGCTCCTGTGCCTGCCAGCGGCGGGCATCGATGCCGGCGGCGTGCTCGTCGTGTTCGCGATCGTGGTCTTGGATGCTCATGCGGCGACTCCAATGCGCGGGGCAAGCAGCTCGCGCAATCTGTTGCGGCTGCGGAACAGGTGGCTCTTGATCGTGCCGTCGGCCAAGCCGGTGATGGCGGCGATCTCGCCGATCGGCAGCTCTTCCAGGTGGTACAGGGTCAGGATCATGCGCTGCAATGGCGGTAGGCGCTCGATGGCGGCGTGCAGTTCGCGCTCGGCCTCGGCGCCGGCATGCGCGGCGGCGAGGTCGAAGCCGTCGCCCACGTTGTCGAGCAGCGACACACCGTCCTCGTCGCCCGCCGGCTCCGCCAGCGGGATGCGCTTGCGCTCCAGGTGCCGCTTCGCCACCGAATAGGCCACCTGCCCGATCCACGATTTCAGCGGGCTGTCGAAACGGTACTGGTGCAGGTAGCGGTGCACGCGCAGGAACGCGTCCTGGCACAGCTCGCGGGTGTCCTCCGGGTGCCGCACCATGCGCTGGATCACGTGCCAGCACAGGCCCTGGTAGTCGCGCACGAGCTGCTCGAACGCGCCGGGGCGGTTTTCGAGCACGGCTTCGACAAGGGCGCGATCGGCATCCATCCCACATGGGATACGGGCAGGGGCGCACCGGTTGCAAGTCTTTTGCGACGAAACGACTGCAACCGCCGATGGCCCCGCCGTATCCCTTTGCCCGAGCGGTGCATCACGCACCTTCCACCAAGGACACCTCCATGAACTTCGAATTGCTGATCCCGATTTCCCTGTTCGTCTGCATCGCCTATTCCATCAAGGCGGTGGTCGATGCCCGCGTGCGCAAGCAGCTGGTCGCCAGCAACGGCGACCCCTCGCTGGTGCGCAGCATCCTGGAAGGCGACGAGACCGCGCGCCGGCTGTCCTCGCTGCGCTGGGGCATCACCCTGGTGGCGCTGGCCCTCGGCTTCGGCATCGTCGAAGCACGCGGCTGGGAGGACATCACCCCCGGCGTGATCGCGGTGCTGGTGGGCGCGCTGGGGCTGGGCAACCTCGCCTTCTTCGCGGTATCGCGCAGGCTGCGCTGAGCGCGCTCCGGTATGCTGTCGGCCCCTCAAGGCCGACCGCACGCCATGACCGACAACGCACTCGACACCCCGCCCGACCGCCTTTCCAACGATCCGCGCAGCCCGTTCTACCGGGCCGAGCTGCTGGAGCGCGGCATTGGCATCCGCTTCAATGGCGTGGAGCGCAACAACGTCGAGGAATACTGCATCAGCGAGGGCTGGGTGCGGGTGCAGGCGGGACGCGCGCTCGATCGCCGCGGCATGCCGATGACCATGAAGGTCAAGGGCAGCGTGGAGGCGTGGTTCCTGGATACCGCCGGGGAAGCCGGAACGCCGGCTGACTGAACCGCCCGGCCGGCCTCCCGCGCGCACGGCACCGGGCGCACACTGCTGGCAGACCCAAGCGGAGAACGTCCATGCACGCCAGACTCACCGCCCTCGCCCTGACCCTCGCCCTGGCCGGCTGCGCGTCCACCGGCGAGAACATGCTCGCTTCCGACGCGCCGCGCGCCCTTCCGGACGCCGGCCCGGTCGCCGTGAGCTGGGCCGACCCCGCCACGTTCACCGAGCTGCGCCGCAGCCTCAACCGCTACGACAGCCAGCGCGGCAGCTGGCTGACCGACCTGGCCAAGCACATGCGCAAGCGCGCCGAAGCGCAGCTGCCGGCCGGCGAACGCCTGCAGCTCACCATCGTCGACGTGGACCGCGCCGGTGACTACGAGCCATGGCGCAGCCTGAACCAGCAGGACGTGCGGATCATCCGCGACATCTATCCGCCGCGCATGACCGTGCAGTACAAGCGCTTCGACGCCAACGGCCAGCTGGTAGCGGAAGGCGAGCGCAAGATCACCGACCCCGCGTTCCTGGTGAACGCCGCGCCGTTCAACGACACCGACCCGCTTCGCTACGAAAAGCGCATGATCGACAGCTGGCTGCGCCGCGAACTCCGCGACCCGGTCGCCAACCGCTGACCGACGTCAGCCGGTACACACGAAGCCGCCTGCGGGCGGCTTCGTCGTTTCAGGCGGAAGCGCAGGCGGCCGCGCGCGCCAGCAGGGCCTCGCGCTCGCGCGCATTCCCGGTCAGCGCCGCTGCGCGGGCGAATTCGTCACGTGCCTCGTCCCGCCTGCCCAGCTGCTCCAGCAGGTCGCCGCGCACCGCCGGCAAAGGTGCGTAGCCGCTCAACTTGGCGTCGGCAGCCAGTGCATCCACGATCGGCAGCGCCGCCGCGGCGCCCTGCGCCCTGCCCACCGCCACCGCGCGGTTGAGCTCGATCACCGGCGAAGGCGCGACATGCATCAGCCGTGCATACAGCGCCGCGATCCCGGCCCAGTCGGTGTCCTCGAAGCGCGGTGCCCGTGCATGGCAGGCCGCCAGCGCCGCCTGCAGTACGTAGCGGCCGTCGTCGCCACCCAATTGGCGCGCATGCGCCAATGCCTGCAGCCCGCGCTGGATCTGCAGCCGGTCCCAGCGCGCACGATGCTGTTCGGCCAGCAGCACCGGCGAGCCGTCGACCCGCGTCCGCGCGGAAATGCGCGAGGCCTGCAGCTCCATCAGTGCGAGCAGGCCGAACACCTCGGGTTCGCGCGGCAGCAGGCCGGCCAGCACCCGCCCCAGCCGCAGCGCCTCCTCGCACAGGGCCGGCCGCATCCAGTCCTCGCCGCTGGTCGCGGCGTAGCCCTCGTTGAAGACCAGGTACAGGACTTCCAGCACCGCCTCCAGCCGTTCCGGCAACTCCGTCCTGCGCGGCACCTCGAACGGCACCTGCGCCGAGGCCAGCGCGCGCTTGGCACGGACGATGCGCTGCGCCACCGTCGCTTCCTGCTGCAGGAAGGCGCGCGCGATCTCCGGCGTCGACAGGCCGCCCAGCAGGCGAAGGGTCAGCGCCACCCGCGAATCCATCGGCAGGACCGGGTGGCAGCTGGCGAAGACCAGCCGCAGCAGGTCGTCGCCGATATCGTCGTCCGCGAAGCGCTGGGCGTCGTCGCCCTGCATGTCGGCTCCGTGCAGCGTCAGTTCGATGCCGAATTCATCCTGCTTGCGCGCGTGCAGCTGGCGCTGGCGGACGTGGTCGATGCCGCGGTGCCTGGCCGCGGTCATCAGCCAGGCGGCCGGGTTGTCCGGCACGCCCTCGCGCGGCCAGCGCTCCAGCGCGGCGAGGAGTACGTCCTGCGCCAGTTCCTCGGCAGTGTCGATGTTGCCGGTGATGCGTGCCAGCCGCGCCAGCAGCTTTGGCGATTCCATCCGCCACAGGGCATCGAGGCGGCGATGGAGGTCATCGGCTTTCATCCCGCCGATGACACCATCGCCAGCCCCCGCCATGCAAGCACCCGCTCACTGGGCCGGCATCTGCGACATGTCCATATGGAACACGCCCCACTGGTGGCCGTCGAGGTCGACGAAGGCCCATGAGTACATGAAGCCGAGGTCCTCCGGCTCGTGGCCTTCCGTGGCGCCGGCGGCGATCGCCTTGCGCACCAGCGCGTCGACCTGCTCCCGGCTGTCCAGCGACAGCGAGAACAGCGCCTCGGTGGCCTTGCGCGGGTCGGTGATCGGCACCTTGGACAGGGTGGAAAAGAACGACTCGGCCACCAGCATCACGCTGGTGTTGTCGTTGATGACCAGCGCGGCGCCGTTTTCGCTGGTGAAGTCGGGGTTGAACGAGAACCCGAGCGCCTCGAAGAAATCGACGCTGCGGTCCAGGTCCTTCACCGGCAGGGTGACATAGAGATTGCGCGGCATGGTGGTCCTTTCCTGTTGGTGGCGGGAGGTGCGGTCAGCCCTGCGCGGGCTTCCAGTCGGCGGCGGGGACGACATTGATCATCCAGGGCACGCCGAACCTGTCGATGAGCGAACCGAAGCCGGGCGACCAGAACGTCTCGCCGAACGCCATCACCGTGCGGCCGCCCGCCGACAGGCGCTCGAACCAGCGCCGGGCCTCCTTCGCATCTTCGGTGTGCAGGGTGACGTCGAAGCCGTTCCTGGGCTTGTCCACGTTGGGCGCCCAGGCGGTATCCATGTCGGCGCCCATCAACGCCTGGTCGCCGACTTCCAGCCAGCAGTGCATCAGCCAGACTTTGTACTTCTCGTCGGTGATCGGCATGCCAGGCGGCGCATCGGCATACGGCACGGCGGCGGTGATCCTGCCACCCAGCACGTCTGCGTAGAACTCGAACGCCTCGCGGCACTGGCCCTGGAAGCTGAGGCTGGTGACGATTTTCATGTGCTGCCCTCCTGTGGATCGATCGGTTGCCATCAGTGCCCGAGACGCTCGCGCAGGCGGTCTTCCTGCGCACGCAGCTCGGGGGTGAATTCAGCGCCGAAGTCCTCGGCCTCGAAGATCGGGCGGATCTCCAGTTCGGACGGGCCGGGCATCGGGTTGGGGCAGCGCTTGGCCCATTCGATCGCCTCGTCCAGCGAACGCACCTGCCACAGCCAGAAACCGGCCACCAGCTCGCGGGTCTCGGCGAAGGGCCCGTCGATCACCCGCCGCTGCGGACCATCGAAAGCAACGCGCACGCCCCGCGAACTGGGATGCAGGCCTTCGCCAGCCAGCATCACGCCGGCGTTCACCAGCTCTTCGTTGAACCTGCCCATCGCCTCCAGCAGTTCCGTGTCCGGCATCGCGCCCGCTTCGGAATCGGCCGTGGCCTTCACCATCACCATCACCTTCATGTCGGTCTCCGCACGGGTGGAATTTCCCGCTTGCATGCAACACGACGGATGGCAGGAAATGGAATCGACACGCTGCGTGAAAAAAAAATCGCCGCCGCATTCAGTTTGTGCGCCGACACCGGGCCCGGCATCATCGTCCGCTCTCCCGTCGCGGATCGCCCGATGCAGTACCTGACCCTGATCCACATCGATCCGGCGTTGCTGGCCGAACTGCCGCAGGACGAGTACGACCGGCTGATGCGCGGCTGCTTCGAGAAGGCCGATGCCCTGCGCGACGCCGGCCATCTGCATGGCTCGCAGCAGCTGCTGGAACCGGACACCGCGCGCACCCTGCGCGTGCGCGACGGCCTGGCGCGGATCACCGATGGCCCGTTCGCCGAGACCCGCGAATTCCTGGCCGGCTTCAACCTGATCGAAGCCGGTTCGATGGACGAGGCCATGGAGATCGCCCGCCAGTTCCCGTGGGCGCGCTTCGGCAGCATCGAGGTCCGCCCCGTGCGCGACATGCAGGCGGTGCGCGAGCACGTCGGCGCCGCCTGAGCCGCGGCAATCCCTGACCACGATCCGCGACGCGCGCCGACGGCGCAGGCATGCTGCGCCGCCGATGCTGGCCACACTCCCGCACCGAGTGCCGCCATGGAACCGCGCACCGCCCTGCTCGCCCTGCTGCTGTCCGCCGCCCTGCTGTCGCCGGCACCCACGTGGGCGGCGCCGGACCTGCCGGCACCGATGCTGGCAACCCGCTTCCACGATATCGGCGACGTCGGCGCCTGGCTGGTCAGCGAGAAACTCGATGGGGTGCGTGCCCGCTGGGACGGTCACCAACTGCTGACCCGCAATGGCGACCGCATCGACGCACCCGGCTGGTTCACCGCCGGCTGGCCGGCGCAGGCCATCGAGGGCGAGTTGTGGATCGCGCGCGGGCGGTTCCAGCAGGTCAGCGATCTGGTACGCGCACTGCGACCGGACGAGTCAGGCTGGCGGCAGGTGCGCTTCATGGCTTTCGACCTGCCCGGCGACCCCGGCCCGTTCGCGCAGCGGGCGCAACGACTGCGGTCACTGGTGGGGCAGGTGAACGCGCCGCGGCTGCAGGCCATCGCGCAGGCACGCGTGGCCGGCCGTGCGGCGCTCGACGCCAGGCTGCGCACGGTGATGGCCGCCGGCGGCGAAGGGTTGATGTTGCAACGCGCGGACGCCCGCTACGTGGGCGGACGCAGCGACAGCCTGCTGAAATACAAGCCCGCCGCGGATGCCGAGGCGAGGGTCATCGGCTATCGTCCCGGCCAGGGCAAATACGCCGGGCAGGTCGGCGCGCTGCTGGTGGAAGACGCACATGGGCGCCGCTTCGCGCTGGGAAGCGGCCTGTCCGACGCCGAGCGCCGGCAGCCGCCGCGTCCCGGCACCTTGGTCACCTATCGCTACAACGGCCTGACCGCGAAGGGTACGCCCCGCTTCGCCCGCTACCTGCGGGTACGCACGCGCAACTGACCGCGGCGCTCGCGGCGGACCGCGCCGGCTTCGTCGCCGCCAGGGCGGCTTCGTCGCAGGCCTTCTTCCATCGCCGCGGCACGCGGCTATCCTCGCGGCAACTTCCCGCACGCGCCACCATCCATGTTCAAGCGCCTGTTCTTCATCATCCGCATCGGCTGCGCCTGGGGGCTGGCGATCATGCTGGTGGTGGCGCTGTATTCCAGCCTGCCCCTGATCGGCCAGTTCGAGGCCCCCGCGATCCTGTTCTCGTTCGGCACCATCGGGCTGGTGATCGCCGGCGCGTTCTCGCACCTCCACCGCGTCCGCCTGGTCGCCGGGCGGGTGGACGACGAGACGCTGGACAACCGCCAGAAGCGCGTCATCGAGATCCCGCTGGAAGCCGGCGAAGCCTTCGACGTCGTCGAAGCCGCGATCCGCGGGCTGCCCGGCGCCGAGGGCGTGCAGGCTGCGCGCGACAGCCTGCAGGTGCGCGCCAAGATCGCCCGGCCGCACCTGTACGGCGAGCCGCCGCTGCGGCGCTGGAACCCGCTGCTGTGGTTCGCGCCCGATCACAACCAGCTGCAGGCCACGGTCACACCGGCCGGCGACAGCGGCCGGGTCACCCTGATCTGCGAGCCGGAAAGCCCGGCCTGGAGCGACTGGTTCCTGGTCGACGACGGCACCAACTTCGAGAACGCCGAGGCCGTGGCACGCGCCATCACCCGCCGCATCGGCGACCGCCGCCGCAGCGAGCAGGCCAGCGCCGCGCAGACCGCCACCGAGAAAGAACTCACCGAGGCCAAACTGCACCTGCTGCACGCGCAGGTCGAGCCGCACTTCCTCTACAACACGCTGGCCAGCGCGCAGCTGCTCACCCGCAGCGACCCGGCCCGCGCCGAGGCGATGCTGGGCCACCTGATCCAGTACCTGCGCCGCTCGCTGCCCAACGCCGAGGACGACATGTCCACGCTGGGCATGGAGCTGGAACGCGCGCTGGCCTACCTGGAGATCCTGAAGATCCGCATGGGCGACCGCCTCGGCATGCAGGTGGACGTGCCGCAGGCGCTGCGCGCCACTCCGCTGCCGGCGATGATGCTGCAGACGCTGGTGGAGAACGCGATCAAGCACGGCCTGGAGCCGCGCACCGGCGGCGGCACCGTGTGGATCCGCGCCCGCCGCGACGACGACGGCAAGATCGCGGTGACCGTGGCCGACGACGGCGAGGGCTTCAACACCCAGACCAGCGGCACCGGCATCGGCCTGAAGAACGTGCGCGAGCGGTTGCGCCTGCGCTACGCCGGCGAGGCCAACCTGTCGGTCATCGCCAACTTCCCCAGCGGCGTCGCCGCCACCATCACGGTGCCGTCCAACGGAGCCCGCCATGACTGAGACTGCACCCGTCCGCACGTGGACCTGCGTCGTCGCGGAGGACGAAGCCCTGCTGCGGCAGGCGCTGGTGGCCGAACTCCAGCGCGCCTGGCCCGGCCTGCAGGTGTTGGCCGAATGCGAGGACGGCGCCAGCGCGGTGGAGGCGCTGGCCGAGCACCAGCCCGACGTCGCCTTCCTCGATATCCGCATGCCCGGCCTGACCGGCCTCGAGGTGGCACGCATCGCCACCGAGGCCAGCCCGCGCACCCACATCGTGTTCGTCACCGCTTACGACCAGTACGCCATCGACGCCTTCGAGCAGGGCGCCGTCGACTACCTGCTCAAGCCGGTCAAGCCCGAGCGCCTGGCCGCCACCCTGGAACGTCTACAGGCGCGCGAGGCGCAGCCGGATGCCGCTGCGCTGGCGGCGCTGCTGGACAAGTTGGGCGCATTGCCGAAAGCCGCCGGCGCGGTGGAGCCGCTGACCTGGCTGACCGCCAGCGCTGGGCGCGAGACCCGGCTGGTGCTGGTGGACGACGTTCTGTATTTCCGCGCCGACCAGAAATACACCACCGTGGTCACCGCCGAGGGCGAGGCGCTGCTGCGCAGCTCGCTGCGCGAACTGCTGCCACGGCTCGACGGCAACACGTTCAAGCAGATCCACCGCGGGACCATCGTCAACCTGAAGGCCATCGCCGGGATCGTCCGCGACGACAGCGGGCGCGGCACGGTGCGGCTGCGGCACCGCCCGGAGACGCTGGTGGTCAGCCAGCCGTTCATGGCCCTGTTCAAGCACATGTGAGGCCCACCATGTTCAACCTCGGCTTGACCAAACTCGTTGCGCTGCTGCAGTTCCTGCTGGCCTTGGCCGGCTGCTCGCCGGGCGGCACCACCTGGACCAGCCGGGTGGACGAAGGCCGCATGGCGCTGCACAGCAAGGCCAGCGTGCAGGACGGCGTGGCGCGGTTCGAATGCGTCCGCAGCAGCAGCGGCGCCTGTCATTACACCCTGTACCCGGACGCCTGCGACGGTAAAGCGGCCTGCCAGCTGGCGCCGCTGCAGCGCTTCAGCGTCGCCAGCGGCGACAGCCGCCAGCTGACCGGGATGGTGGGGTTCCGCCCCTGCGTGCGTCTGGACGATGCGCTGCCCGGCGCAGATTGCCACCCGCGCGCCACCGGCACCCACTGAGGCGCTCCACCCGACCATTACCCTTCGCGCCATTACCATCGGCGCATGAACTATCTCGCCCACGCCTGGCTGGCGCGGCATTCGGACGACGCCATCCTGGGCGCCCTGCTCGGGGACTTCGTGTTCGGCCAAAGCGGGCTTGCGGACTGGCCCGAACCGGTGCGAAGCGAAATCGTGCGCCACCGCCGCATCGACCGCTACACCGACGACCACGCTGCGGTCACCGCCATGCGCGCCCGCTTCGGGCCGCTGCGCCGTTACGCCGGCATCGTGCTGGACGTGTATTTCGACCACTGCCTGGCACAGGGCTGGGATCGCTGGAACGCCGCGCCGCTGGCTGCGTTCACGGCGCGCATCTATCGCATCCTGGAGGAGCGCCGGGACCGTTTGCCGGCGCGGCTGGCAGCCATCGCGCCGCGCATGGCCGCGCACGACTGGCTGGGATCCTACGCGCGGCGCGCAAGCGTGGATGCCGCGGTGCGGGGAATCTCCACCCGGCTCTCGCGCAACGGCGACCGGCTGCTGGCCTGCCTGGAGATATTGCACGCCGACGAGGAGGAGGCGCGGGCGACGTTCGAGACGTTCTTCCCGCAGCTGATGGTGGCCGCGGAGCGGATGCGCGACGTGTCCACCGCTTCCGCCTGAGGCGGCGGCGGGCACGGCGCGCTGTTCAATCTTCCAGTACCAGCGTCAGCGGCTTGCCGTGGCGCAGCACCTTGAACGTCAGCGGCTGATCCTGCTTCAGATCCTTCCAGAAGGCCTGGACCTCGCGGGCCTTGCGTCCCGGCACCGCCTGGGCGTTGATCTGCACGATTTCGTCGCCCTGCTGCAACTTGCAGTCGACGCCCGGCTTGACCGACCGCATCGACCGCACCGTCAGCTTGTCCAGGGTGGGATTGAGGAAAAAGCCGCTAGTGACGGGTTGGATGTCCAGCTTGCAGTTCCCTGCCTGGCCGGCCAGCGGCAGGGCAAGGAGGACCAGCAGGGCAGCGGCGATCGGATGCTTCATCGGCAGGGATCCAGCGGTAGCGATGGCAGTGGACGATACGCGAAGAACGCGCCGGTTCAGCGGCAGCGGAACAGGGTGGGCTGGCTGGCCACGTAGCTGCGGTTGCGGACATAGCCGCTGCTGCGGCCGTAGCCGATGCCGAACTCGCGTTCGCCGCGGTTGCGCGGCTGGAACTCGCCATCGTTGGCGCTGCGTTCAGCCTTGCGGCGCTCGACGAAAGCGGGACTGCGGGGGATGCGGGTGGTGGTGAACATGACGGCCTCCTGAACTGGTGTGCTGGTAATGTAATACACCAAACCATCATTACACATGGGCAGGAAGTCATGCCTCCCCGCCCGGATGGGATTGGTTCAGCTAACCTGCAGGGCGCGCCGGCAGCCCGCCGGCACCTTCCGGAGCCCGCATGCCCCCGATCCGCCGACTGGCCGCGCTTTCCCTGCTGCTTGCCGCCTCCTGCGCCGGCGCCAGCGAACCGGTGGGGCGGGTCCGCGTCGCCTTCGACCGCGCGGGTGAAACCGCAGTCCGGGCCGAGGGCCTGGCCGACGTGGCCGCGGGCCGCGCCCTCACCGCCGACGACCCGGCGCGGGTCGCCTCGGTGAGCAAGCTGGTGACCACCATCGGCGTGCTGCGGCTGGTCGAGGCCGGCAAGCTGGACCTGGATGCGGATGTTTCCACCGCGCTGGGTTTCCCGCTGCGCAACCCGGCCTTCCCGGACGTGCCGATCACCCTGCGCATGCTGCTTTCGCACACCTCCAGCCTGACCGACGCCGCCGGCTACTGGAACGTGCCGCTGGGCCAGGACATCGGCATCATTACCGGCAACCCGCAGGCTTGGGATACGCAGCACGCACCGGGCACGTTCTTCCGCTACACCAATCTCAACTTCCCGCTGGTCGCGCAGGCAATGGAACGCGTCACTGGCGAGCGCTTCGACCGGCTGATGCGACGGCTGGTGCTTTTCCCGCTGGGGATCGACGCGGGCTTCAACTGGTCCGGCAGCAGCGAAGCCGCGATGGCCCGCGCAGTGGTGCTGTACGACGACAAGCGCCAGCCGCAGAAGGATGACCTGCACGGCCGGCGCCCGGCCTGCCTGGTGATCGCGGCGACCGATGGCAGCTGCGATCTGTCGCGGTGGCAACCCGGCCGGAACGGCACGCTGTTCTCGCCCCAGGGCGGGCTGCGCATCTCCGCACGCGGACTGGCCCGGATCGGCCGGATGCTGCTCAATGATGGCGAGCTGGACGGCGTGCGCCTGCTGGGGCCAGCCTCGGTGGCGCTGCTGGACACGCCGGTGTGGCGCTATGACGGCAGCAATGGCGTGATCGGCGAGGAGGACGAACCCAACCGCGGCGGCTTCTTCTGCGCGTATGGCCTGGCCACGCAACAGCTGGCGCAGGGCGATGGCAAGCGCTGCCGCGACGACCTGTTCGGCGACGGCCGCCCGCGCATCGGCCACAGCGGCAATGCCTACGGCCTGTTGTCGGGACTGTGGATCGACCGCGCAGCCGGCACCGGCGTCGCCTATTTCGCCACCGGCGTGGCGAATGATTCCAGCGGCGCCCGCTCCAATTTCAGCGCCATCGAGGAACAGGGCGCGAGCGACAGGTAAGCGCACGCACTGCGGGAAGCACGAATTGCAGGGACACTGTAGGACCGCACCGCAGGGGCGCCAGGCTCTTTGCATGATCCTGCGAAAGCCTTCGCGCCCGTTCCGTGCGCTCCTATAAGGAACCCGGGCGACTCAGCCGCCGCGCGCCCACGCCGCCAGCAGCACCGCGGTCGCCGCAGCCACGTTGAGGCTTTCCACCGCGCCGCTGCCGGGGATCGACAGGCGCAGGTCACAGGCGGCGGCCAATGCCGGCGACATGCCCTCGCCTTCCGCACCCAGCACGTACACCAGCCGGGACGGCAGGCTGGCCTGGAACAGGTCGCTGCCGCCGCGCACCACGGTGGCGGCCAGCCCGAAACCGGCGCTGCGCAGCTGCGCGATGCTGTTGTCCTCGCGGCCCAGCCGCACCAGCGGCACCGCTTCCGCGCCGCCCTCCGCGACCCGCACGGCGGCGCCGGACAGCGCCAGCGTCGAGTGCTTGGGCAGCAGGATCGCCGCCACGCCGAAGTGCGCGGCGCTGCGCAGGATCGCGCCCAGGTTGTGCGGATTGCCTACGCCATCCAGCCACAGCGCGCACTGCGGACCAGCCGGGAGATCCCGCAGCCAGCTCGATAGCGGCAGCGGTTCCTCGCGCAGCACTTCGGCCACCACGCCTTCGTGGTGGGCGCTGGCCGCGAGCTTCTGCAGGTCGGCATCATCCACCACCCGGTAGCCCACGCGGTGCGCCACGCACCATTTCAGCAGCGGCTGCAGCTGCGGGATGCGCGCTTCGGCCAGGTAGAGCTTGCGCAGCGCCTGCGGCCGCCTCGCGAACATGGCCCGCACCGCGTTCAGGCCGTACAGGCGCAGCTCGGCGTCGCGGCGTTCGCGCGCGGGATGCGCGTTGTCGGCCGGCTCGGATTCCGAAGCCTCGTTACGCGCCGGTTCGCGGCGCGAACTTTCACTCGGCACCGATCCACGGCGGGGCGCGCCGTCGCGCGGCGGGCGCGGACCGCGCGGCTTCCACGGGGAACCACCGTCGCGATCATGCATGGCCGCCCACCTGCGGGGTTTCCGCTTCCAGTTGCTCCAGTCGCTGCGCCAGCTCTTCCGGCGAATGCGTGTATTTCGCCAGCACCGCGTAGAACGCCGGCACCACGAACAGCGACAGCAGCGTGGAGAAGGCCACGCCGAAGATCACCACCACGCCGATGGTGGCGCGGCTGGCCGAGCCCGGACCGCCGAAGATCACCAGCGGCACCGCACCCATCACGGTGGCGATGGACGTCATCAGGATCGGACGCAGGCGCACCGCGGCGGCCTCGACGATGGCGTCATGGATGGCACGCCCCTCGTCGCGCAGCTGGTTGGCGAACTCCACGATCAGGATGCCGTTCTTCGCCGCCAGGCCGACCAGCATCACGATGCCGATCTGCGAGAACAGGTTGACCGTGCCACCGGTGATCCACAGGCCCAGCAGCGCGCCGAGCACGCCCAGCGGCACCGTGAGCATGATCACCAGCGGGTGCAGGAAGCTCTCGAACTGCGCGGCCAACGCCAGGTACACGATCAGCAGCGCCAGCGCGAAGGTCACCAGCACCTCGCCGCCGGACTGCTGCAGCTCGCGCGACTCGCCCTTCCAGCTGATCTGCGCGTAGTCGGGCAGCGACGCACGCGCGGTGTCCTGCGCCCAGGTCACCGCGTCACCGAGGGGATAGCCGGGTGCCAGGCGCGCGCTCAGGGTGATCGAACGCAGGCGGTTGAAGCGGTTGAGCGTGCCCGGCTCGGCCACTTCACGCAGCGTGACCAGGTTGGACAGCGGCACCAGCATGCCGCCGCGCCCGCGCACCTGCAGCGCATCCAGCGCCGCCACCGAATCGCGGCCGTCGCGGTTGGCCTGCAGCTTGACGTCGTATTCCTCGCCGTTGTCGACGAAGGTGGTGACGCGGCGGCCTCCCATCATCGTCTCCAGCGCGCGGCCGATGTCGGTGGCAGATACGCCGAGGTCGGCGGCGCGCGCGCGGTCGATCACCACCCGCATCTGCGGACGGGTTTCCTTGTAGTCCGAATCCGGGCCGACAAAGCCGGGGTTGTCCGCCATCTTCGCCAGCATGATGTCGCGCCACTGCGCGAGTTCCTTGTAGTCCGGCCCGCCCAGCACCAGCTGGAACGGCTGGCCACGGGTGCGCACCAGGCCACCACCGGCCATCGTGCGCACGCGCACCCCGGTCAGGCCGGAGAACTTCTTCTCCAGTTCGCCGGCCAGCTCCACCGTGCTCTTCTCGCGCGCATCCCAGGGCTGCAGGAAGATCATCGCGCGCCCGGTGTGCATTTCCTCGCTGGCGCCGAAGCTGCCCGGCACGCGCGGGTTGGCGCGCAGGATCGGCTGGTCGGGACCGGTTTCCTTCGCCAGGATCGCCTCGACCTTCTTCATCTGCGCCACGGTGTAGTCGAAGCCCGCGCCTTCCGGGCCTTCCATCATCAGCTGGAACGAGCCGCGGTCCTCGGTCGGCGCCAGTTCGCTGGGCAGCAGCTTGAACAGCAGCACCAGCGCCACCACCGCCGCCGCCATCAACCCGCCGAACAGCCAGACCCGATGGATGTGCCGGTCCAGCACCCGCCGGTAGCCGCCGGCCAGGCGCTGGAAGCGCGCATTGAGCCATTCACTGGCGCGGTTGCCATGCACCGCGTGCGCGCCGGTGTGCGGGCGCAGCAGCTTGCTGGCCATCATCGGGGTGAGGGTCAGCGCGACGAAGGCGGAGATGGCGACCGCCGCCGCCAGCGCCACCGACAGCTCGCGGAACAACCGGCCGGTATTGCCCTGCAGGAAACCGACCGGCAGGAACACCGCCACCAGCACCGCGGTGGTGGCCAGCACCGCGAACGCCACCTGTTTGGTGCCGCGGCGCGCGGCCACCAACGCTGGCTCGCCCAGGTCGACGCGGCGCTGGATGTTCTCCACCACCACGATCGCATCGTCGACCACCAAGCCGATGCACAGCACCAGCGCCAGCAGGGTCAGCAGGTTGATCGAGAAGCCGAACGCGTACAGCGCGATGAACGAGGCGATCACGCACACCGGCACCGTCACCGCCGGGATCAGCGCCGCGCGTGCGCTGCCGAGGAACAGCCAGATCACGATCAGCACCAGCACCACGGCCTCCACCAGCGTCTCGTACACCCGCTCCACCGCCGCGGAGATGAAGGTGGTGCTGTCGTAGGCCACGTAGATGTCGGTGCCCTTGGGGAGGGTCGGGCGGATGCGCTCGGCCTGCGCCTTGGCCGCCTCCGCCACTTCCAGGCTGTTGGCGGTGGAGGTCTTGACGATGCCGATGCCCATCGCCGGCTCGCCGTTGCTGTGGTAGTAGGCGCGCCGCTCGGTGGATTCCAGCGCCACCCGTGCCACGTCGCCCAGCTTCACCACGTAGCCGTCGCTGCCCTTGCCCAGCGGCATCTGCGCGAACGCCTCCGGGGTGGTGTAGTCGCGCGCCACGCGCAGGATGAAGTCGCGCTGGCTGGATTCCAGCCGGCCCGCGCCCAGTTCGACGTTCTCGGCCCGCAGCGCGCTTTCCACGTCGGCGGGGGTCAGACCGCGCGCGGCCAGCGCATTGCCGTCCAGCCAGATCCGCATCGCATAGCGCTGGCTGCCGCCGAGGAACACGCGGGCCACGCCCTGCAGGCTGGAGAAGCGGTCGACCAGGTAGCGCTGGGCGTAGTCCGACATCTGCATCTGGTCCATCGTGGTGGACCGCAGGTTGAGCCACAGGATGGCGTCGGAATCGGCCTCGACCTTGCTAATCTCCGGCGCATCGGCCTCTTCCGGCATGCGGTCGGCGACGCGGCTGACCGCGTTGCGCACGTCGTTGGCGGCGGCCTCGATGTCACGGCTGGCGTAGAACTCGATGCTGATCCGCGAACTGCCGTTCTGGCTGTTGGAATCGATGGTGTTGATGCCCTCGATGCCGGCCAGCGCGTCCTCCAGCGGCTTGGTGATGCGGGTCTCGACCACGCCCGCCGAGGCCCCGGGATAGTTCACCTGCACCGAGACGATGGGCGGGTCGATCGCCGGCAGCTCGCGCAGGGTCAGGCGCAGGAACGACATCGTGCCCAGCACGATCAGCAGCAGGCTCATCACCACGGCCAGCACCGGCCGCTTGATCGAAAGATCGGACAGCTTCATGGCTTACTTCTTCGCGCCGTCGGCCGCGGGCGCAGCGCCGCCTGGCGCCACTTTCGCGCCCGGCTGCAGCTTGCCGGTGCCCTCGACCACGATCCGCTCGCCGGCACGGATGCCGTCCTTCAGCATCACCTTGCCGGGAGTGCGGCCGCCCACCACCACGTCGGCCTTCTCCACCGTGCCGTCGTCCTTGACCCGCCAGACGAAGGTTTCGCTGCCGATCTGCTGCACCGCCAACTCCGGCACCACGATGGCCGGGCGGGTGCCGCGCACCAGCGCCACGTCGATCAGCATGCCCGGCTTGAGCAGGCGCTCGGGGTTGGGGAAATCGCCGCGCACGGTGGCGGCGCGGGTACCGGCGTCCAGCCGCGCGGAGACGGTGCTGACGCTGCCGTCGAAGCTGCGGCCGGGGTAGGCGCCGGCATGACCGCTCAACGCCTGCCCGGGCGCAACCCCGGCCAGCTCCGTTTCCGGCACGGGGAAGTCCACGTACACCCGGTCGATGGCATCGAGCGTGGCGATCACCGTGCCCGGCGTGACCAGCGCGCCGGGGCTGACCTGGCGGATGCCCAGCACGCCGGCGAACGGCGCGCGGATCACCCGATCGGACAGGTTGGCGCGAATCTGCGCGGCCTGCGCGCGGGCGGCATCACGGGCGGTGCGGGCGGTGTCGAACGCCGAGCGCGCCACCAGCTGCTGGCCGACCAGTTGCTGCTGGCGCTGGAACTGCTGCTCGGCCTCGCGCACATGTGCTTCCGCCGAGGCCAGCAGCGCCTGCTGCTGCTGGCCGCTCAGGGTGACCAGCGCCGCGCCACGCGCGACTTCCTGGCCGCTTTCGAAATGCACCTGCTGGACGGTCTCGCTGACCTTGGCGGTCACCGTGACGGCCTCGTGCGCCTTCACCGTGCCCAGCGCGCGCAGGGCGTCGTTCCAGTCCTGTTCGCGTACAACCGCCACTTCCACCGGCACCGGCTGGTTGCCGCGGCCGCCCCCGGGACCACCGGCGCCGGGCTTTTCCTGTTTGCCACAGGCGGAAACCACCAGTGCGGCAGCGGCGACGAACGGCAGGAAATGGCGGCGGATCAAAGGCATGGCGCGGCTCGGGCGGGGGGCTCGCGATTCTAGCCTTTGCCGATGACAACACTCCTGTGCCATCGGCTTGGCCTGCCGCTGTCAACCGGACCCGCGCTGGTGCGTTACCGACCGCGCTCAGACGCCGCCGAAGGCGAGCCACGCGGCCAGCGCCAGCAGTCCCAGCACGATCATCACCCAGCGCAGGCTGCCGGGCGTCTCCCCCATTTCCACGGTGGGCGGACGCTTGTGCGTTCGCAGCGCCTGCAGCGCAGCCTGGGTCTGTGCCTGCACCCGGGCGCCCTGGGTTTCGATCTTGGCGGCGGTCTCGCGGGTGGAACTGCCCAATGCTTTGAGCGCGCGATGTTCGTTCTCGGCCTGCGCCCTGAACTGGTCCAGCGCCTGCCGCATCGCCGGCATCCCCGCCGCGCGCAGCAGGCCCGCCGCGCCCGCGCGATCGCCGCGCGCCAGTGCCTGCATGACCTCTTTCGCGAGATCCTCGTTCGCCATCGTTGCCCCCGCGTTGATGCCGGCAGCATACGACGCAACGCGGGCGGGAAGACAGAATGGAAAACGCCGGCGCGGGGCCGGCGTTTCCATTTGGCTGGACTACGACCGTTGCCCGGGGCAACGGCCGGGCGCGATCAGCCTTCCCACTGCCCCAGTGCAGCCAGGCCATTGGCCTTGGCCCGCTCGAACACGGTCTGCTGGGCCTTGGCGTAGTTGCCGGCCATGTCGGCCGCCCACAGCTTCAGCGCGGCCTGCTGCATGGCGCGGCCGTATGAGAACGACAGCGGCCACGGGTTCGGGCCCATCCGGTTCATCGCGTCGAGGTGCGCGGTGGCATCCTCGTCGCTTTGGCCGCCGGACAGGAACACGATGCCCGGCAGGATCGCCGGCACCGCCGACTTCAGGCACATCAGGGTGGACTCGGCTACTTCCTCGACGCTGGCCTGCTCGGCGCAGCCCTTGCCCGGCACGACCATCGAGGCCTTCAGGATGGTGCCTTCCAGCATCACGCTCTGGTTGTACAGCGCGTCGAACAGCGAACGCAGCACCACTTCGGTGACCTCGTAGCAGGTGCCGATGTCATGGTCGCCATCCATCAGCACTTCCGGCTCGACCATCGGCACCAGCCCCTGCTCCTGGCACAATGCGGCATAGCGCGCCAGCGCGTGGCTGTTGGCCTCGATGCAGGTGCCGGACGGAATGTCGTCGCCGATGGTGATCACCGCGCGCCACTTGGCGAAACGAGCACCGAGCTTGTAGTACTCCTTGAGGCGGTCGCGCAGGCCAT